>CACLZW010000026.1 GCA_902611475.1 uncultured Alphaproteobacteria bacterium
TCTACTTATCTGCTCTTACTCTTACCTTACCATCAGCCCATTCAATTGTAAGAGCACTTTCACTTTTCAATTGAGATTTGCTGCTCACAATTTTTTCATCTTCATCTCGTATGACAGAGTATCCCCTGGACAGGACTTTTTTATAGCTTACGCTCTCTAACAATCTGGATGCCGCCATAAAATTTTCTGTTTTTTTTCTAAAGTTATTCCAAAGATGCTTCAAAGCCATCTCATCTAATAAATCTAATCGTTTTTTTGTATCAGAGACATAGTTGACAATTTGTTTTAGCCTCGCTGATAGATCCTTATCTAATAATTTTACGTCGTTAGATATCTCAGAAAAAGCATCTTTAATAATACTATCGAGTTTTAGTATGTTCATTGTAAGTGATTTTTTCATATCGTTCAGGTTTTGGTATGGGCTTTTAAGCTTTGCAGAACATTGATTAAGCAAAGACATTTTTAAAAATGTTATCTTTTCTGCACTATTTCTTAAATTTATAGAAAGGTAATTTAACTGCCCTAAAATTTCTGTTCGATTTGGTAAGGCAATCTCTGCCGCTGCTGTGGGAGTGGGCGCTCTCACATCCGCAACAAGGTCTAATAGTGTTGTATCGGTTTCATGTCCAATAGCTGAGATAATGGGTATTTTTGCTTCTGATACGGCTCTAATGAGACTTTCGTCATTGAAAGACCATAAATCTTCAAACGACCCCCCTCCCCGGGCAATTATTAATAAGTCAGGTCTAAGGCCTTTGGTATTAGCTTTTTCCTGATGGAAGAAGTTAATTCCTTCTATAACATCTTTTGCACAACTATCTCCTTGAACGGTAACTGGGAAGATAATAACCTTTACAGGAAATCTGGCTTCAACTCTGTTCAAAATATCTTTAATAACTGCCCCAGATATAGACGTTATTACCCCCAAACTAAGAGGGTACTTTGGTAAAGATAGTTTTCTTTTTTCACTAAATATACCCTCAGCCGCAAGTTTTTCCCTTCGCTTATTTAACATTGCAAGTAGAGCCCCAATCCCCGCTGCTTGTATATCCTCTACTATTATTTGATATTTGCTGTGTCCAGAAAAAGACGATATGCGACCTACTAAGACAACTTCATTTCCTTCTTCGATTAGATCTCTTTTGGTTAGTTTGGTACCTCGCCATACAACGCTAGCTAATATTGATTTGTCATCTTTGAGGTCAAAATATACATGGCCAGAGGCAGGTCTGCTAACCCTGCCGAGTTCCCCCTTTACCCTGACATATTCAAACTCCGTTTCTAATGTATTTCGTATCGATTGGGATAGGGTCGTAACGGTAAATTCCGGTATGTTCTCTTTTGTCATAGCCTTTAGATCACAACTGATTTTTATTTCTTTATATAATCACTCCTATGAGTATCATGATCGAAAAGGATTGGAAAGAGAATGAAAATTTTGATTATTGGAAACGGTGCACGGGAGCACGCATTGACTTGGGCCATATCCCAAAATCCAAGATGTACGAAAATTTATTGTAGCCCAGGGAATGCCGGGACCACCGAATTAGCGACTAATGTTGATATTGATGTGACATCAAATAAAGAAATCCTGGAAATGTGTTTGCTGCATTCCATTGATCTTGTAATAGTCGGGCCTGAGAAGCAATTCGAGCAAGGTCTTACAAATGCTCTAAAAGAAAAAAATATATTGGTATTTGGGCCAACCATGGAAGCTTCTGAATTAGAAGCCTCAAAATCCTTTACCAAGAATATGTGCAAGCACAAAAAAATACCTACTGGAAATTACGAGATTTTTTCAAGAGTTGATGACGCTAAGAAATTTTTGAGAGAACAACCTACACCCTACGTAATTAAAGCAGATGGACTTGCTGCAGGTAAGGGAGTTTTAGTTTCAAGCGATATTGAAGAGGCCGACAATTTTATAAGTTCTATCTTTGCGGGAAAAATTGGAACAGTGAAAAGTAAGGTTATAATTGAAGAGTACCTTGAGGGCAAAGAAATGAGCGTCTTTTTTGCTATTGATAATAAGACAATAAAATACATCGGAAGCGCACAAGACTATAAAAGAGCTTTTGATCATGACCGTGGGCCTAATACTGGTGGTATGGGTGCCTTCTCGCCGTCTCCTTTACTAACCAAAAAAATTTTAGAAAAGATCTTGAATAAAATCATTAAGCCAACAGTAGAGTACATGAAAGAAAATGGTAATGAGTTTTCTGGAATACTCTATGCAGGACTAGTTTTGAATAATGGAGAGCCAAAACTCATTGAATATAATGTGCGTTTTGGTGATCCCGAATGTCAAGCTCTGTGTGTTCGATTAGGTGCTCAGATATTCGATATATATTTTAGTGGAGCGAAAAATGAATTATCTAGTTTATCTATTAATGAGGCATGTGACAATGCTATCACAGTTATTGTTGCAGAAAAAGGATATCCAAAAAATCCAAGAAGTGATTGTGAACTCAACGACATAGTTGATATAAAATATAATAAAGCGTTAAAGATATTCCACGCTGGCACTTATTTTAAAAATAACTTATTATGCAATACTGGGGGACGAATTTTTAGTTTTACAGTAAGAAGCAAAAATCTTAAAGACGCTAGAACAATAGTGTATAAAGCACTAACTAAGATAGAAAATGAAAACATTTTTTACAGAACAGATATTGGCACCTATTAAATTAAATTTGTTTTTCGGGCATCCTTACAATTAAGCCTTCTAAATCATCAGTAACTGTAATTTGGCATGTTAGCCTAGAGGTTTTATCATCGGGGGAAAAGGCAAATTCTAGCATGTCACTTTCCATATCTTCTTTTTGGGGAAGTTTATCAACCCAATCGCTATCAACATAAACGTGGCAAGTGGAACAAGCGCAGGCTCCTCCACAATCAGCTTCAATGCCTGGAATATCGTTGTCACGAGCACCCTCCATCACTGTTAGCCCATCTTCTACATCGACAACGTGTTCGGTCCCATTGAACTCTATGTAAGTAATTTTAACCATTGGGAAGGAACTTAATATTATTTTTTTAATTATACAATCTTAAATTTAATCTATTAATAACAAAAAAAATGTTCTATTTTTGTTCTCATGAAAAATGCTCAAAAAAAAGATGCAATCTTGACTTGTGCTGAATTATGTACTTTAGATAATAACTCTTTTGCAGCAGTTGCAGGTTTTGTAATTGTTAAACAGATGCCCTCAACAGCTAAAGGGACAGTGTTTCTAACATTAGAGGATGAAACAGGGACCTCAAATATAATTTGTTGGAATAGTGTTTACAGAAAGTTTAGGGATCAAATTGTATTCTCTTCGTTTTTATTAGTACGTGGACAGCTACAAAGGGAAAATGAAGTCTGTCACCTAATTGCTGATGATATAAGAGACATCTCAAGACTTCTCGAACTTATTCCAAATATAAAATAAACCCACACTATTGAGTTGGCAGACCAATAAATCTTCTCATACCGTTTCTTAGTATCAACATAAGTATGGATGTTTTGTTTGCCTTTTTTGCCTCTTCGTTAAGTTTGTAAAGTTCATCTGTGGAAGAGATCTTTATCCTGTTTATTTGGATAATTACGTCTCCCTTTTTCAGGCCCTTTTCCTCCGCAACAGATCCGACTTTTACATCTACTATAACTACACCCTTTATATTTTTATCAATACCAAACTGATCAGCTACTTCTTTGTCTAAATTAGACAAAGTCATTCCTGCAAACTCGACTTTTTTTGTCCTTTGTCTTGCTGGTTGGCTTGACGCTATGTTATCTTCTAACCGACCTAGCTTGACGGACAGAGAAGCTTCCTTTCCATCCCTCAATACTTTCACTGACACCTGCTTACCTACAGGACTATCCCCAACTATCCTAACTAGCTCTCTGGTGTCCTTTATTGTCTTACCATCAAATTCAATGATAACATCTCCTGATTTTATACCTCCATTTTTTGCAGGTCCATCAGGGACATCAGTCACTAAAGCACCATCCGTTTTTTTAATTCCAAGGGCTTCCGCAACATCTTCAGTAACATCTTGTATTCTTACTCCTAACCAACCTCTTCTTGTCTCACCAAAAGTCGTAAGCTGGTCGATTACTTTTTCAACTACCGCCGATGACATTGAAAAACCTATACCTATTGACCCACCGTTCGGAGAAAGTATCGCCGTATTAACACCAATGACTTCACCGTCCATGTTAAAAAGAGGCCCTCCGGAGTTCCCCCTGTTTATTGCCGCATCGGTTTGTATAAAATCGTCATAAGATCCACTTAAAGCCCTTCCTCTAGCAGAAATAATACCTGCAGAAACTGAAAACCCTTGACCTAAGGGATTACCTATAGCTAAAACCCAGTCGCCTACTTTTGCCTCGTTGCTATCTCCAAACCTGACAAACTTAAGCTTATCTTTCGCCTTAACTTTCAATAGGGCTATATCCGTTTTAGGGTCAGTCCCAACTACAGTGGCCTCCATTAATCTGCCGTCAAAAAATTCAATCTCTATCTGATCAGAGTTCTCGATAACGTGATTGTTTGTTACGACATACCCGTCAGCCGAAATAATGAAACCAGAGCCAAGGGCAGTGCCTCTTCGCTGCCTTCTAGGTGACCCGTTTTGTTCTCTATCCATAAAATCTCTGAATAAATCCTCAAATGGCGAACCGGGAGGAAGCTGTGGGTTTAGTTCCTGCCTATTTGGAACAGTAGAACTAGTGGTTATGTTAACCACTGAAGGGCTCAATTTCTCCACGAGAGCACTAAAACTACCCGGCATACCCTTTCCATTGGCCGGCCAACTGAGCAATAAAACTAAAAAAAGAGAAATGGGTAAAAAAACATAAAAGTAAAATTTTTCTGTAGTATTTTTTCTTAAAACGTTCATCGTAATTCCATTCTAAATATCTGTCACACCAATAATAATTATTCCAATGGCCATCATTACTAATCCGATCCTAGATAGCTGCTTATTCGAGATTATCGAAATTTGAGCGAGTGTTTTTTTTAACCTTTTCGGTAATATCGCTAAAAAGAACCCTTCAAATGCTATCACGGATCCTAATGCGAATAGCACCTTCTCTATCACTCTTTTTCACTTTCCTTTATATAGTCAAAGAATTCAGAGTTAGGACTTATCACCATCGTAGTATTTGAACCAGTCATTGACTGTTCGTAAGCTATCAGCGATCTAGTAAAAGCATAAAACTCTGGATCTCTCCCAAATGCGTCTGCAAAAATCTTGGTTGTAAGAGCATCAGCTGTACCTCTTATTATTTCTGCTTCTTTCTTTGCTTCAGATACCGTCTCAACAGCTTTTCTGTCAGCTTCCGCTCTAACTATTTGAGCAGCTTCCTGACCTCTAGCTCTCTCATCAGCTGCCATTCTTTCTCTCTCAGCCTGCATTCTTCTAAATGTAGCGGCCAAGTTTTGTGTAGGCAAATCAGCTCGTTTTATCCTAACGTCTACAATTTCAACGCCTAAACCTTTCGATTCTATCTTAGCGCTTTCCGTTATTCTTGTCATCAGCTCGATCCTGTCTGTTGATAGAACTGCATTAGAAGTTACAGAACCAAGTACTTCTCTTAACGCTGCGTTTAGAATTCTTTCAAGTCGACTTTCAGCCGTTACAATACCGCCAGTTCCTACTGCTTGCCGAAACTGTACAACGTTAATGATCCTGTATCTTGCAAAAGCATCTACCACCAATCTTCTATCATCAAGGGGTGTTACTTCGAGCGGCATAGTGTCAAGAGATAATATCCTGTCATCATACCTCACAACTTGCTGTATAAAGGGTAGTTTAAATGCTAAGCCAGGTTCTTCTTTTACATCTGCAACCTGCCCAAACTGCAAAACAAGAGCCTTTTGCCGTTCGTCAACTACAAAGAGCGAGGAATATGTAATGAACGCTATAAGTGCTACTCCAATTGATATAATTCGTAAAAACATTAGTTGTTTCCTCCTGCTCTTAGCTGATTGAGTGGGAGATATGGAACAACTCCTTGCTCCCCTCCAACATTTTTATCTAAAATGACTTTATCAACCTCGCGGAAGATTGACTCCATTTTCTCCAGGTATAGTCTTTTCCTCGTTACATCTTTCGCTTTGACATATTCTTCATAGACGGAAACAAATCTAGCAGCCTCACCTTCACTTTCATTAACTACCCTAGCCTTATATCCCTCTGCCTCCTGAATTAATTGTGCTGCCTCCCCACGAGCCTTCGCTAATGCCTGATTAGCATAAGCGTCCGCTTGTTTCTCGAGTGTATCCTTCTCTTGCTCTGCAGCTTGTACGTCTCTGAAAGCGTCAATAACTTCGCCAGGTGGGTCAGCCTTATCAAAGTTCAAACGTACAATATTTACTCCGCTATCGTAACTGTCCAAAGTGGTTTGTATCAGAGTTCTAACCTCTGCACTTATCACAGCCCTATCTCTGTTTAAAATGGGGGCAAGTTCCGATTTGGCAATAACTTCTCGCATTGCTGATTCAGAAACTGCCTGTATCGTTTCACGTGGTTGTGCTAAATTGAATAAAAATTTTGCTGGATCGGCAATGTTCCAAACCACTGAGAAATCAATATCTACTATGTTTTCATCTCCAGTGAGCATTAAACCTTCATCTTGGCTGGATGACCTATTGCCAACTCCGATATCCTCTGTATTTTCTCTCGTTACTGTCAATACCTCGTGTGTTATGAATGGCCACGGAGCAAAGTTTAGTCCAGATTGACCGGTTCTATAGTATTCACCCAGTAGAAGTTCAATGGATTTTTCCTCTGGCTTTACAGTGTAGAAGGAAGCGTAAGCCCAAAACAAAACGAGCGCTAGACCGATTAACCCATATGAACCTTTTCCTATTCCAGGAGACTTTTGGCCTCTACCGCCTTTTCCCCCTGATCCACCACCTCCGAGAAGAACTTTAAGCCTTTCCTGACCTTTCTTCACCATATCATCTATTTCAGGTATAGATGTGGGTCTGTCATCTTGAGGTCCCTTATTACCACTGCCGTTACTACTACCCCAAGGGCTCTTATTTTCAGAATTTTTTCCTCCACCCCAAGGGTTATCGTTATCATCGTTCGGCATAGTTCTTCCTTTTTACATAAATAATTGTTTTGTGGTATAAATGCTCATTAATTTTAGAATTTCAAGTGTGTATAATCAATTTAAAGTAACTAGTTCCTCTGCGGCTGTGGGATGCACCGCGCAAGTTGCATCAAAATCATTTTTTGTTGCCCCCATTTTAACGGCTATTGCAGCAACTTGTATAAGTTCAGCAGCGCCATCCCCAACAATGTGGATACCAAGTATTTTTTCTGATTTTTTTTCTACTATCATTTTCATAAGAGTTTTTTGTGGGTTGCCTGATAATTGATTTTTCATTGGCTTGAACTCGGTCTTAAAAACCAAAAATTTTATGCCTTCATTAGCTGCATCCGTCTCTGACATACCAACTGTTCCCACCTCAGGCTTAGTAAAAACGGCTTTGGGAACCAAATGATGGTCTGGCACCGTTGGTTTGTTTTTAAAAACGGTGTTAACAAAAGCAATGCCGTCTCTTATGGCCACTGGCGTGAGATTTAATCTATCAGTAACATCACCAATAGCATAAACGTTTGATATATTCGTCTTTTGATATTCATCAACCTGCACAGCGCCTTCCTTTAAATTAACACCTAATTTTTCAAGCCCTAGAAATTCGATATTTGGCTTTCTGCCTGTAGCACAAATAACTTCATCAGCTATTAATTGTCTTTTGTCGCCTAACGTCACTGTGAGCCCCTGCGAAATTTTCGTAACGCTTTTAATTTGAGATTGAAGTAAAACCTTTATACCTTTGTCCTCTAGTCCTTGCCTTACCATAAATTGAATATCGTGATCAAACCCTCTTAACAAAAATTCTCCTCTGTAAACTAATGTTACATCAGCGCCCAAACCCTTGAAAATTGATGCAAATTCACAAGCTATATACCCAGCACCGTATATAATTATTTTTTTTGGCAGATCATTCATCATAAAAATATCATCAGAAGACTTAGTGAGATGCACACCGCGGAACTCCGGTTTATTTGGCTTACCACCGGTTGCTAAAAGAATATGTTTTGCTTTTATAACTTTCTGATTATCTAGCTCAATCTCATTCAGTCCTTTCAGTTTTGCAAAATTTTTATAAATTTCGACACCTGAATTTTCCAGATTTTTTTTATATGCGGCTTCTAACCTATCTACCTCTTTATCTCTAGCTGACACCATCTGTTGCCAATTAAACTGCTGCTCTTTAATAGTCCACCCATAACCTTCACTATCGCTAAAATACTGGCTGAATTCTGCGGCATGGACCATTAGCTTTTTGGGAACACATCCTCTTATTACACAAGTACCACCTACGCGAGAGGACTCAGCAATACCGACACTAAAGCCCTGAGCGGCAGCTAGCCTTGCTGAACGAACTCCCCCTGATCCTGCTCCTATAACAAATAAGTCATACATTCTTGTCTCCTAAATTACCTTACAGCTTCCATCATCATTACCTATAATAACTTTAGAAGCCATATCTATAAATAAACCAACTTCAACAACTCCAACAATTTGAAGCAACCCAAGAGATAAGGTGTTTGGGTCCAGAATTTCATCTAGATGCAAATCAAGAATGTAATTGTACTGATCAGTAACATATTTATTTGAAGCAGCTCTTCTAAAAGTAACTTTTGGCATTTGATACCCCATAGAAATTAAAAATCTCTCTATAGAGGCCTTAATCCTTTCAGAACCAAATTGAACTACTTCAACTGGTAAAGGAAACTTTCCTAAGTTCGAAACAATTTTTGAGGAGTCAACTATTATGATAAGCTGCTTAGAACAACTCGCTACAATTTTTTCCATCAAAAGCGCACCACCTCCTCCTTTGATTAAATTTTTTTCGGGATCAACTTCATCCGCTCCATCAATAACGACGTCAAGTTCATCAACTTGATCAAGATCTACAATATTGATGCCAAGACTTGTAGCAAGGTTAGTTGTTTCCCTAGAAGTAGATACTGCATTTAAAGGCTGGCCTTTCAGTATATAATTTCGATGAATTTTGTGTATGAGAAAATTGACTGTTGACCCAGTACCTAATCCAAAGATTTTCATAGGGTCTATGAATTCCATAGACTTAGCGGCTGCAATTTTTTTACTAGAATTAATTTTTTTCTCCGCTGTTTTTATAAAAGCCTACATCGAATTATAAAAAATATCTAGGTGTCGGCTCGAAAATATACCAAGCATTCCTGACCCTTGGTAAGAGATTCTTATGTTTTCGCTCGTTGATATATTGGAAGTTCCGATTTTACCCATAGGAGAGAATTTAAGGTTCTCAACAGGATACTTCAGGCCAACTGCCTCAACTGTTTTTATTTCATTCAGAGGAAATAAAGAAACACGTGAATTAATAGGCAGTTTGATAGAAAGATCATTCGGCATGTGAAAAATAACATCTCTTTTTCCAACCGCAAAAATCACTTGTCTACTCTTCACAAGCGATGAACATACAGCTAAAAAGTGATCTAACCTTTGATCCATGAAGCCTAACGCTATAATTTTTTTTGAGCCAATCACTGATATACACTTGTCAAAATCAGTTGAATCTTGATCGCTCATTTTTATCAATTTACTCCCTTTTTCAATCCACTTTTCTGGAGAAACTATAGAGTCTAAATCGCCTAGTATATATTTCGGTGCTGAGCATGCTGGAAGAAAATTTGCTCCTCCATCAGCTGCTACTATATCCCGAGCAAGAACTAAGCTTCTCGAGAGAAGATCTTTGGAAAAGCCTGCACCTCCCACGAGTGTTACAGCATCTTTTAATTCAAGCGTTTTTATCAATTTATTAGACACATTAAAGGCACCTGACTTTTATTCTTCATTTTTCTTTTGTTTGTTGTCCTATTCCTTTAAAGAGAGCTTTGAAAGGCAGTGCCCAGAAAACACCCGATATGACATACACTAAAAGCTCTATAATTAAGCTTGGTCTCTCAAATAAAGCTAGAATGTTTAATACCAATACTATGTAAATCGGCAACCAAAGTAATAAAACAAGAATAGCAAATAATTTTTTTATTTTGTAAGAGAACATCTCAATACTTTCATATAATTAGAACGGTCTGTTTATGGTAATTGTTTGATTTCTCTCTGGTCCCGTTGAGATAATTGATACTTTGGATTCAGTTAAATCCTCAATCCTTTGGATATAGGCTCTTGCATTTAAAGGCAACTGACTAATTTGCTCTATCCCAACTGTGCTAGTATTCCAGCCGTCGACCTCCTCATATATTGGCGTAAGTCTTTTTGTTAATGATGTAGAAACCGGAAAGTCCAAAAGCTTTTCTTTATCAACACTATATCCCGTACAAATCTTTATTTTTTCAAGCTTATCTAGAACGTCTATTTTGGTTAACGCCAGACTCGTTATCCCATTCAATATGCAACTTCGTTTAACTAGAGGAGCGTCAAACCAACCACATCTTCTGTCTCTACCGGTCACTGTTCCCTTTTCATTTCCCTCTACTGCTAAATGGCGTCCAATACTATCAGTGAGCTCAGTAGGCATTGGACCTTCTCCTACTCTAGTTGTATATGCTTTGGTAATTCCTAGAACAGATTTAATTTTATTATGAGCAACACCGCTTCCAATTGCTGCTGCTGCTGCAATTGTTGAAGAAGAGGTAACAAATGGGTAAGTGCCAAAATCTACATCGAGCATAGAACCTTGCGCTCCTTCAAATAAAATATTTTTATTTTTTTTAATCTGTTCGTTAAGAATTTTCCAAACGGGCTTTATGAACGTATTAATTTTTTTACCCACTATCATCAATTCATTAAAAAGGTGTTCTTCATCTATAACAGTACTGCCTAGTCCTACTCGCAAAATATCATGATGTGCTTTGATGTTTTTTAATTTTCTTTTTATTTCATCTGTATTTTGTAGATCACCAGCCCTTAACGCTCTTCTACCAACTTTATCCTCATAGGCTGGTCCTATTCCTCTCCCAGTCGTTCCTATTTTTTCTTTCCCTGCTTTTTGTTCACGCAAAAGATCTAGATCTTTATGAAAGGGTAATATGAGCGGAGTATTCTCTGAGATCATTAGCCTCTCATTACCAATCTTTATTCCTCTGGACCTTAATTGCTCAATCTCTTCTAGTAATTTCCAAGGATCTAAGACAACCCCATTTCCAATTACAGCAATTTTATTTTCTCTAATGATCCCTGAAGGTAAAAGAGAAAGCTTGAAAACTTCATCGCCAACAACCAATGTATGACCAGCATTATGCCCTCCCTGAAATCTGACTATAATATCTGCTTCAGAAGAAAGTAAATCGACAATTTTTCCCTTTCCTTCATCCCCCCATTGAGTACCTATTATAATTAAATTGCTCATTCACTACCTGATCAAATTTCAAAACTTAATGTTTTAGCTTCTTTTACACCCTTGAGACACTTTATCTCTTTCAAATTCTCTGGGTTTATATTCTCATCGATTCCTAATAAAGCAAGCGCTAGCCCGGCTTTTTCTTTTCTACCTAAAGAAAAAGTAGCTATATTCACTTTCATCTTGCCCAAAGTAGTTCCTAATAATCCAATAAAACCTGGAGTGTCCAAATTTGAAGTATATAGCATAAATTTCTGTGGCATTGTATCCATATCGATGCCATTAATTTGGATAAATCTGGGTTTCCCATCAGAATAAACGGTACCAGCAGCAGATCTCATAGCCCTTTCTGTTTTTACCAGAATTCTAATATAGGAGCCAAAGGCCCCATGTGAGTCTTTTTTTATCTCACTAATTAAAATACCTCGCTCGCGGGCAAAAATTAAAGAAGATACCAGATTGACAGAACCGAGCCCTACAATAGGGTTTAAAATTGAAGCTACTATCGAGCAAGTTAGTGGTCGCGTATTGAGTTCTCCCACTGAACCAACGTACTCAATGTTTATCTCTTTCAGACCCGTTTCAATAACCTGACCTATAAAACCACCCAATACATCCGAGACTTTTACCCAAGGTTTAAGTAATGGTGCCTCGGCAGCAGAGATAGAAGGAGAATTTATGGAATTTGTAATAGCTCCCTCTCGTAAATAATCAACCATCTGTTCAGCTACTTGGACAGCTACTTTGACTTGCGCCTCTGACGTCGAGGCACCAAGATGCGGCGTGCAAACGACATTTTCCAAGCCAAATAATGGGTTGTCCAGGGCTGGTTCTGTGTCAAATACATCAAAAGCAGCAGCTGCAATTGATTTGTTTTTCAATGCATATGCCAAAGCTTTTTCATCCACAAGACCACCTCTCGCACAGTTAATTAAAATAGCCGTACTTTTCATTTTCTTGATCAAGGAAGCATTTATGATGTTTCTGGTTTTGTCAGTCTTCGGTATGTGCAACGAAATTATATCGCTTTCAGTTACTAGCTTTTCCAATGTCTTAACTCTCTCTATACCGAGGAGTTTTACTCTCTCATCTGTTAAAAAGGGATCGAAGGCCTTGACTTTAAGTTTTAGTCCTAAAGCACGATCTGCGACTATAGAACCTATATTACCCACGCCAACTAATCCTAAAGTTTTGCCAGTTAATTCCTGTCCCATAAACCTAGACTTTTCCCATTTTCCTTTTTGGGTTGATTGGTCAGCTGCAGAAATTTGTCTAGAAGCAGCAAAAATCATGGCCAATGTATGTTCCGCAGTAGTTATTGCGTTGCCATGGGGTGTATTCATTACCACAATACCTTTGGACGATGCGGCTTTGATATCAATATTGTCTACACCTATTCCCGCTCGACCTATCACCTGCAAATTTTTTCCTCTGACAATAACTTCTTTGGAGACTTTGCTTGCAGATCTTATTATCAGCCCAGCATAAGGTTCAATTACTTCAATTAAGGAATCACTTGTCCCACAATCTGGCATGTAGTCAAATGCTATATTATTTTTTTCGAGAGTTTCGATGGCCTTCTGTGAAATCTTATCGGAGATAAGCACCTTATATTCTTTACTCATTTTCACTTAATCTCCTAGTACTTTGATATAATTTTTTTAAAACACCAGTCCAACCAAGGTAATAAGTTTTGAATATCATCGCGGTTGACTGTTGCCCCACACCATATTCTTAAACCTGGTGGCGCATTTCTGTGACCCTTTATATCGAACGCAGCGTTTTCTTCTTCTAGAAGCTCAACAAATTTTTTAATAAAATCAGCTTGTTGATCTTTATTAAGTGTAAGAAGCCTTTCGTCCGTAAACTTCAAGCATACTGATGTATTTGATCGGTTGCTCGGCTCACTAACTAGATTTTCTATCCAAGGGGTTTCATCAACCCACCCCTGTAAGCACTCAAAGTTTTTATCACTCCTTCTAATTGTTTCCTTTAATCCTCCAATCTCCTTTATCCAACTCAAGCTATCTAGCGCGTCTGCAACACAAAACATCGATGGGGTGTTTAACGTTTCTCCTTCATAAACTCCTTCTATCAACTTTCCATTTTTAACAAGCCTAAATATTTTAGGCATTGGTCTTTCAGGATGAAATGTTGAAAGACGTTTTATTGCATTTGGGCTTAAGACTATAACACCATGCCCTCCTTCACCCCCAAGGACTTTTTGCCAGGAAAAAGAAACCGCATCAAGCTTTTCCCAATCTAACTCCTGAGAAAAAACTGCGGAAGTAGCGTCACAGAGCACTAACCTGTCATCATTTTTTTTTATCCAGTTTGAATTTGGGACACGTGCACCAGAGGTAGTACCATTCCATGTGAAACAAATATCTGAGCTATTGGAAACCTCATTAAGTTTGGGTAACTCTCCATACTCAGCTTTGTCAACTTTACATCGCTCTAGTTTTAATTGATTGATGGCATCATTTGCCCAATCGCTACCGAATGACTCCCACACTAGCATAGTCGTCTCATTTTTTCCTAAAAGTGACCACATTAAAAGCTCAAATGCTCCTGTGTCAGAGCCAGGCACTATGGCCACTCTATATCCTTCAGGAAGCTCAAGTATTTCACCCGTTAGATTGATTAAATTTTTGATTTGTTGCAGCGGTTTTTTTGCTCTGTGTGATCTTCCAAGATAGGCTATTTTATCTACTGCCTTTGCACTCCAACCCGGTCTCTTTGGACATGGGCCTGAAGAAAAGAAAGGTCTTGAAGGCTTTAGCAATGGCTTAATATTCATAACAAACTGCTTTACATTGATATTTCAAAAATTAGTCTTTTTCAATATAGACAAGCAAGTGGCTATAGTCTCTTTCAACTTATTTTTTTCTCTATGCTCGACCATTAATCTAATAACATTTTCCGTACCGGACCTTCTTATAAGAATACGTCCCTTGCCAGAAATTGAACTCTGGACATTTTCCAGCCTATCTCTAATTTGCTCATTTTTTTCAAAATCATTGCATTTCTGAGCATCTATATTAATTACCGTTTGAGGAAACGGCTCGAACAAATTGAAGAGCTGACTTGCTTTTTTTTTGTTTTCTACCAAGACACTCAATACTTGCAATGACGTAATTAATCCATCACCAGCATTAGAATAATCTGCCAGAATCATGTGGCCCGACTGCTCTCCACCTAAATTTAAACTTTGACTACTCATACATTTTGAAACGTTTTTGTCTCCTACTTGCGTGCGAATCAAGCGTACTCCTATTTTTTCTAGGTATAGCTCTAAGGCCAGGTTAGACATAACTGTGGCAACCACTGTATTTTTATTCAGTAAATTTTTATTTACCCAAGCTTCAGCTAAAAGCCCAATAACTATATCTCCATTAGCTAACTTCCCCTGCTCATCTATGAATAAAACTCGGTCAGCATCGCCGTCTAAACATATTCCGATATCCGCACTGTTTTCTAGTACTGCTTTTTGTGCTTTTTCTGGGCTTGTCGAACCACACTCTTTATTTATATTAAAACCGTCGGGAGTCACGCCTATTGACACAACCTTTGCACCAAGCTCCCTTAGAATTTGGGGTAAAATCTTGTATGCGGCACCATTGGCACAGTCCGCTACTATCTTAATTCCACTAAGACTTAAATTGCTTGGAATAGTAATCTTTGCAAATTCTGTATAACGACCAAGAACATCATTTATTCTACTTGCTTTACCTAGATCACTTGGACTCACTAATGGTGATTTGTTCCTAATCTCTTTACTGATTTGCTCTTCTATTTTTGTGTCTATCTTCAGACCATCTTTGTCAAAAAATTTTATTCCATTGTCTTCGTATGGGTTATGGGAAGCTGATATCATAATTCCAACGTCGGCTCTTAAGGATTTTGTTAGAAAGCTTACCGCAGGCGTGGGCAAAGGCCCAAGTAAGTTTACCTCCCAGCCCATAGATATAAAACCAGCAGTTAGTGCATTTTCAACCATATAACCAGACCTTCTGGTATCCTTACCTATAATAACCTTAGGGAAATTTACACCTTTTCCAATCACATGACCCGTTGATAGAGCAATTTTCAATATCGTTTCCGGATCAATAGGGTAAGTATTTGTTTTTCCTCTTATCCCATCAGTTCCGAATATGTTTCCTTCCATTTATGTAAACCTTATTTTATTTAAAAATACTCCAAACTTTCATCGCATCCACTGTCTCTTTTACATCATGCACTCTAACAATATTGACCCCGCTACTAACTATTTTCAGCATTGCTGCTATTGAACCTGATAATCTTGCCGAGGGTAGCCTTTCACTAATGATTTCCCCGATAAAACTCTTACGTGAAACCCCTATCATAAGCGGACATGCTAATCCGAGGAACAAACTAGCTTTTTTTATTATTTCCATATTATGGCTGAAACTTTTTCCGAAGCCAATGCCTGGATCTACAATAATCCGTTTTCTTGATATGCCTGCACTTTCAGCTTCAGCGATCTTCTCTTTAAGAAAATCATAAATATCTAAAAGGACATTTTCATAATGAGGTTTGTTCTGCATAGTTTCTGGCAAACCTTGAGAGTGCATCAAACACATACCCGCTTTATATTTTGCTACAACACCAAACATTTTTTTATCAAATGATCCTCCAGAAATATCATTCACTATGGACGCTCCAGCTTGCAAAGCTTTCTCTGCAACAATTGCCTTTCTAGTATCAACTGAAATTATTGCTGAGGGGACAGATTGTTTAATTTTCTTGATTACTCCTATTACTCTTTCTATTTCTATTCTGGACTCAACTTCCTTTGCTCCAGGCCTTGTTGATTCACCTCCTACATCCAAGATACAGCAACCAGTTTTAAGGAGATTGAGACCTTTTTCGACAAACTGTTTTTCTGAAAAGGATTGTTCTCCATCGTAAAAACTATCGGGAGTAACATTCAAAATTCCCATAACAAGTGGAGTGTCGAAGTTTAGTCCCAATTTTGAATTTGGCTTTGATGTAAATTTTCTTAGAAACTCTTTTTTCACATCAGAAGTAGAGATAACCTTTGAGCTTTTATCCCTATCAGTAACTCTGAATGAATTAAAGACAGTATTACCGCCATTGATAGTATGAAGGTGTTCTGCTCCGCTTTGAAGATAGTTTAACTCTGGGAAAAAGTATTGCATATTCAAGTCAAACTTTGCTTAAAGTAACTAGTTAATTCACTGAAATTATCAAAACTAAAGTCGATTCCAGCTTTTTCAACAGTTTGTGGTGCGTATCCACTTTTATGAAAAAAAAATCTTGCACCAACCGCTTTTGCTAAAAGTAAATCAATTGCAGTATCACCAACATAAAAATATCTTCCATTACCTAACCCTTTTACAGAATGATAAAAAACTTTTGGATCGGGTTTTAGAACTCCAGTGCTATCTCCATATGCAAATCCATCAAAGTATTGATAAATGTTGAGGCTATACAAAACCTTTTTTGCGCTGCTTTCGAACTTCTGGGTGCATATAGTCAATTTTATCCCTTGGCTTTTCAAAAACTCTACTAGCTCTAATGCCCCTTTATAAAGAGAACAACCCTTAACAGGATCTTCATAGTATCTATCTTGAAAAAACTTGAAGTAGACATCCAAACCGCGTTCCGGAATACCTCCCGTCGATATCAAGAGGTTCTCTACCTGCTTTTTTGTCCCTCCGCCAATGAATCCTTTATACTGTTCGAGCTTTATTGGATTTCTCCCAATACTCCTTAAAAGTTCATTCCCAGCATTTAATAACGCCGGCGCCGTATCAGCAAGGGTGCCGTCCAAATCAAAGATCACAATTTTTTCTTTTTCTGCCATTAAAACAATTTACTATAAGCAATACTCAACGGAAATTCCCATGTTATTCATATCTTCTATTAAAACATCAGACAATTCATCTTGTCTGAAAAAGTAAATCTTTTTCATTAAAAGACTCTTCGTCAATTGGCAGGCCATACCTAGGGCAAATTCTTTTTTAAGAAACCCATCGTTTTTGGAGAACCTATAGAGATCGGTTGGACACCAAAGACAATTAACACCTTCTTTCAACAAAAAAGCTACCTCGGTCCTACTCCGTGCTAATTTTAAATTTTTAAATTTTTTATTGAGCATATAAGCATTTTGTGCGACTGACAGTGTTAGTATTTCGATATCAGCTTCTGGATTCATTTCTGAGAACTCTTTATAAATCTCTGAAAGGCAGATGACCCAAGTCATTGTTGAGGTAGAAATAAATTCCTTCAAATAACGCATATTTTTTTGTTGTAACATCTTATTCGAAATAAATAGCAGGCCAGCATTAGGGATCTTAGTCTTGATAACTAAATTATTCTTATGTAGCAAATTCAAATTTGTTTTAGATGCACTGGGTTGAACCTTTGTTCTTCTTATCTGAACCCCAAGCTTTCCCAGACCCCTATCTAGCTTTTCTAGACGGACAGTAGCCGTAACCACACTATCTAGACATAGGCACGAAATAGCTATCTTCTCTGCTAATGTTTCTAGCAGTGCAACTCTTTTCTGGCTTATTTCATCCTCAATAATTTCAATTATATTGTCATATGACAATACTAAATCAACGTTATCATGCATTGGTTGATTATCGGTATTCACTTCCAAAATGACATTGAAAGATACTCTTTGTTTAAAACCATATTCTGACTGAAACGCGCCTATGTCTATTTTTCTAACATAGTCTCTTACTAAAATATGATCTACGTTCGCCTTTTTTTTTCCTCTTAGGTCTAGGAGGCTTTTTTTCTTAAATTCTTCAGTAAACAATGGATAATCCTAATGAGTTGAAATATATGTTGCTAATTTTTGTAAAATATATGCCTGCCTATTTTCCTAGTCTTTTTAAATTTCTTTGACCAACTGGGACTTACTTCCGAGGCATGAAAAAATGTGGCGCCGTTTGTTACATCAGAAAAAGCACCATTTAATATCATCGATGAAAGTTTGACTATCCTCCTGTAGGTTTTTTTGTCATAAATCAGCTCTAGTTTGCCATCACAGTTGTAAGAAAATTGACACGCATGTCTCTTGTGTGCCCCTTCAGA
>CACLZW010000027.1 GCA_902611475.1 uncultured Alphaproteobacteria bacterium
TAAGTCAAAGCACTTGTATCTTGATTATTAAAAGTTTTTTAGTTAAAGGTTATCAGGTATTGCAGGGGTTTAGCTCAGTTGGTAGAGCATCGGTCTCCAAAACCGAGGGTCGTGGGTTCGAGTCCCTCAGCCCCTGCCAGAGCTATGCTCTTTTATACCTTCACTAAATGACACTTGAAATATTCTTTGCTAGCATCTATACAAGGAAAGAAAAGAGGGTAATAGTGACCAACATCTTTAAATTTATACAACAAAGTCGTCAGGAAGCGTCCAAAATTGTTTGGCCAACTCGTAGAGAAACAACTACCACTACAATAATGGTTTTTATTATGGTGGCAATTTTAGCAACATTCTTTTTAATCACAGACTCAATTATATCTTTTTTACTAAGGATTATATTGAGTTTAAATTTTTAGATTCGTAATTCGACAAAAATTAAACATAACTGTGGTCGAAATAGTTGACTAACTGATTTTTTTCATTAAAGGTTTCCAGAAAACAAGTGGATAAGTCAAATGGCTATGCGATGGTACTCGGTAAGCGTTTTTTCCAATTTTGAGAAAAAAGTTGCTGAGAGTATAAAAGAAATGATTGTTCAAAAGAACCTAGAGAATGAGGTATCAGAAGTTTTGGTGCCAACCGAAGAGGTTTTAGAAATACGTAGGGGGAAAAAAGTTCAAAGGGAACGAAGGTTTATGCCTGGATACGTTCTCGTGAAGATGGACATGAGTGAGGAAGTATATCACGCAATCAAGGGAATTAACCGCGTATCGGGGTTTTTAGGAGCACATGGCAAACCAACTCCATTGCCAGATGCAGAAGTCGCTAGAATAATTAATCAAGTCGAAGAGGGTGGAGACCAACCAAGATCTCTGATAGCATTCGAAGTAGGCGAAAAGGTAAACGTCACCGATGGGCCATTTGAAGGTTTTGCTGGCTCGGTTGAAGAAGTAGACGATATCAACTCAAGGCTGAAACTTACAGTGTCAATATTTGGCAGAGCGACTCCTGTAGAGTTAGAATTTACACAAGTTCAAAAACAAAACTGATATTAAATGTATGAAAGAGGAAAATAGTTCATGGCAAAAAAAATAGAAGGCTACTTGAAACTGCAAATTCCAGCAGGAAAAGCCAACCCATCGCCACCCGTAGGCCCAGCTCTGGGGCAACGGGGACTGAATATTATGGAGTTTTGCAAAGCATTTAACGCTAACACTCAGGACATGGAGCCTGGCGCGCCCTGCCCAACAGTTATTACCTACTATGTTGATAAGTCATTCTCAATGGATATTAAAACCCCGCCAGCTTCATTTTTTTTAAAAAAGGCATCTGGTTTAAAGGCCGGTTCTTCTACAGCAGGAAAGGAAACTGCTGGCACCGTTACATCTAAACAAGTAAGAGAAATTGCAGAGTCAAAAATGAAGGATCTGAACGCAAACGATATTGATGGCGCAATGCAAATAATATTGGGCTCGGCGAGATCTATGGGTATTGAAGTTAAGGATTAAGTAGGGGATATAGGGAAATGGTAAAAACAGGGAAAAACTTTTTGAACGCTAAGAAAGCATTCGAAGGCAAGCAGGAGATAAGTCTCGATGAGGCTGTAAATTTAGTCAAAAATAATGCTTCTGCGAAATTTGATGAAACAGTAGACATCGCAATTAATCTTGGTGTTGATCCAAAGCATGCAGATCAAATGGTTAGAGGAGTATGTGCTTTACCCCATGGCAATGGTAAAAATATGAAGGTAGCTGTATTTGCTAAAGGCGAAAAAGCGGAAGAAGCAAAAAAAGCTGGAGCAGATATAGTTGGTGCAGAAGATTTAATGGAGACGATTCAGGGAGGGGTAATTGACTTTGATCGTTGCATTGCAACGCCTGATATGATGGCAATTGTTGGAAGATTAGGCAAAGTGCTTGGTCCGAGAAATTTGATGCCAAACCCTAAAGTAGGTACTGTAACCGTGGATGTTGAGAAGGCTGTAAAGTCGGCCAAATCTGGAGAAGTGCAGTTTAAAGTGGAAAAATCTGGGGTTGTCCAAGCAGGCTTAGGCAAAGTATCATTTGACAAACAAAAAATTTCGGAAAATATTACAGCATTTATCGAATCAGTAAATAAGGCAAAACCTGCAGGCGCAAAAGGTTCATATTTGAAAAGGATCTCAATAAGCTCGACTATGGGGCCAAGCGTCACTTTAGATAGTAGTCAATTTGTCAACTGATAAGATGCACGAGTTGAGAAGCTCGTGTGTTTTAAAAAGTGTTAGTTGAATTACAGCTAATACTTAGTCGAAGATGGTGGGTTTCTAATAGTGTAAATCCTGCCTGAGACAGGTAGAAATGTTTTGAAACTATATGTGTATAGTCAAGCTCACCTACCTGTTTTGTTAAAGGAGTAATCCTTTTTTAGCCTGAAGCGGTAAATACTGTGGATGGCACAAGCGTTGGAGTTAAATAGTTGGATAGAGCTAGAAAAGAACAAGTGGTAAGTGAATTAAAGGATGTATTTGAGCATTCTGGAATAATCGTTGCTGCTAAATATGCCGGCATTACCGTTGCTGAAATGTCAGACCTCAGAAATAAGATGCGGGAAAATAGCGCTAACGTTAGGGTAGCGAAAAACAGATTAGCGCGCATCGCTATAGAAAAGTCCCCACCTGAGGGTATGAAGCATTTGCTGGTAGATCAAATAGTTTTATTGTATTCAGAAGACCCGGTGACGGCAGCTAAAATATCCGTTGAATTCGCAAAAACTAACGAAAATCTTAAAATTGTTGGTGGAGCTATGGGCAACAAGATATTGGACTCCAATGGTGTAACTGAAGTCTCAAAGTTACCTTCAAGAGATGAAGTGTTGTCGAGCATAAGTGCTCTTCTTACAGCACCAGGAGGTAATTTGGCAGCAAACGTAACTGGTCCAGCTTCAGCAATCGCAGGCGTTTTAGAAAACATTGGGGGAAACTAGTGATAGTATTTCCTTTAACTTTTAAATAATAAGAAATGGGTGAAAAATAATGGCAGATTTAAAAAAACTTGCAGAAGATATTTCCAAACTGTCTCTGGTGGATGCAGTTGAATTGAAAAACATACTTAAGGATGAGTACGGCATTGAGCCTGCTGCTGGTGGCGCAGTAATGGTGGCTGGAGCAGCTGCCGGTTCACCTGGTGGCGCTGATGGTGCTGCTGGTGGAGATGAAAAAAGTGAGTTCAATGTTATTTTGAAAGCGGCTGGTGATAAGAAGATTAATGTTATTAAAGAAGTAAGAACTATAACAGGTTTAGGTCTTAAGGAAGCAAAAGATCTTGTCGAAGCCGGTGGGAAAGCAGTTAAAGAAGGTGTGCCGAAAGACGAGGCTGAAGAAATTAAGAAGAAACTTGAGGAGGCAGGAGCTGAAGTCGAACTATCTTAAGGTTGATGCCAACGATGCAAACTTCAGTAACCTACTACAAATACTTAATCTCTTTTCGGGAGTGCTTTGGGAGAGCACAAGAATTGGAAGAGCTTTTGAAATTTAGTGATCTAATATCCCGTTCAGATCAAAAAAACAAAGATCAGGGGTTTCCATGAGCAAAGATGTTTTTACAAAAAACCGAATAAGAAAATATTTTGGCAAGATTAGGGAGGTTGCGAAGATGCCCAACCTCATTGAGGTCCAAAAATCATCATATGACTTGTTTCTAAACTCTGGAGAAGGCTCCGAGCCCATAAAAGGAGAAGGCTTGAGAGGCGCGTTTGAGTCAATATTTCCGATAACTGACTTCAATGAGACCGCGGTCCTCGAGTTTGTTTCATATGAATTAGAAAATCCCAAATATGATCTGGAAGAGTGTCATCAAAGAGACCTCACTTTTGGTGCTCCCCTTAAGGTAAAGTTGCGTTTGATAGTGTTTGAGATTGATGAGGTAAGTCAGGCAAAGTCTGTAAAAGGGATTAAAGAGCAGGATGTATACATGGGCGACATTCCTCTTATGACCCCTAACGGGACATTTCTAGTTAATGGTACGGAAAGGGTTGTTGTTTCCCAGATGCATAGATCACCTGGGGTATTTTTTGACAATGATAAAGGCAAGACACATTCTTCTGGTAAAATACTTTTTACTAGTCGTATTATCCCATATCGAGGTTCTTGGCTTGATTTTGAGTTTGATGCCAAAGACTTGGTTTATGTAAGAATAGATCGTAGAAGAAAAATTCCAGTCTCGACACTTCTTTATGCATTGGGCTTAACTCAAGAAGATATCTGCGAGACTTATTATCAGCAAGTTAAGTATCGTTTAGATGAAGGCAACAAATGGTCGACTCCTTTTTACCCATCACGATTTAGGGGAGTTAAACCATTATTTGACCTCGTTGACTCTAAAACAGGTGAGGTGATAGCAGAAGCAGGCAAAAAGATCACACCTAGATTTGTCAAAGAAATAGAAGATACCAACTCAGTTAAGGAGATTTTAGTGCCGTTCGAATCTATAATCGGCCGGTTTGCGTCAACTGATATTATAAATGAGAAAACTGGTGAGATATGGTTGGAAGCCGGTGAAGAGATAACTTGCGATTTTGACCAGAAAAGTGGCTCGATAACAGGTGGTAACTTAAAGACGCTCTTCGATAATGGAGTGACCGAAATAGAAACACTGGACATCGATCATGTGAATGTTGGTCCATATCTCAGAAACACAATGGCGTCAGACAAGAATTTTAGTCGTCAAATGGCTCTTGAAGACATATATAAAGTTATGAGACCCGGAGAACCGCCGACAACAGAGGCCGCCGCAGATTTGTTTGAGTCCCTCTTTTTTGATGAAGAGAGATATGACCTCTCAGCTGTGGGAAGAGTTAAATTAAATATGCGTCTTGATCTCGACGCACCAGACACAACTCGCATACTCAGGAAGGAAGACATTGTTGCAGTAATAAAAGCTCTCGTGGAATTGAAGGACGGCAAGGGTGAAATCGATGATATAGATCACTTGGGAAATAGAAGAGTCAGATCTGTCGGAGAGCTGATGGAAAATCAATACAGGGTTGGTTTGTTAAGAATGGAAAGAGCCATTCGAGAGCGAATGTCTTCTGTAGAGATTGACACTGTGATGCCTCAAGATCTTATTAACGCTAAACCTGCTGCTGCAGCTGTAAAAGAATTTTTTGGATCGAGCCAATTATCACAATTCATGGATCAAACCAATCCATTATCTGAGGTAACTCACAAGAGACGCCTCTCTGCACTTGGTCCTGGAGGATTAACTCGGGACAGGGCTGGGTTTGAGGTAAGAGATGTCCATCCTACTCATTATGGAAGAGTTTGCCCAATCGAAACACCTGAGGGTCCAAATATAGGGTTGATCAATTCATTAGCTTCGTTTGCGAAAGTAAATAAATACGGTTTTATTGAAACGCCCTACAGGCGGGTTGAGAATGGAAAGGTTACAGACGACGTAGTTTACATGTCGGCTACAGAGGAGATGAAATATACAATTGCGCAGGCTAACGCAAAACTTAATAAGGATGATGCGTTTGAGAATGAATTAGTCTCAACTCGTAGGTTTGGTGATTATATGTTATATCCGTCCGATTCTGTTGATTATATTGATGTTTCACCCAAGCAGTTGGTATCTGTGGCAGCATCATTAATTCCTTTTTTGGAAAATGACGATGCCAACAGAGCATTGATGGGATCAAATATGCAAAGGCAAGCTGTTCCATTATTAACCGCCGAAGCACCTTTTGTCGGAACTGGTATGGAAGCAGTTGTAGCAAAAGACTCTGGCGCTGCAATTGTAGCAAAACGCTCTGGAGTGATTGACCAGGTCGATGCAATGAGGATCGTCGTCAGAGTTACAGATGAAGTGGATCTCGGCGATCATGGAGTTGATATTTATAGGTTGAGAAAGTTTCAAAGGTCTAATCAAAACACCTGTATCAATCAGCGACCATTAGTGAAAAAAGGTGATCATGTTCAAAAAGGGGAGGTAATAGCGGATGGTCCCTCTACCGATATGGGTGAACTAGCATTGGGAAAAAATGTGTTGGTCGCCTTTATGCCATGGAACGGCTATAACTATGAAGATTCAATTTTAATTTCCGAAAGGCTTGTTAAAGATGACGTGTTTACGTCGGTTCATATTGAAGAATTTGAGGTAGCTGCTAGAGATACGAAGCTAGGTCCAGAAGAGATTACTAGAGATATACCAAATGTAGGAGAAGACTCTTTAAGAAATTTGGATGAAGCTGGTATTGTCTATATCGGAGCAGAGGTTGGGCCAGGTGACATACTAGTCGGAAAGATTACTCCAAAGGGGGAAAGTCCAATGACGCCTGAGGAAAAACTTCTTAGAGCCATATTCGGTGAGAAAGCTTCAGATGTAAGAGATACTTCTCTTAGGATGGGTCCTGGGGATCATGGGACTATTGTAGAGGTAAGAGTTTTCAACAGGCATGGGATCGAAAAAGATGAGCGTGCTTTGCAGAATGAGAGACACGAAATAGAGCGACTAAGTAAAGATAGAGACGATGGCTTAGAGATCTTGGAAAGGAATATATATTCGAGATTAAAAGATCTTTTAGTTGGTAAGAAAATGAATGATGGGCCTAAGGGTGCTGTTAAGGGTTCAAAGATAACTCAAGATAAACTCGATAGTTTGTCCAAGGGACTTTGGTGGAAATTCTCTTTGGAGTCAGAAAGTGACGCAAAAAAAATGGAAGCGTTACAAGAGCAATTTGAAAAACAAAAACAGATTGCAAATGATTCTTATGAAGACAAAGTGGAAAAGGTAAGAAGAGGAGATGATTTACCACCCGGCGTGATGAAAATGGTCAAGGTGTTTGTAGCTGTTAAACGAAAGCTTCAACCAGGCGATAAGATGGCAGGGCGGCACGGCAATAAGGGTGTTATATCGAAAGTTGTACCAGAGGAGGACATGCCCTTTTTGGAAGATGGGACAACGGTAGATCTGGTGTTAAATCCACTCGGAGTTCCAAGCAGAATGAACGTTGGTCAAATTCTTGAGACCCATATGGGGTGGGCTGCAAAATCATTAGGGGAATCTATTAACAACGCAATCTCTGAGTTCAAAAAAAGCAATGATCAGAAAATTTTGGAAGATGCATTGTCAAATGCATATGGAAGTGATGACATTAAAAAACAGATTAATGGGTTGTCTGCCGATAATTTGCTCACCGTTGCAAGCAATGTCAAGAAAGGAGTTCCTATTGCGACACCTGTTTTTGATGGGGCAAAAGAGAGCGACGTTACCGAGGCGCTCCGCAGGGCTGGTTTAGACGAAAGTGCTCAGTCAATTCTATTTGATGGGAGGACTGGAGAGCAATTTGCGAGACCAGTTACCGTTGGCGTTAAATATATTTTAAAGTTACATCACTTGGTGGACGAGAAAATACATTCAAGATCCACGGGTCCATATAGCTTAGTTACGCAGCAACCGTTGGGAGGCAAAGCGCAATTTGGAGGTCAAAGGTTTGGTGAAATGGAAGTTTGGGCCTTAGAGGCATACGGAGCAGCATATTCTCTTCAAGAAATGTTAACTGTTAAATCTGATGATGTGGCTGGTAGAACAAAGGTCTATGAGAGTATAGTTAAAGGAGAGGATAATTTTGAAGCTGGAATTCCAGAATCATTTAACGTTCTTGTAAAAGAAATTAGATCTCTGGGCCTAAACATAGAGCTGTTAGACGATGAAATTAATTAGTTGCTTGCTAGATGCAAACTTGAACATTTTATAGGATGTAAAAATGAATAAAGAAATAACGAATCCGTTTGGCAAACCACAAGCACTCAAGAGCTTCGATGAGATAAGAATTTCTATTGCCTCACCCGAAAGAATATTGAGTTGGTCTTTTGGTGAAATAAAAAAACCCGAAACCATAAATTATCGTACTTTTAAGCCCGAAAGAGATGGATTGTTTTGTTCAAGAATATTTGGGCCAGTAAAAGACTATGAATGTCTTTGTGGCAAGTACAAAAGAATGAAATATAGAGGAGTGACGTGCGAAAAGTGCGGGGTTGAAGTAACTTTGCAAAAAGTAAGACGAGAAAGAATGGGTCACATTGAACTTGCTTCTCCTGTTGCACATATTTGGTTCCTAAAATCACTTCCGTCCAGAATTGGGTTAATGCTAGATATGACCCTTCGAGATTTAGAAAGGATACTTTACTTTGAGCAATATGTAGTGATCGAGCCTGGTTTGACCGATTTGAAGGCGGGGCAGTTACTTTCAGAAGAAGAGTATATAGATGCGCAAGATCAATATGGCTTAGATGCTTTCCAAGCAGGTATTGGTGCTGAAGCAATCAGGGAAATGCTAATGGCGATTGACGTTGACTCAGAGGCTGAGAAACTTAGAGAAGAGCTTAAAGAGGCAACAGGTGAACTTAAACCTAAGAAGATAATAAAGAGACTTAAGCTTATTGAAAATTTTCGAGAAAGCTCGAACAAGCCTGAATGGATGATTATGACAGTCATCCCAGTCATTCCGCCTGAGCTAAGACCTTTGGTTCCATTGGACGGTGGAAGATTTGCAACTTCAGATCTAAATGACCTTTACAGGAGGGTTATTAATAGGAATAACAGGTTGAAAAGGTTAATGGAATTGAAAGCACCGGATATCATTATCAGAAATGAGAAAAGGATGCTTCAAGAGTCAGTTGATGCGCTTTTTGACAATGGCAGGCGGGGACGAGTGATAACTGGGGGGAACAAAAGACCCTTGAAATCCCTTTCCGATATGCTTAAAGGAAAACAAGGTCGTTTTAGGCAGAACCTTTTAGGGAAGCGGGTTGACTTTTCAGGTCGTTCGGTAATTGTCACTGGGCCTGGGTTAAAACTGCATCAATGTGGACTTCCAAAAAAGATGGCTCTTGAGCTTTTTAAACCGTTCATCTATTCAAAACTAGAAGCTCGTGGTCTTTCCTCCACAGTAAAACAGGCAAAAAAAATGGTGGAGAGAGAAAGACCAGAAGTGTGGGATATCTTGGAGGAGGTAATTCGAGAGCATCCAGTGCTACTAAATCGCGCGCCAACTTTACACAGACTTGGAATACAGGCTTTTGAACCAGTATTAATTGAAGGAAAAGCAATAAATCTTCACCCCTTGGTATGTTCAGCTTTTAATGCCGACTTTGATGGTGACCAGATGGCCGTTCATGTACCTTTAAGTTTAGAGGCACAGCTTGAGGCTCGTGTTTTAATGATGTCAACGAATAATGTACTTTCGCCTGCCAATGGTAAACCAATCATAGTACCCTCCCAAGATATGGTTCTAGGGCTATATTATATTTCTCTAATGAGAGAAGGACAGATCGGTGAAGGGATGATCTTCTCCTCTGTGGACGAGGTTGAGCATGCTCTTGAAGCAGGTGTCGTGAATATGCATTCAAAGATCACAGCAAAGGTTGCTCAGATAGATAGTGACGGCGAAACGTTCTTCAAAAGGTTTGAGACTACTCCTGGTAGGCTTAGACTTGGGGCCTTACTACCAAAAAACCATAAAGCACCATTTGAGATCGTAAACCGACTTCTAAGGAAAAAAGAAGTTGGCGAAGTTATCGATACTGTTTACAGGCATTGTGGGCAAAAAGAGTCAGTTATATTTTGTGATCAGATTATGCAACTTGGTTTCCATGAGGCATTCAGGGCGGGGATATCTTTTGGTAAAGATGATATGGTTATTCCAGAGACAAAATGGGATTTTGTAAACGAAACGAGAGATCAAGTTAAAGATTTTGAGAGACAATATATGGACGGTCTGATTACACAGGGTGAGAAATACAATAAAGTAGTAGATGCATGGTCAAAATGTTCAGATTTGGTCGCGGACGCAATGATGGCTGATATCTCATCGACCAAGAAAAGTGATGATGGATCTGAATTAGAGCCTAACTCGGTTTACATGATGGCCCACTCAGGTGCTCGAGGCTCACCTGCTCAAATGAAGCAATTAGGGGGAATGCGTGGTCTTATGGCAAAGCCATCTGGAGCTATTATTGAGACACCAATAATAGCAAATTTCAAGGAAGGTTTATCTGTTTTAGAGTATTTTAACTCGACACATGGAGCGCGAAAAGGCCTCGCTGATACCGCGTTAAAAACTGCTAATTCAGGATATCTGACACGACGTTTAGTTGATGTTGCGCAAGATTGTATAGTTAGAATTAACGACTGTGGAACTGAAGCATCGATTAAGTGTGAGGCAGCAGTCAGTGATGGCGAGGTGGTGGCCACTTTGTCCGAGAGGATTTTAGGTAGGGTGGCAGCCGAGGATATTAAAAGTCTATTAGATGATAGTGTGATATGTAGCAAAGGCTCCATGATAGACGAGCGCGTTGCTGATTTAATTGAAAAAGCGGAGATCTCAACAGTACAGATACGATCACCTCTAACATGTGAAGCTGATGATGGAATATGCGCCACCTGCTATGGAAGAGATTTGGCTAGAGGAACACCAGTTAATCCTGGAGAAGCAGTTGGAATCATAGCCGCACAATCAATTGGTGAGCCAGGAACACAGCTTACTATGAGAACTTTCCATATAGGAGGTATCGCGCAGGGTGGATCACAGTCATTTATGCAATCCAATCATAGTGGGGTGGTAGAGTTTAAAAGTGCCAATATTCTTACTAACGGACAAGGTGAGGAAATTGTTACTAGCCGCACTATGGAGCTTGTAATAAGCAATGAAAAGGGTGTTGCTCTTAGTTCTCATAGGCTTTCTTATGGGACTAAACTATTTGTCAAAGAGAAGCAAAAAATATCTGCAGGCGACAAGCTATTTGAGTGGGATCCATATACGCTTCCTATAATTGCTGAAAGAGGTGGAATCGTAAAATTCGTTGATTTGATACCAGGGGTGTCAGTAAGGGAAGATGTGGATGATGCTACAGGAATATCACAAAAAATAGTTTCAGATTGGAGGGCCTCTTCTAAAGGTAGTTCTTTGCAACCAGAAATTATAATTGTGGACAAAGTAACTGGTGAACCAGTCAGGCTCGAAAATGGTAATCCTGCTGTTCACCCAATGTCCGTCGATGCTATAATGTCAGTTGAAGATGGATCTGAAATCCAACCAGGGGATGTATTAGCAAGAATCCCTAGAGAGGGTGCAAAGACCAAGGATATTACTGGTGGTTTGCCTAGAGTTGCGGAACTATTTGAAGCTCGAAGACCTAAAGATCATGCTATAATCGCTGAAAAAGATGGATATGTGCGTTTTGGAAAAGATTACAAAAACAAAAGAATTATTGCTGTTGTGCCTGATGGAAATGATGACGAAGCAGTTGAGTATACTGTTCCGAAGGGAAAACACATACCTGTTCAAGAAGGAGATTTTGTGAGGAAGGGTGAGTATATAATGGACGGCAACCCTGCTCCACACGATATTCTGACAATAATGGGAGTAGAAGCGCTGGCCGAATACATGATCAATGAAGTTCAGGATGTATACAGGCTACAAGGTGTGAAGATAAACGATAAGCACATAGAGGTGATTGTTAGGCAGATGCTTCAAAAATGGGAGATAACAGATAGTGGAGGAACTATATTGCTCAAGGGTGAGCAGGTTGACAAGTCAGAGTTTCTAGAGGCAAATGAAAAAGCAATAGAACAAGGCTTACAGCCAGCCAAGGGCGGGCCGGTCCTATTAGGGATAACTAAAGCAAGTTTGCAGACAAGAAGTTTTATCTCTGCAGCATCGTTCCAAGAAACAACTAGAGTATTAACAGAAGCATCAACCCAAGGTAAAAAAGACAAACTTATAGGCCTAAAAGAGAACGTTATAGTGGGTAGGTTAATCCCTGCTGGAACTGGAGGCTCAGCAAGAGATATTAGAAAGGTTGCTGCTATGCGTGATTTACAAATCCTAAATGAGCGTTCCCAGACAGAAAATCTTGAAGAAGAGGTGGTAGATACAGGCGATGATGTAGAAAAAACTTAAATTGGAAGATATAAAAGTCACACAACGCAAGTTTAGTAGTATTTGGTGTTGACAGCCACGAATTAAGTTTATAAATTCGCGCAAAATTCGTTGAATCTGTAATTAAACATTCAAAAATTTAAAAGGCAAGATTACATGTTAGTTAATCCTCTGCATTGTGAAAAAGGGTCTAAGTTGATCCATTTTAAGGAAGGTTAAGGGCAAATGCCGACTATACAACAGTTGATAAGAAAGCCGAGGAAGCCGAGAACATATAGGCAGAAGTCGATGCATCTTCAAGCTTGTCCGCAAAAGAGAGGTGTGTGTACCAGGGTTTACACTACAACCCCAAAAAAACCCAACTCCGCGATGCGTAAGGTTGCTAAAGTTAGGTTAACCAATGGTTATGAGGTCATCTCTTATATACCAGGAGAAGCACATAATCTTCAAGAGCATTCAGTTGTTTTAATCAGAGGCGGAAGAGTTAAAGACTTGCCTGGGGTTCGGTATCATGTGCTTAGAGGAGTGTTAGATACCCAGGGTGTTAAAGACAGAAAGCAGCGCAGATCGAAGTACGGCGCAAAGAAACCAAAATAAGAAAAATGAAAAATGTCACGTAGAAGAAGAGCTGAGAAAAGAGAGATATTACCTGATCCTAAGTTTAAGGACGTGGTCCTATCTAAGTTTATGAACAATCTAATGCTTGATGGGAAAAAGTCAGTGTCAGAAAAAATAGTTTATGGAGCTTTTGATGAGATTGAGAACAAAATGAAGAGACCTCCGCTAGAAGTGTTCCATGAAGCTCTTGACAATATAAAGCCAGCAGTAGAAGTGAGATCTCGTAGAGTAGGCGGAGCAACATATCAGGTACCAGTTGAGGTTAGGCCGCAGCGCAGAGAAGCTCTCGCTATTCGCTGGCTAATAAAAGCTTCAAGAGATAGAAACGAGAAGACTATGAAAGATAGGTTGGCGTCAGAGCTAATAGACGCCGTAAATACGCGTGGTTCTGCGGTCAAAAAGAAAGAAGACACTCACAAGATGGCAGAGGCAAACAAAGCTTTCAGCCATTACAGGTGGTAATGGAAGAGTAAGAAATATGTCTAGAGAATATACTTTAAATCTTTACAGAAACTTCGGTATTATGGCTCATATTGATGCTGGTAAGACTACGTGTACGGAGAGGATACTCTATTATACAGGAAAGTCTCATAAAATTGGAGAAGTGCATGATGGGGCCGCGACAATGGATTGGATGGAGCAGGAACAAGAAAGAGGAATAACGATTACCTCAGCTGCTACTACAACATTTTGGGAGAGAACAGAGGACGGTGAAAAGCCACTATCGCCGAAACACCGGTTCAACATAATTGATACACCAGGACATGTAGATTTTACGATAGAAGTTGAGAGATCACTTGCTGTTTTGGATGGAGCAGTTTGTGTGTTGGATGCCAACGCTGGTGTGGAGCCTCAGACTGAGACTGTATGGAGACAGGCCGACAGATACAAAGTTCCACGAATTGTTTTTGTAAACAAGATGGACAAAATAGGAGCTGACTATTTTCAGTGTGTGAAGATGATTAAAGATCGAACAGGAGCTATTCCATGTCCAATTCAATTGCCTATTGGGTCAGAAACTAACCTAGAAGGAGTAATTGACCTAGTCACCATGAAGGAATGGACTTGGGCTGGAGAAGATTTAGGAGCAAGCTGGACATGTCAAGATATAAGACCTGATTTGGTCGAAACTGCTGAAAAGTATAGAGGAGAGATGATTGAAATAGCCGTAGAGATGGATGACACGGTAATGGAAAAATATCTCGAAGGAGAAGAGCCAGATGAGGTGACCCTAAGAGATCTTCTACGGAAGGGCACTCTTAGTATGGCTTTCGTGCCCGTCCTTTGCGGATCGGCCTTCAAGAACAAGGGAGTGCAGCCTCTACTAAACGCAGTAATTGATTATCTGCCAGGCCCTTTAGACGTACCTGCATACATGGGATTTAAGCCAGGCGACGAAAGCGAAGTGAGAGATATAGAGAGATCAGCAGACGATAGCCAACCATTTTCTGGGCTAGCGTTTAAGATAATGAATGATCCATTTGTTGGGTCGCTAACCTTCACACGGATATATTCAGGGGTTATAAAAAAAGGAGATAGCTTTTTAAACTCTACAAAAGGTAAAAAAGAGCGCGTTGGGCGTATGATGATGATGCACTCTAATAACAGAGAGGAGATTGATGAAGCCTATGCCGGGGACATAATTGCCTTGGCGGGGTTAAAAGACACAACAACAGGCGACACTATATGCGACACAGTTAAACCGGTTGTTTTGGAAACCATGACATTTCCGGATCCTGTAATCGAGATCGCAGTTGAACCAAAAACTAAGAATGACCAAGAGAAAATGTCTGCTGGATTGCAGAGATTGGCTGCAGAAGATCCTTCTTTTAGAGTTGAAACGGATCTAGAGTCCGGGCAGACGATAATGAAAGGCATGGGTGAACTGCATTTAGATATTTTAGTTGATAGGTTAAAGAGAGAGTTCAAAGTTGAGGCAAATATAGGCGCGCCACAGGTTGCTTACAGAGAGACAGTTAGTAATGAAGCTGAAATTGATTACACTCATAAAAAGCAGTCTGGCGGAGCTGGCCAGTTTGCAAGAGTGAAGTTAATCATTTCTCCAACCGATCCTGGAGAAGGTTACTCATTTGAAAGTAAAATAGTAGGAGGGGCAGTGCCTAAGGAGTATATACCTGGGGTGGAAAAAGGAATACAATCTGTAATGGATAGTGGGCCATTGGCAGGTTTTCCTGTAATCGACTTTAAAGTGGCGTTAATTGATGGTGCTCAACACGATGTCGATTCGAGTGTGCTGGCATTCGAGATTGCTTCTAGAGCGGCTATGAGGGATGGATTGAAAAAGGCAGGAGCAAAGCTGCTAGAACCTATAATGAAAGTTGAAGTAGTTACGCCTGATGAGTATACCGGTAATATTATTGGCGATCTAACATCTCGTCGTGGCATGGTTACCGGACAGGAAACGAGAGGAAATGCGATAGTAGTAAATGCACTCGTGCCATTGGCTAATATGTTTGGTTACATCAATAATTTAAGATCAATGTCGTCAGGACGGGCTCAGTTTACAATGATTTTTGAGAAATATGAGGCTGTACCATCAAATATTTCTGAAGAAATACAAGCCAAGTTTGCTTGAGTAAAAAAAGGAATTCTAGAGAAGAGGAGAAAAAAATGGCAAAAGAAAAATTCGAACGAAATAAACCCCACGTCAACGTTGGAACTATTGGGCACGTTGACCACGGAAAAACTACCCTTACGGCAGCAATAACTAAGCAGTTTGGTGACTTTAGAGCATACGATCAAATCGATAATGCTCCTGAGGAAAAAGCTAGGGGGATAACCATTTCGACCGCCCATGTAGAATATGAGACAGATGCGAGGCATTATGCGCATGTGGATTGCCCTGGCCACGCTGATTATGTAAAGAACATGATCACTGGAGCTGCACAAATGGACGGTGCTATTTTAGTTGTTAATGCAGCTGATGGTCCAATGCCTCAAACAAGAGAGCACATCCTGCTGGCCAGACAGGTTGGTGTGCCTGCACTGGTTGTTTTTTTGAACAAAGTTGATCAGGTCGATGATCCAGAATTATTAGAATTAGTTGAAATGGAAGTGAGAGAACTACTTTCATCTTACGAGTTCCCGGGAGATGATATTCCCATAATTTCTGGTTCGGCTTTAGCTGCTCTAGAAGATAGAGACGAAGACATTGGTGCTAAGAAGATAGCTGAGCTTATGAAAGCGGTAGACGACTCTATACCTACACCTGATAGGCCTATTGATCAGCCATTTCTTATGCCTATTGAAGATGTATTTTCAATTTCAGGTCGAGGGACCGTTGTAACAGGGCGTGTAGAGCGTGGTGTGATTAACAATGGAGATGAAATTGAGATAGTAGGTATTAGGGAAACTTCTAAAACAGTGTGTACAGGTGTTGAGATGTTTAGAAAGCTGCTTGACAGAGGTGAAGCAGGCGACAACATCGGCGCTCTACTGAGAGGCACCGAACGCGATGGCGTTGAACGTGGACAATGTCTTGTTAAACCTGGATCTGTTACTCCTCACACAAAGTTTGAAGCAGAAGCGTACATTCTTACTAAAGATGAAGGGGGTAGGCATACTCCGTTCTTCGGTAATTACAGACCGCAATTTTACTTCCGAACTACAGATGTTACGGGAACTGTTCAGCTCCCTTCTGGAACAGAGATGGTTATGCCTGGAGACAACCTTAAGTTCGAAGTTGAATTAATTGCTCCAATAGCTATGGAGGAAAAACTGAGGTTCGCGATTAGAGAAGGTGGTAGGACAGTCGGCGCGGGTGTTGTATCTAAGATAATAAAGTAAAGAGAAGGTAGGATGCAAAACCAAAGTATACGAATAAGGTTAAAGGCATTTGACTACAGAGTGCTGGATACCAGCACTCAAGAGATTGTTTCAACGGCAAAACGTACCGGTGCACAAGTACGAGGTCCCATACCCTTACCCAACAAAATAGAACGGTATACTGTTCTAAGAAGTCCACATGTAGACAAAAAAAGTAGAGAGCAATTTGAGATGCGAACACATAAACGACTTTTAGATATCGTGGATCCTACCCCGCAGACTGTTGATGCGCTTATGAAGCTTGATCTTGCGGCCGGTGTCGACGTAGAAATTAAACTTTGAAGTAAAGAAGGAGCAACAAACGTATGCGTACGGGCGTTATCGCAAAGAAAATAGGAATGTCTCGGATTTTCAATGAAGACGGAAGACAAGTCCCTGTAACGGTTCTTCTTTTAGATGATCTAAAGGTCGTTGCTAGACGGACCATGGAGAAGGATGGTTATACAGCGGTTCAGTTAGGATCGGGATTGGCTAAAGCAAAGAACGTTAGTAACCCTATGAGGAGCTATTTTGCAGCCTCGAAAGTCGAGGTGAAGAGGGTGCTCAAGGAATTTAGAGTGTCAAGCGAGAACCTCATAGAGGTGGGCTCACAAATCACTGCAAACCACTATGTCGAAGGTCAACTCGTTGATGTTTCTGGTATTTCTATAGGTAAGGGATTTGCTGGTGCGATGAAAAGACATAATTTTGGAGGTCTTAGAGCCAGCCATGGTGTTTCAATTTCCCACAGGTCTCATGGATCAACGGGCCAGTGTCAAGATCCGGGAAGGGTATTCAAGGGAAAAAAAATGGCAGGGCATATGGGGTCGAGAAAGGTTACGACACAGAATTTAGAGGTTGTGAGCACCGATGAAGAAGCTGGATTAATATTAGTTAGGGGGGCGGTGCCTGGTGCAAAAGGGGGCTGGGTAACCATATCTGATGCAGTAAAAAAACCTTTAAATAAGGATGCACCCACACCTGCGGCCATTAAGGGTGCTTTTAAAGAGAATAATGAAACAGACCTAGAAAATCAAGCTGTTGCCACTACACCTGTAAATGAGAGCCCTGTTGAAGAAAAGGTAAAAGATGATGAAAGCTGAGCTACTTAACATTGATACAGGTAAGGCAAAAGCGGTGACGCTGTCAGATGAAATTTTCTCTCTGAAGCCAAGAAAAGACATTCTTAGCAGGGTTGTGAGGTGGCAACTAGCGCGAAGACAACAGGGAAGTCACTCAGTCAAGACAAGGTCCGAGGGTAGTTACTCCAAATCCAAGATTTACAGGCAAAAAGGTACCGGCGGTGCTAGGCATGGTGACAGAAACGCCCCTATTTTTAGAAAAGGAGGGGTATACAAAGGGCCGAAGCCAAGAAGTCACAGCCACGATCTTAACAAGAAGTTTAGAAAGCTAGGAATAAAGCATGCTCTATCAAGTAAAGTTACCTTAGGAAAGGTAATATTCGTTGATGAAATAAAGACTAATTTTGAAAAAACAAAGGATTTGGTCAAAATTTTTGATAAATACGGTTGGCAGAGCCTTTTGATTATAGATGATCAAGAAAAGGCTAAAGGTTTGGCTAAGTTTACTAAGAGGCTCGCAAATAGGGATGTTTTAAGTGTAAATGGAATAAATGTTTACGATATTCTGAGGAAAGATCAATTATTGATAACCTCAGCAGCACTAAAGCAGTTGGAGGAAAAGCTTCAATGAAAAGCAACTATGATATAATTCGTCGCCCTATAATAACTGAAAAGGCAACATTAGCTTCTGAGGTAGGTGGAGTAGTATTTGAAGTTGCTATGAAATCAAATAAGACTGAGATTAAACAGGCAATAGAGGAGCTTTTCAAAGTGAAGGTTAAGGCCGTCAATACGAGTATAAAAAAAGGCAAGAGAAAACGCTTTCGTGGTCAACTAGGAAAGCAGAGAGATATAAAAAGAGCATATGTGATGCTTGAAGAAGGTAACACAATAGATGTTACTTCCGGTCTGTAAGTTGGTATCGAGGTAGAAAAGATGGCGCTAA
>CACLZW010000028.1 GCA_902611475.1 uncultured Alphaproteobacteria bacterium
TTCACTCAATCGGGACGCGATTACTGCCCCTGCTGACCCGCCACCAATTATTACGAAATCTGCTTCTTCCAAAATTCTATCCAAGCTTTTTCATAATTTTTGAGAGTAAACTAAAGGCTTTGCCTCTCGGTGGTCGTATCATAGCCAGAATAAAATCTATACTCGTTTGGTGATAAATGGACTTTAAATGTGAAAAATTTAAAAATCCTTCATATCCATGAAAACACCCATGCCCTGACTGACCCACTCCTCCGAAAGGAAGCCTAGACTGTAAAATGTGAAACATTGTATCGTTCACAGTTACTCCTCCAGATCTTGTGTTATTTATAACAAAGTTTTGTTCAGATTGGCTTCCGCCGAAATAATATAGTCCTAATGGGTTATCATTTTTATTTATGTAGTTAACAACATCACTAATTGTGTCATAAGTCATTATAGGAAGGACTGGGCCAAAAATCTCATGTTTCATAACATCCATGCCATCATTAACTTCAGTGACTATTTTTGTTGAAAGCATATTTCTATTAAGATCATCATTCTTGCCTAAGCTTTCAACCTTTGCTCCTTTTTTAGTGGCATCCAATAAATAACTATTCATTCTTTTCAAATGGTGTTTATTAACCATTGAGGTTTGATTATGGCTATTCGGTTCAGGAAAAAATTTTGAATAAGCTTTTTGTAATTCTGAAATTAAGTTTTTTTCCTCATCTTTCTTAACGAATATATAATCAGGCGAAAGGCAGATCTGACCGGCATTTAGTGTTTTTGAAAATAATATTCGTTCAGCAGCTAGCGCCATGTTGGCATTAGTTCCAATTATCGTTGGGCTCTTACCTCCGAGTTCAAGTGTTGTTGGCACTAGGTTTTTTGCTGCTTGAGTTGCTACTTTTTTTGCAACTCTATTACTTCCTATAAAGAGAAGGTGATCTAGTTCTAGGCCACTGAACTGTTCCCCGACCGATGGCCCGCCAGTTATTACGGCAAGTTCGGAAATATCAAAATATTTTTCAACACCCTCTTTAATAATATTGGCGGTAGCAGGAGTGATTTCTGATGGTTTTACCATAGCGCGATTACCTGCAGCGAAAATTGATGCAAGTGGATAAAAAATTAAACCCACAGGAAAATTCCAAGGAGCAATTATACCCACTGTTCCTAATGGCGATGGTTGTAAAAAACTCTTTGCTCCTAGTAGATCAGTTCCAAGTGATGAAAATCGCCTCTGTGGTTGCATCCACTTATTTAATTTTTTTATAGTAAAGAGGATATTCCGTATCGTTTGGTCGATCTCCGAAATCTTAATTTCATCAACAGATCTATTTTGAAAATCTTGATTTAATGCTTTTATAATTTTATCTTGATGTGTCTCAATTAATGCAACACATCTCTTCAAAAGATCTGTTCTTTTTTCTAAAGAAGGTGGCCCCTCTTTCAAAAATGCTTTTTTTTGAACCTCTAAGATATTTTGCACAGCCGGGCTACTCAATTTTTCACAATCTTGTTACTACCTCGGCCCCAGTATTCATCACGTAAAAGTCGTTTGTATAGCTTGCCAGTAGGAAGTCTAGGTATTTTATCTATGTAGTCAATCGAACGCGGTATTTTTTGTCTTGATAGATGCTCTGAAAGATAATCAAATAACTCCTTTGTAAGCGTTTCATCTCCCTTAATTCCATCAATTGGTTGCACCACAGCCTTCACCTCCTCTCCCAAATCCTCATTCGGAACTCCAAAAACAGCGGCATCAAAAACTTTTGGGTGTGGGATTAGTAGGTCTTCACATTCTTGAGGGTAAATATTCACACCTCCTGAAATAATCATAAATGTTTTTCTATCCGTTAGATATAGATATCCATCGCTGTCTGTATAACCAACATCCCAAACAGTGGTTAGTTGTTTATCTTCGGAGTACGCCTCTGAAGTTCTTTTGGGATCATTAAAATATTCAAATTCTGAAGTTGGTTTAAACCATAAAGTGCCAGGCTCTCCACTAGGAAGTTCTTTCATATTATCGTCCAGAATTGCCAACTCACCGGAAACAATCTTTCCTACAGTGCCCGGGTGTTCAAGCCACTCTTCGCTATTACAATATGCAAAGCCAAAAGCCTCTGTAGCCCCATAGTACTCATATATGATTGGCCCCCACCAATCTATCATTTGATACTTAACTTTCTCAGGGCAGGGTGCAGCGCCATGAATGGCATATTTATGGGACGACAGGTCATACATACCCTTTTCTTTTTCTGATAGTTTTAACATTCTGGAAAACATAGTTGGAACTAGTTGGGAATGGGTAACTTTATACTTTTCAACGAGCCTCAAGAATTCTAATGGATCAAATTGTTCCATTATTATAGTCGTTGCGCCGGTACCTATTGCAAAACTAGCAGCGGCTAAAGGTGCGGAGTGATACAAAGGTGCCGGTGAAAGATATATGACATTATCTTGGTCAAAAGACCATAATTTCATAAGAAAATTGAATACGGGTAACCGTTCATCTGGTTTTTGAAATGGTAGTGGTCTTAATATACCTTTTGGGCGTCCAGTTGTTCCCGAAGAATATAGCATTGAAGTTCCCAGACATTCGTCATCTATTGGATGGGTCGGAAAATTCGAAATAGTCTCTTCATAATCTAATATTTTTTTGGATAAAGATTGCTTTTCTGCCCCTACGACAAGAATCTTCTTAAGACCGGGACAAGAGTCTTCCGCTTCAATCACTGTTGGAAGCATTTTCGAAGATGTTATCAATACCTGGGATTCTGAGTTGTTTATTATATAGGATACCTCACTTGCGGTTAAATAAGAGTTTATGCATGTGTAATATAAACCTGCACGTTCACCAGCAGAGTTTGCTTCTAAAAATCTGTCATTATTTTCCATAAAGATTGCGTAATGATCTTTGAATTTCAGATTTATTGATCGCAGGTAGTGGGCAAGTTGGTTTGCTCGACTCTCAAATTCTGCATATGTGACTTCTTTTCCAGTCGATGCCATAATAAAAGCAGGACGATCAGCATACTTTTTTCCGAGTTCTCCTGGATACATATTTTATTCTCCTAAATAATACTATTCCTGGACAATTCGACTTTTACCTTCACCCCAGTATTTATCCCTCAACACTCTTTTATATAGTTTACCGGTTGGAAGTCTTGGAAGTTCTGTGACGAAGTCTATGGAACGTGGAACTTTTTGTCTTGATAGGTTACTGTGAAGATATTCTAATAATTCGCTAGCTAGTTCCTCCTTCGAAACGGAGCTTTCAACGGGTTGGACAACTGCTTTTACTTCTTCTCCCAAATCTTGATTTGGAACACCAAAAACGGCAGCATCAAAAACTTTTGGGTGAGATATAAGGAGATCTTCACACTCTTGGGGATAAATATTTACTCCTCCAGATATGATCATAAAGGCTTTTCTGTCTGTTAAATAAAGGAATCCATCTTCATCTAAATAACCAACATCGCCCACTGTAGTTAAGCTTTTATCTGCGGAATAGGCTTCTGCTGTTTTTTCAGGCTCCTTATGATAGTTAAATTCGGAAGCAGGTTTAAACCAAAGAGTACCTGGCTCACCTACTGGCATTTCATTCATCTCATCGTCCATTACTGTTAACTCGCCGATCATTATTTTGCCTACTGTTCCAGGGTGGTCTAACCATTCCTTTGTATCACAATAAGCAAAACCAAAGGCCTCTGTGGCTCCATAATACTCACAAATAATTGGTCCCCACCACTCAATCATTTGTCGTTTTACCTGTTCTGGGCAGGGAGCAGCTGCATGAAGTGCGTATTTTAGTGACGAAAGATCATACCTATTTTTTTCTTCGTCACTCAGTTTGAGCATTCTGCTAAACATTGTTGGCACTAATTGAGAATGCGTAATTGAGTATTTTTCTATTAAACTTAAATATTCAAGCGGCTCAAACTTTTCCATTATTACAGTTGTTGCGCCCTTTCTTATTGCTAGGCTGTTCGCAGCTTGGGGCGCTGAGTGGTAAAGTGGGGCAGGGGAGAGATAAATCATATCCTCACTGTAATTCCATAAATTAGACAAAAAACCCATTATAGGAAGTGGTTCATCAGGTTTTTGATCGGGCAACGGGCGCAAAATACCTTTTGGTCGTCCGGTTGTGCCTGAGGAATAAAGCATAGCTGCACCAAGGTTTTCGTCTGGAATTGGAGATGTGGGAAATCGAGAGATGGCTGTCACAAAATCATACATGCCATCCGGTAACTTTTCTCCCTCTGCCCCAACAACAAGTATTTTTTTCAATATAGTGCACTGTTTGACCGCTGTTTCAACAATGTCTAATTTTGATATCGATGTAATTAGAATTTTGGCGTCGGAGTTCACCAATATGTAAGCCAACTCTTCGTCTTTAAGATAAGAATTAATACATGTATAAATTAACCCAGCTCTCTCACCTGCTGAATTTGACTCAAGATACCTGTTATTATTTTCCATAAAAACCGAGTAGTGGTCTCCTTTTTTTAAGCCTTCTTCTCTAAAAAAATGGGCAAGTTGGTTTGACCGCGCCTCGAATTCTTTATACGTGACCGTTTCTCCAGTTGAAGCCATTATAAAGGCTGGTCGATCTTCATACTTCTTAGCTAGTTTTCCTGGGTACATTTTATAGTCCCTCGAATACTCTGCAATCTCTGTTAGCACCTCCATCGAGAGCTGATAAAGCGTCTTGGTATTCTTTGCTATCAATACATTCCGCAGCTTTTTCAAATGACTCAAACTCTATTAAAACGGTTTGTTCTACTTTCCCATCTTCAAAAACTTTGATTTTATTCGTACTCGCTAGTATTTTTCCATTATATTTTTCGATAGCAGGCCCAGCCAATTTGAGATACGCAGCTCTTTTCTCGGGATCGGCGGTACTTCTATGTGCGCTTATAAAATAACCTTTGGGCATTGTTCACTCCTCTTGCATTTATATTCACAGTGTAAGTTATCTTTCTCAAGACAACAATATATAAACTATGTAAAAAGCGAGTGTTTACGCGGTCTAGTTAATGAACATTTACAACTTATTAGCTTGCGATTTTTTGACTTCTTTTTCTTTCAACTGAAGTTAGTATTCGTTTTCTCAAGCGAATATGATTAGGTGTAACTTCAACTAGCTCGTCATCATCGATATAAGCGATTGCTTGCTCGAGACTTAGCTTTGTTGGAGGTGTCAATCGCACTGCTTCGTCATTACCAGAGGCTCTAATATTAGTTAATTTTTTGCCTTTAAGAGGGTTGACTTCTAGATCATTGTCTCTGTTATGTTCACCAATAATCATCCCTTCATAAACTTCCTCTCCTGACCCAATAAAAAACTTTCCTCTTTCTTCAAGGTTAAAAATAGCATACGCAACCGAGCTTCCGTTTTCCATGGAGATTAAAACACCTTGGCGGCGCCCTGCAATTGAGCCTTTGTGCGGGCTCCAAGAGTGGAACACACGGTTTAATATTCCTGTTCCCCTTGTATCGGTCATAAATTCACTGTGATATCCAATTAATCCGCGCGATGGGACTAATGCAATAATTCTTGTTTTTCCGGAGCCTGAAGACTTCAAGTCAACCATTTCTCCTTTTCTAGTGGACAGTTTCTCTATCACAGCACCAGAGAATTCTTCATCGACGTCAATAGTAACTTCCTCTATGGGTTCATTTTTAACACCATCCACGTCCTTATAAATAACGCGTGGTCTTGAAATAGAGAGCTCAAATCCCTCTCTCCTCATATTTTCAATTAAAACACCCATTTGTAATTCACCTCTACCCGAGACATCAAAGGCTTCACCGCCTGGTGTGTCCACCATCTTGATTGCGACGTTACTTTCGCACTCTTTTAGCAAACGGTCTCTAATTACTCTGCTCTGAACTTTTTTGCCGTCTCTACCCGCTAAGGGGCTGTCATTAATTCCAAATGTGACTGTAATAGTTGGAGGATCTATTGGTTGCGCTGGAATTGGTTCTTCAACTGATTGGTCTGCTATTGTATCTGCAACAGTTGCCTTGCTCATTCCAGCTAGGGATACTATATCTCCAGCTTCAGCGGTATCTATTGCTTGCTGTTTTAATCCTCTAAATGCCAAAATTTTATTTACACGAAAATTTTCTATGAGCTCATTATTGATGCTTATTGCTTTCAAATTTTGCCCTGTTTTGAGCGTACCTGACTCAATTCGTCCAGTAAGAACTCTTCCGAGAAAACTATCCCCACCTAGTGTTGTAGCCAGCATCTTAAATGGTTCGTTACGTTTCGAAATTTGGCTTGGTTGAGCAACATGTGTTGAAATTAATTTAAAAAGACTGTCAACATTTTTTCTAGGCCCCTCTAAGCTTTCGTCCGCCCAACCGGAGCGTCCGGATGCATATAAAATGGGAAAATCCAATTGATCGTCATTTGCACCTAAATTAGCAAAAAGGTCGAAAACCTCATCTAGCGCTCTATCTGGCTCGGCATCTTGCTTATCAACTTTGTTTAATACAACTATAGGTTTGAGTCCGAGTGAAAGAGCTTTTGAAGTAACAAATTTTGTCTGAGGCATCGGGCCCTCTGCGGCGTCAACTAACAGTACTACTCCGTCTACCATTGAGAGTATACGCTCAACCTCGCCTCCAAAATCCGCATGTCCTGGCGTATCAACTATATTAAATCGAATATCGTTCCAAACGACTGAAGTAGCTTTTGCCAATATTGTGATACCTCTTTCACGTTCAAGATCGTTACTATCCAAAGCGCGTTCAACTGTCGCTTCATTCTCTCTAAAAGCTCCAGATTGTTTCAGTAACTCGTCTACTAATGTCGTTTTCCCATGATCAACGTGTGCGATGATCGCAATATTTCGTAATTCCATATGCTTTCCAGTTTTTTGATAAAAGTTGCTGCTCGTGGAACGGATTTACACTTAAAATGAAAAAACGCAAGTAAAATTAATGATTTTACATTTACTCAGAGTTACAAGGATCACCATTTGGCCATGCAATACCATCGCCTTTATCCATAGTGCTTATTTCTTTCATATCGGAATCATCAATTTGAAAGGAAAGGTCAAAGTTTTCTCTAATTCTGTTTTCATCCGAAGATTTTGGTAAAATCACAAAGCCCATTTGAAGTCCCCACTTGAGTAATATCTGTGCCTCAGACACACCATACTTTTTTGACATTCTCTTAAACGGAGAAGAATTATCAGCACCATGCTCTTTCATGCTTTGAGGTTTTGCACTGTCTTGATTGGGTTTTGCCCTCCATCCCTCCAAGGGAACTAATGAGCTATAGGCTACTACCTTTATATTTTTCTCTTTCAAAAAGGAAACTAATTCTTCTTTCTGGCACCAAGGGTGTAACTCGATCTGATTATATTCAGGAACTTCTAGTCCTTCATTAATGATCTCTTGAATATGTAACTGGCTATAGTTTGAGACACCTATAGTTCTGGTTTTCCCTTCCTTTTTGAGATCACATAATGCTTGCCATTGCTCTAGTCTTAAGTCCTTGCAGAAAGGTGCGTGAATTAGATAACAATCAAGATAGTCAAGATTGAGCCTTTCAAGACTGCTGTCACAAGCCTCAAGACACATCTTATAATTTTTTGGCGCTCTGCCCCAACTTGGATTTCCAGGAAAAACCTTACTAGTAATGAAAACGTCATCTCTTTGAAGAGAAAGTTGAGTGAATGTGTCTTTAAGACCTAACCCAATACCCACCTCATTTCTGTAAACCTCAGCAGTATCAATATGCCTATATCCAATTATGAGTGCTGTTTTTATAGTTTTCTGTGCCTCCTCATTTGGGATTAAATAAGTTCCAAAACCAATGGTTGGCATATTCACTAAATTTTTATCGGTTTTCATTTATTTTTCCTCTTATCTATTTTCTTAATTTCTAAAGTTCTTTCCCTGCCAGCAATTCCCCTAACTTTATCCGGGAGGAGACTGCGATTTTCGTCAAAGGTTTAAGCGGCAGCTTTTTTGGCTTAGGGTTATTTAACAATTGTTGAACTAGGGGCGTTTTTTTTCCCATAGCCAAGTCAGCAGCAGCTAACCCATGAAGTGTCCCCTTGACAGTACCTAACCCATTTTGACAACAGGCAGAAAAAAGACCAGGTTTTAGTTCGCCAAAAGCTGCTACATTATTTCTTGAAAGGGTTAAGTGTCCACCCCAAGTTTGGGTGAGTTTTATATCCTTCAGCATGGGGAAACGGTCTGAGAAGCTTTTGACATGACTTCTCAACACATTATCAAGTATCGATTTGTTGGGTCTCATATTTGGGTTATATGTAAAGCGATTACGAATTACAATTCTATCCCCTCCAATCCCAGATATACGTCTTACTGTGGTGCCTAGAGGGTCTGCCGGAGTTATCCCCCACTCTTTTTTGCCTCCAAGAATTTTAATTTGGTCAGGCGTAAGTTTTTGTGTGATGGAGCCATAAGTGTAGATATGAAGAAGTGAGTTATTGAAATAACCAAAATTCTCTATGTTTCCGTTAACCGCAAGAATTACTTTAGAGGCGGTAATAACACCTTTGGGTGTTTTTGCTTGCCAATCAGATCCAACTTTATTTAGTTCTTCTACCGGTGACGTTTCATATATTTGAACTCTATTAGAAAGCATTTTTTCACCCAAAGCTCTAATGTATAGAGCCGGTTGGATCATTACAGTTCCAGGCGTAAAAAGCCCTCCTTTATAATAACTAGTTCCGGTAATACCTTTCATTGATTTTGCATCGAAATGTTCATATCTTTCGCCAAGTTGTGAAAGATGTTTTGCATAATCAGTGTTATGACGCATGCCTTTGGCGGTTGCAGCGCCATTTATTTTCCCGATTTCTTTAAAACATTCCGTAGGTAGACCTAGAGCCTCAACGGTCTCTTTTGCAAACTTAATGGCAAACCTATTTTGCTTGATAGTTTGACGATCATTTTCTAATTGGCCTCCGTAATCATCGCTTGCCAAGTCATGCGGTAAATCAATCATAAAGCCAGAATTTCTTCCTGCTGGTCCTGAGGCAAGTCCTTGAGCATCTAAAATGACAATACGGTCATTTGGCGCTTCTTTTTGAACCCTTCTTGCTGCGGATAATCCAGCAAAGCCTGCTCCAACAATAAGCCAATCAGATGTTAAGTTGCCCAAGAGGCTAGGAAGCGTTTTCCTGTTGGGAAGCAACTCGTTCCATGCAGAAGGGCCAGGGTTTTGGGAAACACTTATCATTTTAAGGTAAGCTCAATTTTGCGGTTCTACCCCCGTCAACAGTCAGGACTTGACCAGTCAAAAAAGATGCCTTCTCAGATGCAAGCCAAACAATTAATTCAGCCACTTCAAGAGGTTCTCCACTTCGCTTTAAGGGATGAATTTCACCAATTTTATTTTTAAAAACTTTGGGATCTGATAAAGATTTTATGAACTTCTCATTCAACTCAGTATTAATCCAGCCAGGAGCAACAGCATTACACCGTACGCCTTCAGGTCCATGGTCAACTGCGACCGCCCGCGTTAATGCGTGAAGTCCTCCTTTTGAAGCACAATAAGCTGGATGGCGGGGATTGCTTCCTAAACCTTCTATAGAACCTACATTAATAATGGAGCCCTTTCTTACCTTTAACATTGGAAGAGCATATTTTATAAGAAGAAAGGGAACCGTTAAATTAATTTGAAGTTGCTCAAACCAATCAGTTTCAGTTGTTTCTTCGGCATTCCCCTCACGCATAATGCCTGCATTATTCACTAAAATATCAAGGTGCCCTTCCAAGTCTCGTATCTGTGACAGAATTCTTTTTGGCATTTTCAAGTCATTAAAGTCAGCCTCAAGCCAAAGATGCTCCCCTTTACTTCTTTGCGCTGTGTAAACCTTGGCACCTTTTTCAGTTAAGAGCTTTGCTGTGCTAAGCCCGATTCCGCGTGACGCCCCAGTAACTAACGCAATCTTACCTACCAGTTCTCTCATGATACGGGTTTTCCTCCGTTTACTTCGACAAGAGATCCACACATATAACGAGCTTCATCAGAGGCTAAAAACAAAATTACGTCTGAAATATCATCAGGTTCTGCTATGCGGCCTAGAGGAACGGACTCATTGAGTTCTTTTAATGCCTTCTCTGGATCAAGACCACGAATAGAAAAACCAGAACGTATCATAGGTGTATTTACTTCATTTGGACAAACAGCATTTACCCGTATGTTTTGATGTGCGTGATCACGACCTAAACACTGTGTAAATGAAGCTAAAGCGGCTTTTGACATAATGTAAATAGGATGATCAGGACCAGGATTTAAACCCCAGCAGCTAGCTATATTTACAATTGATCCACCTCCATTTTTTGCCAAAATAGGGATTGTGGATCGACATAACCTAAATGGCGCTTCTATATTTACGGCCATCGTTGATTTAAAGTCATCATCCGTTGCTTCAGTAATTTTTCCTCTTCGAATGATGCCTGCGTTGTTTATAAGAATATCTAGCCCCCCCAATGCATCTTTAGCTTTATTAGGCAAGTCGTCGCAGAACTGAGCAGCAGAAAGGTCGCCTTGGAAATGAGCTTCCGCTTCAACATTACCAATAGTAATATCTGTTATTGCAACGGATGCTCCTTCAGCTCTCAATTTTCTTACAAGCGATTTGCCAATTCCACCTGCGGCACCTGTTACGAGAGCTTTTTTTCCTTGAAATCTCATTTTTATTAAAACTCCTGATTAAGGGAGTCGGTGGCGGGAATTTGCGACTCTCTCAGAGCAATAAATTCCAATAACTCATCATTGATTGTTTCATTGATTTTTGGTTCCTGATAATCTGCCAAAAGAGACTTTGCGTACTTTAGCGCTCTTTCAGTAATCTCGATTGACCCTTCGGCCTGCCATTGCTCAATAGAGTTATTATCAAAAAGCTCAGGCATAAAGAAAGCTCGTTGAAAGTTTTCTAGCGTGTGGGGATGACCGAGATAGTGACCGCCGGGTCCAATGTCATTGACTGCGTTTAGACCCTCATCAAAGTCGTCCCAATTAATGCCTTGAGCCATTCGATATGCCATCGCGCATTGCTCTGCATCAACAATAAACTTAGCTGTGCTACAGTGCATACCAGCCTCATTCCATCCGGCTGAATGCCAAATATAATTTGCACCAGACATTATCACGGCCATCAGTGTTGTTGCACTCTCATAGCCGGCTTGCGCATCAAAAGTCTTTGCGCCTCCTAATGTGTTTGATGTTCTCCACGGCACCTTATAATAACGTGCCATTTGACCAATCATAAAATTCATTAAACTAATCTCAGGTGTTCCTGCCATCGGAGCTCCTGACTTCATTGACACCGTAGAAAGATAATGACCATAAATTGCCGGTGCACCTTTTTTAATAACTTGTGTGTACGCCAGAGCCGATAACGCCTCAGCATTAAGTTGTGCAACTGTTGGAGCTACCGATGCAGGGGTGTTTGCTCCTCCTAAAACGAACGGAGAGCATAATACCGGTTGGTTTCTTTTGCAAAAAGCTCTCATCGCGCCAAGCATCGTTTCATCCCAAACTAAAGGAGAGTTTCCGTTGCAGTTACCTGTAACTACTGGATGACTGTCGATAAAACCAGGGCCAAACAGAATATCGCACATTTTAATCACATCTTCCGCGTTTTTGGGACTAGTTGTCATTCCCATAAATGTTTTGTCGGAGTATCGCATGGATGAATATGTAATACGTAAATGCCGATGGCTTATAGGATGATCGTAGGGCTCTACTATATGATGTGCACTTGAGTGCATAGAGGGAAGCATGTGTGAAAGTTTATGAAAATTTGCTAAATCTTCTAAGGTTGGATTACGACGTGTGTCTTCTAGGTCTCTTAGGTATGGAGCTCCCGTCATTGGCACGAACATGCAGCTACTTTTTCCAAAATCAAGATTATTTTTTGGGTTTCTAGCGTGATATGTAAAGGTCTCGGGTATGGATTTAATTAGATCTTTTACTAGAAATCTATCTAGAAAAACTGTTTCTCCAACAATCTTTGCCCCAATGGATCTCCAATCTTCAAGAGCAATTTTATCTCTAAAATGAATGCCGGTATTTTCCAAGATGTCCATGGAGGCCTCATCAATTCGTTTGATCTCATCTCGGTTTAATGGTTCTGTTAGTGGAAGGCTGTGCTGTAATGCTGGCAGCATTGTAAAACTTCTTGTCTGGCTCTTTAGCCGTCTAGAGCTACGCCCCTTTCGTATTGTTCCTACGGCTTGCACCGTCATTCGATCTTATCCTGTGATGCTGGGTCGGTAAGATCGATCCATATCGTTTTCACTTCACAGTATTGTTCATGGGCATGAACACCATTATCCCGTCCACCAAATCCAGATTGTTTATATCCTCCAAAGGGTGTTGTAATATCGCCTTCTCCATAGCTATTTACTGTTACAGTGCCAGCTCTAAGTTCTCTTGCTGCTCTAAGGGCATTTCTTGTATTAGCACTAAAAATAGATGCGGTTAATCCATATTCTGTTTTATTTGCTAGTGATATTGCCTCTTCATTTGTTTGTACCTCTAGAACACTTAGAATTGGCCCAAATATTTCGTCTCTCGCTTTTTTGTCATCTTTTGTTGTTTCGTAAACTGTAGGTGTAACAAAGTTGCCATCAATCTTTCCACCAATAACTGCTCCCTCACATAAATAGCTAGAAACTTTTTTGCAATGCTCTTTGTCAATAAGTGCTCCTAAGTGATTTTGTGGATCTAGAGGGTCACCAGTTTTCCAGTCTCTTAATCGATCCACTATTTTTTTAAGTAAATCTGATTTGATATCTTTATGAACGATCAGTCTAGATATAGCGCTGCAGTTTTCACCCATATTCCAAAAAGCTCCATTGACTATGTGTTCCGCTATAAGATCTAGATTTTCTGCATCATTAAAAACAACGGCTGGGTTTTTGCCGCCACATTCCAAAACAGTTTTCTTTAAATTACTTTCTGAGGAGTACTTTAGAAAAAGCCGTCCTGTTTCTGTTGATCCCGTAAAACTGACCATATCAACACCCATGTGCCGTCCAAGTTTTTCGCCAACTATCGGTCCAGTACCTGGTAACACTTGTAAAACTCCTCGAGGAATTCCTGCCTCAGCAGCTAGCTCAGCAACTCTAAGAGCAGTAAGAGAGGTTTGCTCGGCAGGCTTTACAATAACTGAACACCCAGAAGCAAGAGCAGGGCCTATTTTCCAGGCAAGCATCAATAATGGAAAATTCCATGGAAGAATTGCCGCAACTACACCTATTGGCTCTCTCAGTATAATAGATAACGCTTCGTCACCACTGGGAGCTGTTTGGTCATAGATTTTGTCAATTAGCTCCGCATGCCACTTAATAGTATGTATTGTTTCCGGTAAATCGATTTGAACGCAGTCTCGTATTGGTTTCCCACTCTCTAGGCTCTCCATTACGGCCAGTTCTTTTTGATTTCGTGTTAACAACTTGCATAACCTTATCAGTATATTTTTTCGTTCAGAGGGGTGTAGGCGACACCAACGACCTTGATCAAATGCCTCCCTTGCTTTTTCAACTGCAAGATCTACATCTTTATCGTTAGCAGTGGTAATACTTGTTAATTCCTTGCCCGTTGAGGGGTTAAGTGTGGCCAACAGTGCTCCTGATCCCTTATAATACTTTCCATCAATAAAAGGGCTTTGTGGAAAGTCTAATGATGCCCCAAGACTTTTATATTCTTCGTATGTCAAAAGCTCACTCATAACTATCTCCCCATTATTCTATCAATCGTAACATTCATTGTATTTACCACTTGTTCGAAAACACGCTTTTCATCTTTATTTAAAGGTTGTAGGGGCTTCCGAGGAGGTCCAGCGTCAATCCCTCTTAAATTCAGCCCGTATTTAATGCATTGAACAAACTTTCCTCCCTGTTCCAGGACTCGCATTAGAGGAAGCATGGCTGACATTACAGCTCTTCCTTTAGTGAAATTCCCTTCAATTACACATGTTTTATAAAGAGCTAAATGGGCTTCAGGTGCAAAATTAGAACCAGCACATACCCAGCTTTCAGCACCCCACGCGAAAAACTCTAATGCCTGATCATCCATTCCACAGCTTAAAGATATGTGAGGATAATCTCGTGCCAACATATGTAATCGGTTTGGATCTCCTGAACTTTCTTTTATTGCACAAAAGTTTTTTGAGCGACCTAATCGGTCAAGTGTCTCTTCATCCATATTAACGCTCATTCGCCCTGGATAATTGTATAGTATTACAGGTAAATTCGCTTCTCTATCGATTGCTAAGGCATGCAGCGCAATCTCTCGTCCCGTTGGATAAGCATAAGGTGGCGTAGCAATCATAATTGCATCAGCTCCAGCAATTCTTGCTTGCTTTGCATATTCGATGCTGTCCTCTGTCCGAATAGCTCCCGTTCCAACAATCATAGGTAAACGGTCATTAAGTAATTCTTTCACTCTATTCATTAAGAACACGCGTTCTTTCATACTCATAGCGTAGTATTCACCCGTAGTACCAGCTACGATAATTCCGTGAACACCTGCATTCACCAGAAAGTCGATGGCTGAAGCCATAGCTCCTGAGTTGAGTGTAAAGTCACTATTGAAAGGGGCTATTAAAGGTGTATAGATCCCCTTAAACTTCATTTCTTAACCTTAAATAAAGTTGTTTTTATCAAAGTGTATGAAAATTTTAGTATGGACATAGGAACAATAACCACCAGCATTTTTCCTTATTTTGAATGCGGATAGTTAGAGAGTCAATAATTAGGAGTGACGAAGGAAACTATGGAAGTTCCCTTCGTCACATCATATTAAGATTTAATAAAGTGCAAGTAGTTGAAAAATCGCAATGATTACAAAAACACCAGCAAAAATAAATTTTAGTACTCCAAGTGGAATAGCTTTCACCTCTTTTCCATAATTGGTCTTTGAAGTCTTATCATCCATTTCATCTATCAGTAATTGTACGGTACCCATTTGCCTTAAGACACCAAATGCTCCTGTGAAAGCCATTAGAACAATAGTTGCGGCAACCGCACTCTCTTTCCCAGAAAGATCTCCAAAAATTATAGCCATCAATGTAACGGACTGGCTTACCATAGTAATGAACACAATAATTAAAAAATTATATAATGCTGCAGTTTGTAATGATGCTCGTATATTTTGATCCATGTCAAAATCCCCCCTTTTTAAATTTATTAAAATAATAAACCAATTTCTTTTAGTTCAAAAGAAAAACTTTAATTAATGAAAAGACTTTAAAACATTGACTATCTCTTTAAAAACTTTCTGTCCTAAAGGACTTTGATCGCGACATCTAATGAAGCCATGGATTAGTGATTGGGCCTCTCTATGAAATACCGGCACCCCATCATCAATAAGTTTTTTAGCTAGTTTTTTACCTTCTGTGGCTAAGGGGTCTAATTCTGCATTTAATATTACCGTTTTTGGCATTCCAGAAAAACTCTTCTCTAAAATTGGAAATGCCAATGGATTTGAGTAGTCGTCAGGTCCATTCAAATATGTATCAAAAAACCAAAGCATCATTTTTTTTGTGAGAAAAGGTGCTTCTGAATGCTTTAAGTAAGAGTAGCTATTAAAGTCTTTGTCTACACATGGATAGATTAGAAATTGATATAAAGGGAGAGGACCACCATTTTTTACAAGAAGGAGATTAGTCGACAGAGCTAGATTTCCGCCTGCAGAGTCGCCTCCTATTGAGAGTCGGTTTTTATCAATATTAAAAGTATCAGCATTTTCAAAAACTTTCTTAAAGATCTCGTGGCATTGATACAACGCTGTTGGAAACTTATTTTCTGGAGATAAGCCATAATCAAGAGAAATTACTTGGCAGTCTCCACATAAAGCTATGTCAACACATACGCCATCATGAGAGTCAAGATTTCCAATTATCCAACCTCCGCCATGCATGTATATTAAACAAGGAAGTCGTGTATCGTCGCCCTTTGGTCTATAGATCCTAGAATTTACTTTTCCGTTTTTCGTATTAAATAAATGCTCTCGAACATCTAATGTTGTTGGCCTATTGAGAGTAGTCATAGCTACTTTCTTTTTCATTGACTCTCTGAAGGCTTGGGGAGCGTAATTATATGGCATGTTATTGTTTTTCGGTGCCATTGTTTCAACAAAATTATTCAGCGAGGGGTCCATATTTGGGTAAACCATTTACATCTATCTTTCTATTGAAATAATTTTAATGACTTCATCTTATTTAAAAGTTAGCCTTTTAAAATGGGTTTTACAAGAGGTGGCTTTTTATGAGACTTGAAAGGGGAGGCCCGATACAAACCTTTTATATTGGCAACAAAAAAATGCCTGTAGTGGAAAGGGGTGAGGGGGTTTATCTATATGATGAAGAGGGAAAAAAGTACTTTGATGCCTCGTCGGGTCCTATTACCTGCAATATTGGGCATGCTAACCCAAAAGTATTGGAAGCTATAAAAAATCAATCCGAAAAAGTATGCTTCGCAAGCCATGCATTTTTTGAAAACAGACCTAACAGAGATTTAGCAAAAAGCTTAGTAAATTTAACGGGTAATAAGTATGACCAAGCATTCTTTGTATCAGGAGGCTCTGAGGCAATTGAGGCATCATTTAAGCTTTCAAGACAATACGCACTTGCTTCTGGACAAGCTAAGAAGCACAAAATAATAGCGCGAGCGCCTAGTTATCATGGTTCAACGATGGGAGCTTTTTCAGCATCTGACGACTCTGAGATGAAGGATAACTTTCAAAGTTTGACAAAAGTATCGATCAAAGTCCCGGCCCCCATTTCTTATAGAGTACCAGATAATTTTGATAAATCATCCTATGCTAGATTTTGTTTAGATGAGCTTGAAAGAGCTATAATTGATGAAGATCCAGAAGAAGTATTAGCTTTTATAATGGAGCCCGTTGGGGGGCTTTCTACTGGTGCACTGGTGGCACCTGACTTTTACTACAAACAAGTTAGAGAAATTTGTGATCGGTATGGGGTGCTATTGATTTACGATGAGGTAATGAGTGGGGCTGGTCGAACGGGGAAATTTCTTGCTGCTGATCATTGGGAGGGATCCGATCCAGACTTAGTCATCTTGGCAAAAGGCTTATGTGCTGGATATTCACCATTAGGCGCGTTACTGGCTCCCAATAAGATAGTTGAGCCGGTAGTTTCCTCCGGTGGGTTTTTGCATGGACATACTTATGCCTCAAACCCTCTGTCATGCGCAATAGCAAATGCCGTGCTTAATGAGGTTATCGAAGATAATCTTATTGAAAATGCTCAAATTGTTGGAGATTATTTAAAAAAAGGTTTAGAGCGTCTAGCGTCGCAATTATCAATTATTGGTGATGTAAGAGGAAAAGGACTGCTTCTCGCAGTGGAGATAGTTTCAGATGTAAAGACTAAATCTATGTTCAATATGGATCAAAGGGCTATCTATAGAATAAGTGAGCTTGGAATAAAAAATGGAATTCTTCTTTATACTCGAAAAACGGCAAAAGGTGAAAATGGGGAGTGGCTAATGATAGCACCTCCGCTCATTTCAACCACAGATCAGTGCGACGATTTTTTATCTAAACTAAATGAAACTCTTAAGGATTTCCAAAAGGAGCAAGGGATAACTTAGGCATTATTACCACTCAAAAGCGATACAATTTATTTTGCGGTATAACAGAGATGCCGCATGCCTAATATTTGGATCAGTTACTCAAGCCGGCATAGTGGTTTCTAAATACACTTTCATATTCAAAGTTAGCAAGATTTTGCTTAAAATCACCTACTCTAAGACTAGTACCTACTAACCTACTAATGCGGGCAACTACATCTTCCGGAGTTTGAACAATATCTTTAAAAGATACTGCAAGACATCTATCGGGTACCTTTAGTACTAAAGCTTCAAAGACCTGATAATAAACATCCAAATATTTTTTTATTTCGTTTACATCATATGAGTAAAAGTTTTCCATGTTGTACTCTGAAGTAAATATTTCTGGTGAGATATCCCGAGGATCTCTTTTAACGATTATGAAATATGCATTCGGTAACATATCTAGCAGGTAATCAGAATAAAATATGCTCCCAGGATTGGT
>CACLZW010000029.1 GCA_902611475.1 uncultured Alphaproteobacteria bacterium
GGCCCTGGAATAGGTGAAATAATTGGTCCATCGGGAAGCTTCAAAAGCCTTGATGACGTTGAAAAATATATTTTAATATTAGCAATGATTTTAGGAAGGCTAGAACTTTTAGTGGCAATGGCATTTTTCCTGCCCATTTTTTGGAAGCAATAAGTTATCAATCTGTACTTAATTCAGGTATGTTAGCAAAATGGATTAGGGCCTCTGGGTTAGCCAAAGCTTCTTTATTTTTAATTTCTTTTCCATGTACAATGTCTCTGACCGCTAACTCAGTTATTTTCCCAGAACGCGTTCGAGGAATATCTGGAACAGCAACTATTTTTGCTGGTACATGTCTTGGGGTGAGATTTGTTCTTATCTGATTAACTACTTTTTCTTTCAGATTTTCAGTTAGCTTATATTCATTTTGTAATTTTAGAAATAAAACTATTCTAACATCATTATTCCAATTTTGTGCTATTACGATGCACTCAACAATTTCATTGAGTTTCTCAACCGTATTATATATCTCAGCAGTGCCGATCCTCACTCCACCAGGATTTAGTGTAGCATCTGATCTACCGTAAATTACAACTGTACCGCGTTCAGTTATTTTGGCCCAATCTCCGTGACGCCATATCCCTTTAAATTTTTCAAAATATGCTTCTTTGTATTTTTTGTGATTGTGATCATTCCAAAACTTTATGGGCATTGATGGGAATGGAATTTTGCATACAAGCTCACCTTCCATGTCAACCAAACTTTCTCCATTCTCATTAAATATATCCACGTCCATTGCTAGTGCTCTGCATTGGATTTCCCCTTTGACTACAGGACTTAAAGGGTTACTTAAAACAAAACAGCTGAGAAGATCTGTCCCACCAGAAATCGATGCAATCTGCACATCTGATTTTATATTATTCAAAATGTAATCATAACTATCCGGGCTAAGTGGAGAGCCAGTTGAACAAATAGTTCTTAGATTGCTCAACGTAAAGTGACTCCTGGGAACTACATTAGATTTTGAAAGTGCATCAATAAACTTTGCTGATGTACCGAATATGCTCACCCTTGATTCCTCAGCTATTTTCCATAGGTGTTCAGGATTTGGATAAAATGGACTACCTTCATAGAGAACTATAGAACTTTTACAAAATAGGGAACCAACCAACCAGTTCCACATCATCCAACCACAAGTAGTAAAATAAAATATTTTCTCCTTTTTACTTAAATTTATATGAAGCAGGTGTTCTTTTGCGTGTTGTATTAGAACACCGCCTATGCTGTGTGTTATGCATTTAGGTTTGCCAGTGGTACCAGATGAAAAAACTATATATAAAGGGTCATTAAATTCACATAAAACATAGTCCTCTAATGTGTCTGACTGAAAAACAGTTTTAAAATTTGGAAAATTATCAATGTGTTTGGTAGAACCTATATATTCAACAACAATAATATGTTCTAAAGAGGGAAGGCGCTTAGATATTGTCTTAATTTCCTCTGATCTATCAATCTCCTTTCCATTATAAAGGTAGCCGTCCGTGGCAATCATAATTTTGGGTTCTATTTGTTCAAAGCGATCTATGACCCCCTCAATACCGAAGTCACTCGAACAGGAAGAAAAAATAGCTCCTAAGGCAGAAGTAGCGAGCATCGTTATAACTGTTTCAGAACAGTTGGGCATGTAAGCGCAGACACGATCTCCTTTTTTGACACCCTTACATTTCATCCAGCCAGCCATTTTAAGGGCCTTAACTTCAAGTTCTTTTCTGGTTAACGTATTGGAAAACCCATCTTCTCTAAATTCCTCTATAGCTACTGCATCATCCGCAGCTCGGAGTAGGTTTTCTGCATAGTTTAGTTTGGCATCTGGAAAAAATCTGGCGCCGGGCATTAGTGCAAGGTTTTCAGAAATTTTAGTGCCCTTACTTCCTTTTATTTTAGAAAAATCCCATATCAAAGACCAAAACTTTTCGACATTATTAACTGACCAATCCCAAATATCTTGGTATTCTGTTTTTATTGATTGTGAATATCTTTGATTAGCAAATTCAATAAACCGAGATAGGTTGCTTGCTTCTTTACTTTCACTATTCGGTTGCCAAATGATTTCAGGATTATCCATTTAGAGCCTCTTATTATTTTAACTAATTCACTGGGTCATTTATTATATAGTCCGCAATCGCTTAATTTAGTCCTTCTTTGTCATCATAGCGCAACATAACTCTATTCATAAACGCTTTTGAATTTTTTACTTAAGCATTTTCAGGGAGCCTCACGCTAAGATTGATAGTTAAAAATAATAAGGAAGCAAACACCGAAAACGCAGCAAAAAATTTGAACTGATGATCAATGTTATAGCCCAAGTCTATAAAATAACCACTTAAAACAGGTCCTACAGCAGAACTGAAAACCATAATCGTTACTCCAACCGTACGCACTGACCCCAGGTATAAAGATCCGAAGAATTCTGGGAAAAAAGTTCCATATACTACGATGTATGCCCCCGCGCTTAAACCTAATAGGATAAAGATAAGGAGTAATTCCAAGTAACTCGTAGCGATCGATAAGAGTAATAACCCTGAGATGAGAGGAAAAAGGAAAACGGGTAGAATAATTTTTGTGGAAAGCTTATCCACCAAATAACCGATTAAATACAAAGAAAAAAGAGTTGCGGCGGAATAGGCTGGAATAAACAATACATATGTTGAAAGATCCCAACTTTTTATTTCCACTAAATGAACTTGGTGGAAGAAAAGGGTTGTTGTAATCATGGGAGAAGTCATTAGCCCTGGCACTGCTGCCCAAAAAACCCAACTCCTTAACATTTCGGATCGCTTCCATGATTTTTTCAACATGCCTACCTGCTGATTTTCTTTCGGTGGCTTGGTGCCCTTTTTTCGTCCTGTTTCAGCAAGAAACCTAACTGAGGTCAATATTAGGATACTCATTATTATCGATACATACCAGCTGATCTGCCAACTAAGAAGGCCTATTAAAGCAACAAATATTGTGGGCATTATAGCTTCAGCGAGAGTGTAACCAGAGTTTGCAACGGCGACCGCCTTCCCCTTATTTTTAAAAAACCATTTGCCGCAAAAGACCATTGATATGTGACCAAGCATTCCTTGACCAAAAAAACGGAGGCCTAGAATTATAAAAACTAGCCCCCACGTATAAGTATTGTTTGCCATAAAAAATAAAAAAATAATTAATCCAAAAATGACCAACGTGCTCAGTCTTTTAGCTGAAATTCTATCTGCATAACCACCCACAAAGAGGATTAGAATTGCTGAAGATAAAGTCGCGCAAGAGTAGATCAGCCCCCATTGACCATGAGTTAACTCGAAAGCAGCCCTAATTTCTCCTGAGTATAATGAAATGAAGAAAGTCTGACCAAAAGCAGAACAAAAAGTAAGAATAAATACTACATAGAGCCAGCGTAAATTTTTTATATAAAAATCTATATTCATCATTGATCTTGTTAGTTATAAGCTTGTATTCTTTAATAATAATAGTCGTATGTGTGAAACTATAATAGGAAAGAATTAAATGTCAGAAATTATTAAAGTACAGCATTTAAGAGACCACATTGTCGAGGTTTTAATAAATAGGCCAGAAAATTATAATACATTTAATACAGAACTCAGGTTAAGTCTCGCTGAAAAATTGAGGGAAATTGATCAAAATAGAGATACGAGAATAGTGATATTGAGAGGAGAGGGTCCTGGTTTTTGTGCTGGCGCCGATTTAAATGATGGAGGGCAAATGCCTCCTTCAAAACAGCTTTTAGATGAGTACTTTCCCATATTTGAAATAATCTCAAAAAGTCAAAAACTTTTCATAGCCGCCATACATGGATCAGCAGCGGGAATAGGAACGGCTTTAGCAATGAATTGTGATTTTACGGTGATGGCGGCTTCCTCTCGTATTTCAATGGTATTTTCTAATATTGGCTTGGTTCCTGATGGTGGAGCTACGTATCTTCTCCAAAAATCTCTAGGCTATAGAAAAGCTTTAGAGGTAATTGTTTCGGGTAGCCATCTATCGTCGGAGGAATGTCTAAACTATGGATTGGCAAACAAAATATTTCAGGATGGCAGCTTTATTGATGACGTAAGAAGCTGGGCTGAAGAATTATCGCAAAGATCGCCTTTAGCAGCATCTGCCGCAAAGCAAGTAATGCGTGAAGATACTTTTAAAGCTTACTGTGATAGATTCAATCATGAAGCGAGAGAACAAGATAATTTGATGCTGAGTAACGATTTTAAATCTGCTGTAGAGTCATTCTTTAAAAAAGAAAAGCCGAATTTTACTGGGACTTAGTGTGACTTCGGTCTAAAAGAGAATTAATCTCTTTGGCAATTTTTGTACTTGAAACTTCGTGGATCAAATGGCCCTCACTTTTAAAAAGCTTTATTTTAGCGTTAAACACTTTTTTGTGAGCTCTTTCAGATGTTTTATAATTTACAATCCCATCGCGCATGCCTGCTAAAAAAAGAGTTGGAACACTGACTTTTTTAAATTTTTTTTCAATATCGCCGAGATTCCAATTGGAAATGAATGCCAGCGTGCCAGTAACATGGTCCTCATCAGTCATGAGTTTCATATAGTAGTCAATATTTTTAAAAGTAAGATTGCTCCCAGATATTGAAAGGAATTTTCTAAGGCTTGTTTCGGCACTGTTGAAAAGCCTTATCCAATATTTAGTTAAAGGGCTTGCGTAAAACACTCGTGCCATTAATGGAAAAATCGTTCCGGCTGGACCTTCAAATTTCTCCAGAGCACCATTTATAAGAACTACGGATGAAAGTGGTCCCTCGTAGATAACAGATAAGGACAAAACAATTACTGCACCGATAGAGTGACCTACAAAGACGTTTGGTTTAATCTTTAATGACTCAAAAAGAATTATCAAATCCCTCACAATAGTATCGTGTTCAGGTCGTATTCCTTTTTTTATCTTTGAGAATCTGTGTCCAGGTAGGTCAACCGCCAAAACTTGAAACTCTTGAAGTTTTGGTATTAGATTGGCCCAAGAATGAGAAGAAGCGCCTGCTCCATGTATAAGGAGTATAATAGGTTTACCTGGTTTTCCAATTAATTGATAATGCCAAACAAAATTTTCGGTCTCAAGAAACTTACTATATTCAGAGTATGGCCAAAAATTATGTGAGGTGTCATTAACCATCTCTGTGCTCTATATCGTTTGCTGAACTGCTTTTGAAATGCTGCTGGAATTAGCCATTGGCAATTGGAAATAATGGCCGTTAAGTTCTCTTGCAAGTTTATCAGCCATTGGTGTTTTTCTTCTAGAAGTATCAATAAAGATATTGTTGATGGCGTTTTGTTTTATTAATGATGCTATAAAGGTTGTATCCTCAATAGCCTTAACACGGTCTCCCACTCCATCAAGCGACACGTTTGCCCTACCGTCAGATAACAGGATAATAATAGGTTTTATACCTCGGGATCTAGCGGCATCAGCCATATTAAATGATTTGAGTAGACCATTAGCCAAAGGTGTAGCACCACCTCCAGGCAATGAACTTAATTTTTTCTTGGCTGTCACAAGAGATTTTGTAGGCAATAGTAAAGGATTAGCTTTCAATCCACTAAAAGAAATGAGAGCAACATTATCTCGCTTTGCATAAGCATCGGATAATAATATCTCTATAGCTCCCTTTGCTTCATTTAACCGCCCAATAGCATTAGAACCGGAGGCATCAACTAAAAATATTAAGAGTCTTTCAGACTGCTTCTCAAATCTTTTTATCAAAATGTCTTGTGGATAAATGCTTATTTTTCTATTTTTTGTAATAGAAGAAGATCTTAGTCTTTGCCAAGGAATAGCTCTTGTAAGTGTTCCAACCAAATCAATTCTTTTGTCAGAAGAATATTTTCTATTAATTGAAGGGATGGGACGGCCTGCAGAGAAATTAATGTTTCTTTCTCCGGATCCTGCTGCTTCGCCAAAACTAATAGATTGAGAATTTTTTGACAAAAGACTCTCAATAAGGTTGCTTGGGAGAGAGATTTTAAGAGCATCTATGAGCATTTTCTTGTCTTCACTGTTTAGTTCTGAGCTGTTTGCTTTACTTTCATTATCATCCCTTAATTGTTCTTCCTTGGATGCTTCTTCTTTTTTCTCTTGGTTAAATTCCGGAATTTGTTTTGCCTTATGTATCATGGAAAGAGAAATAGCTAGGTTTATGTCTTCTCTGGAAACAGTTTTTTCCCTTTTATAAGCACATATCGCCTTGGCAACTTTTAGGGTGCTGAAAATCGTATGCATATTGGAAATAGAAAACATTTCGGCGGACGCGATTAAGTAATTATGAATTTTTTCACTGACTTCCACTGTCACTAGATTTTCTTTAGCCTGGGCAATCTTTTTTCTATTTAAAGAAACTTTTTTCAAATCCTTATATCTTGTTCCATTTAGATTTATAGAAAAAATAAGATAGTCGGAAAGATTTGCTCTGAGCACTTCATTACTTTCACTTTCGTCTAATGCAATGAAGAATTTGTTGGTGTTATGCTTAATTTTGTCTTTCAAAAATGTAGCTAGACCTTTTTCCACTTTTTCAGTGTTGGTTAAAACTAAAGCGATGTTGTCGGATGAGAATATATCTTCGTTATATTTTGGCATACCGAAGGTTAGCGTATCGATCATGTTAATGTTCTTGGCAAAGTCGGTTGGATTTTGAAAGGGATAAATTTTTTTCAATCGTTTTGGCTTTAATAGGGATAAGAGGTTCGATATAAACACCTCTCTTACGGTTGAATAGTTGGCCTTTACAGATAAAGACCCTAGAGAGGGATCAATGCTACTAATTGTTAATATGCCCTGGATGAGAGCATTTACATCGAGCTCATGCTCAAGAAAGTCAATTTTATTTGACATCTATAAGTTCATTGACTTTTCTTTTCACTCGTACCTCTGAACTTGTATCATCCAATGGATCTCTTCTCAGTCTATGGCTAAGAGTGTAAACAGCTATCTCTCTAATATCCTCTAAAGTTGGCTTTGTAGTCTCATTAAACGCACATAGTGCTCTTAAAGCCCTCAAAAGTGTTAGTTCTCCCCTCAATCCATCAGAGCCCACCGCGATACAAATTTCAGCACACTTTGATAAAATTCTATCGTCAAGCTTAATATTATCTAGAGTATTTTTTGCATGAATTATTTTTTTTTGAACTTTTAAATCTTTCCGTCTCCACTTCCGTAAAAAAGCTTGAGGATCTCTTTCAAACTCATCTCTTCTTTTAATCACTTCAATTCTTTGCGATATTTCAGAGGGGGAACCCACATTTACTGAGAAACCAAATCTATCAAGTAGCTGCGGTCTGAGTTCACCCTCTTCGGGATTCCCAGAACCAATTAAGACGAACTTTGATGAGTGTCTTATCGATATTCCATCCCTTTCGACTAGGTTCTCTCCTGATGCGGCAACGTCTAAAAGCAGATCAACGATATGATCCTCTAGCAAGTTGACCTCATCTATATAAAGGAAGCCACTATTTGCTTTGGCTAACAAGCCTGGTTCAAACACTTTCCTGCCCTCAGTTAAAGCAATTTCTAAATTTAGTGCTCCAACAACTCTGTCTTCTGTCGACCCCAATGGAAGATCTATAACAGGGGTTGAACGTTCTTCAAACTGAAGAGACTTCTTTTTTTTACACTGATCGCATAGATTAAATGAATTCTGGCAATTAAAGGAGCAATCTATTACAAAGTCTTGCTTTGGTAATAATCCCGCGAGCGATCTAACAATGGTTGATTTACCAGTGCCTCGATCTCCAAAAACCAATACACCTCCAATTGATGGATCGATTGCGGTCAAAATTAGAGCAAGTTTCATTTGTTCTTGTCCAACTATTGCAGAGAATGGAAAATACTTATTCACTTGCTTCCTTATTTATATTTATTTCTGGCCATTGGCCAATTTGTTTGTCAATTGCAAATCTTGCATAGAGTTCCTCTTTAAACCAATTATTTTCTCTTACAGCTTTGATGGCTTCCTTATGAGGTCCATGATTTCTAGCAAATTGATCCATGCTTTCCTGAGTTGGCCATATTGAGAAGGTGACTTGGTGAAACCATGGAATTTCTCCTAAGCCAATTTTAAATAAAACATTTCTATCGAGCCCAATTGTTTTTGATATATCTGGCACTCTTTTCCAAAACTTTAAAAGGATATTTGTTTTTATTGTTGCTCTTGTAAGCGCTACCACAGGAAATGTTTGATCAAGGTTATCAGTTATTTCAAACGGGTTTCTTTTATCCCAACTGCCCCAAGATCTGGTAGGTTTTAGATACAGCGTCCAGTTTTCTTTCGATCTATTTTTATATTGTTTGAAAATTGATGAGTTGGCTATGTTTTGATCCGCATCGGTCACACTATCCCATACGGCCAAGATAGCATAAACATTAGGGTTTAACACAGGGGTAAAGCCCTCCCCCACACCACTTCCAAAAAGTTTATAAAATTGCAGGCCTTTTATCCTTCTCATATAAAAATGTGAAAACCCCATATGGGAAAAAGCCCATAGTTTGCCAAATATGGACTGGAACCTAAAAAAACTTATGGTAATTGTTTTAATTGTCTACTCCAAAATGGCTTATTCAATTCAAAGCATATTTTTTATTAAAAATATTGTCAAAAAAAACTGACATGTTTAAGATCAGATATGTTGAAAAAGATCGACGAAACGTACTTTGATGGTGAGAGAGAAGTGGAAAAGCCTTCTGTTGCCATTATTGGAGCGGGATTTGGAGGCTTGTCTGCGGCAATGCTTCTCTCTGAAAAAGGATACCATGTCCACGTTTTTGATAGATTGCAAACTGTTGGTGGTCGCGGGTCATCCAAAACTCAAGAGGGGCATAGATTTGATCTAGGTCCAACAATTTTGACTTTACCAAAAAACTTTGAAGAACTTTGGAAGAGATGTGGGGATGATCTAAGTCAACATGTAAAAATAGAAAAGCTAAACCCATATTATGATTTGATATTTGAAGATAAGGATGTTCTTTCAGTTTCTGGCAACAAATCAAATTTTGAGGCTCAAATTAAAAAATTTGCACCGAATGATCTCAAAGGATACCGAAAGTTCATGCGTTTGTCAGAAAGGCAATATAATTTTGCGTTTTCAAAAAAGGGCTCAATGGGAAGAAGTCCTATGCATAGACTATGGGATACTCTAAAGGTTCTTCCAATTTTTGCTCTTCTAAGAGCAGATAGGTCAGTTTATAGAAGTGCTGCGAGCTATGTATCCAACTCAAAGCTAAGGTTTGCGTTAAGCTTTCATCCACTTTTTGTAGGTGGCAATCCCTTTACTGTTACGTCTATGTGGGGTTTGGTTAATTATTTGGAGCATAAATTCGGTGTTTACTACATTCATGGAGGGGCGCAAGCCATGGCCAATAAAATGGCAGAAAAAATTAAATCCTCAGGGGGTCAAGTAACACTTAATACAACAGTTAATAAAATTTTAACAAAAGAAAACAGAGCAATTGGGGTCCAGTTGGAGTCGGGAGAAAAAATTAGTGCGGATTATGTAGTGTCGAATGCAGATCTTCAGAATACATACGATAGTTTATTAGGGCACCAAAAGAAGAAAAGGTGGACCAAACATAAATTAGACGCGAAGAATTGGTCAATGAGTCTTTTTGTTTGGCATTTTGGTACGTCAAAAACGAGATCAAAGTGGAAGAATGTCGGGCATCATACAATTCTGGTGGGACCCAATTATAAAAAAGAGGTTAATGATATTTTTATAAAAGGGGAGTTGCCACAGGAAATGAGTTTATATGTACATAGACCTTCTGTTACTGACAAAACTTGTGCTCCAAAAGGAGACGATACTTTTTATGTATTGGCTTGCGTTCCAAACCTAAGTTTTAAGAATGATATTCACTGGCGTAACATTGAAAAAAGCTATAAGAGAAAATTACTTGATGTTTTAGAAAGAAGGCTTTTGCCTGGGCTGGGCCGAACAATAAAAACCGAGTATGTTATGACCCCCCTTGATTTTAAAGAAAAATATTTGAGCCATTTTGGAAGTGGTTTCTCCTTGGAACCTACGATGTTTCAAAGCGCCTGGTTTAGACCTCACAATAGATCAGAAGAGCTTGATAATCTCTTTCTTGTTGGAGCTGGTACTCATCCTGGGCCGGGATTGCCAGGTGTTCTTGCATCTGCAGAAATATTGGATGAGATTCTTCCGAATTTGAAAAAGGTTGCGAACAAAAAAAGCTATTCTACCAATAAGAAAGTAATGCAGGTTTAATCAAATGTATAACAAAGAAGATCTGGAAACCTGTTACGAAATAATTAGAAAGGGATCCCACTCTTTTTATGCTGCTTCACAAATTCTTCCCAAAAAAGTACGCGACTCTGCAATTGTTTTGTATTCATTTTGCCGAATTGTTGACGATGCAATTGACGATAGTCAGGCAAAATTTCTATCTCTAAAAAAGCTCTTTGTCAGACTTGAAAAAGTCTATCTGGGAAAGCCAGAAAATCATTCCTCCGATAGGTGTTTTGCAGAACTTGTAAAGTTTTATGAGATGCCAAAAGCACTCCCGATGGCTTTATTAGAGGGAATGCAATGGGACGCTGAAGGGAGAAAGTACAAATCTCTTTCAGAGTTACGCTCTTATTGTGCACGAGTTGCATCAACCGTCGGTGTAATGATGTGCGTCCTAATGCGGGTAAGAGATAAAGATATATTAGCACGTGCTTGTGATCTTGGTATCGCTATGCAACTTACCAACATCGCAAGAGACATAGGCGAAGATGCAAGAAGTAACCGTATATACATTCCTACTGATTGGCTTGAGGAAAAAAACATAGATTTGAAGGATTTTCTTGCAAGCCCTAAGCCGTCAAAAGAGTTAGCTTCAATAGCAAAACGTTTATTAGAAGAAGCGAGTCGATTGTACAAGCGTTCAGAATCTGGGCTTTTTGGCCTCCCAACTTCTTGTCAGCCAGGAATATATGCAGCCCGCTACATTTATGAAGGTATCGGAGCACATATTGAGTCTGTTCAGTACGATAGCATAAACCAGAGAGCAACAACCTCAAAATCTGAAAAGATAACCTTGCTTGCATTTTCTTTTTTAAAAACTCTTAGTTCTAAAATTTTGCCAGTTTCAGCTGTTGTACATGCTCCCGCTTTAAGAGAAGTCAAATTTCTTGTAAATAGCGCACAGAAGAAAAATTATGGGAATGATATGATTATTTTTTCTGGCAAAAGACTGATGGACGTTTTAATGGAACTTGAGAAAAATGATAAAAAAAGCATTCATTTATCAACATAGAGAATTGGGGTGATGACAGAGTCGATATTTATTTTTTTGTTAGGTTTTTTGGCGTGTCTTGCAGCTGGGTCTACCGGTTCTTTATTCCCAACAGGAGACTGGTATAAATCTCTAAACAAACCTAGTTGGACACCTCCAGATTGGGTTTTTCCTATAGCATGGTTATATTTATATATAGCCATGGCATATTCTTTAGTTAGAGTTTACGGAGCACCTGGCAATGACTTATTCTTGATTTTTTGGGCTCTTCAACTTGTATTCAATACCTTATGGACTCCCGTATTCTTCGGGCTCCACAGGATAAAGCTAGGTTTTATAATTCTATTATGCCTTTGGGTTTCGGTTGTCATCATGATTGTCCTTGCTTTTTATACTGATTTAATTGCAGGACTTCTACTTACTCCCTATATAGTTTGGGGTTCCTATGCAGGGGCGTTAAATTTTTCTATTATTCAATTGAATAAGGAGAATTTCTAGAAAATTCGAGGTATCTTTGCGCATAGCAAAGGTTTTATAAGTGGGTTTGTAAATCTTTTCATATCCAAGGTTTCATGAACGCCGGTAGTTTTTTCTTTATCAATTTGAGTAACTAACTTACTCCTAGAATAAAATGGTGCATCCAGCAATGCCCGGCTTTGATAGGGTGAGAACTCCCTATCCGATCTGGCAACCCGTTTAATAAGCCATTTTGTTTTTGATATAGGTTGAAGAGGAGGTGCTTCTACCTCTTCAACTGAGCCATTTTTATTAAAGCGTAGTGCTATATTGGTGTTGCTGCCGTCAACTAGATCAGCGTCGTAAAATGTGAGGCATTTATCTTTAAACGGTAGACGACTCCAGGTCCAATAATTGAAATCTTGTTCGAGTGCCCTTGTTCCAAAATTTCCATCGAGGTAAGCGTTCCCTTGCCAAGTCCATCCTTTCTTATTGGTTTTAATCTCTATACGTGAAATTGGGGAGAATGGTCTCCATATGTGTGTCCCGTCAGGTTTCAACAATACTTCCAAATCATTTACACTTTCTGGTGTAACAGTGATGCAACCTTCAATTTTATCGAAATGCGGAATTGTTATTTCACTAAACTCTAGAACAAGCTGCTTGCCATTCCACTCTAATTTGCTAGGTCCGACCCTAAAAGAATTTTCAGTTAGTTTAACGTGACGTTCCCTTCGCTCAGTCATCGTCCAACGCCCCCCCTTCCCATATGTAACAATATTTATTGAACAAAAGTCATGAGGGTTTTTTCTACCAGACCAACTATACCATGGAGAGAAGACCGAACCTATGAAGGCGATAACTGAAACTGCTTTTGTGCCGTCATCTGAAAGGCCATCCATGTACCACCATCCGTACCCGTTGGGTGGAATATTTAGATCAAAGCAAGGTCCCGTTTTATCATTTCTGCCGCATGCTTCCCTGATAGAGCTGCCATTGGCAAACCCGGTCCTGGATGAGTTCCCCCTCCCGCCAGATAAAGGCCCTTTATTTTTGTTTTTGTGGAGGGTCTTTGGAAGGTTGAAAGTAGTCTCTCGGGGCTCAGCCCGTAGATTGATCCGTCCGCGCCCGGTGCTAGTCTTTCGAAAGCTCCTGGAGTTGTCAGATTGCGTGAATTTGGTTTGTTTTTGAAGTATATTCCCATTTTGCTGAGTTTTTGAAATGTTCTTTCTTTGCATAAATCATACTCCTTGGTAGCAGTAATTTTGTTTTGAGTGAGTGAGGGCGCGTTGATGATTATCTCAAAGCGATTTTTTGAGCTACTTTTTATGCCCTTTTCTTGCTTGCATACATATAAAGTGGGGTCTTTAGCTATTTGTCCGGCTGATATGCTATTAAATTCATTCTTATAGTTCTCATTAAAAAAAACATTGTGGTGGGCTAGTTCCACCCCCGTAGTTTCAGAAGCAAATGACCAAACATAGGCAGATAAAGATCGTGGTTCAGTGGCTGTTTTTTTCATCAAATTTTTTAAATCACTACCCAAGTTACCTTCTCTAAAGTTTCGTGGATCTCCATTAAACAAAACAGTTTTGGATTGGTACCTTTGTCCATCATTGAGATCCACGCTACAAACATTGTTATCTTTAATATTAATTTTAGTAACAGACTTATTGAAAACAAACTCAACACCATTTTCCGCAGATAATTGCTTCAATTTATTCGCAAGAGTGTGAAGACCTCCTCTTATACGCCATACTCCCAGAAACTCAACATACCATATAAGCTGTAGTAGGGATGGAGAACTGAAAGGCGACCCCCCGACATATGTCGCGTATCTTCCAAACAGTTGTCTGAGCTTAGGTTCGCTGAAATATTTCTCTAACTTTCTCCAGTAGTCGGTTGGGAAGCCCAAAATGTTAATTAATCGAGGAATTCTTTTTAAAAAATCTTTTTTTGTCAAAAAGCTCCCAGGGGAGCCATTTCTTAACAAGGTGTTATTAAAAGCATAAAAAAGCGTCTCACAATCCCCATGAAATTTGTCAAATTCAGCTGCTGAATTTTTTCCAAATACTTTTTCTATTGAAAAAAGATTTTTTTCATGAGTTGAAAAAAGATCTAAACATTTCCCATCTGGCCAGTAATGCCTGGCTAATATCTCTTCTTTGTGCAAATCTAATTCCTTAAAAATATTTAGATTTGCCTGAGTGAATATTTCCTGGAAAACGTCTATTAGTGTCAAAACTGTAGGTCCTGCATCAATAGGGCCCTCTTGACTTGAAAAAGCTCTTAATTTTCCTCCAGGGTATCCATTTCTTTCAACAACAGTTACTTTTAATCCCTTTTGGGAAAGTAAAAGGGCAGAAACAAGCCCACCAATTCCTGCGCCTACAATGATAATATGTTCGTTTTCTTTTAGCATAAAAGGTATTTTATTGACTTATTTAAAAAACTGTCCAAAATTATTTACACAAATTTCTAATGATGTCTAATTTTTACTACAGGAATGGAGATGAAAGAAAAATTAGAAGAGGCACTGAAAAAGGCAATTAAGAAGGCAAGTAGATCGCCTGCTCCGCCAAAATTGGCTGCGGCGATGGATTACGCAATCTTTCCAGGAGGTGCTAGAGTACGGCCTCAGCTTTGCCTTGCTGTTTCCAATGCGTGTGGGCTAGATAATTTTGATCTCTCAATGGCTTCAGCGGTTTCGGTCGAGATGATGCATTGCGCCAGTTTAGTTCATGATGATTTGCCAGCATTTGATAATGCGGAGGTTAGGCGGGGTAAGCCTACTGTTCATAAGGCTTTTGATGAGCCTTTAGCTGTTCTTTGTGGAGATTCTTTGATTATCTTAGCAATTCAGGTGCTAACTGCTAAAGGTTTGAGTGCTCCCGAAAGGCTTGGTAAGTTAATAAATGTTTTAACAACGTCTACGGGTATGCCCTATGGTATCTGTTCAGGTCAAGGTTGGGAAAGTGAAAAAACGATTGATCTTAGTTCATATCATAAACTTAAAACGGCCTCATTGTTCGTAGCGGCTACTAAAATGGGAGCAATTTCCGCAGGAGAGGATCCAGAGCCATGGGCAGAGCTCGGACAGAGAATAGGTGAGGCATTTCAGGTTGCTGATGATTTGAAGGACTTTTCTGACTCTCAAAAAAGTGGTAAGTCGAGTAACAGAGACAGCGAAAATGAGCGCCCGAACGCTGTTTTAAAACTAGGAGAGCAAGGTGCAATTAAAAGACTTCAAGACATTTTGGCTGGAGCGATAGCTTCTATTCCCTCATGTCCCGGTGAAGTTGAATTGATTAAAATTGTCAGAAGTCAGGCAGAGCGTCTAACACCAGTAGAACCTCTTCAAAAAACTTTGTAAGCCACTTATATGTTTAACAGGTGTTCAAGACTGTTCCGATCGGATGAATTTGAAAGAAAAAATTAATTCGCTTTATAAAAGCTATTATCGATTAAAGGTTAAGGTCTTTTCATCAACCAAAGTGCATGAAGCTATCGTTAAAGTTCCAATTCTTAGAGCTCTCATCAGTTATGAAGGCAATAAGATTCATGAGATCATGTCTGGGTTTGTCTATTCACAAATTCTTCATTTATTGATCTATTTGGATATTTTTCAATTTCTCAAGAAAGAAGGGCGATCACTGGATGAAGTTAGCCAGTTTCTGGAGATTGCGAATGAAAGGTCTTTGTTGTTGCTGCGTGGTGGTTGTGCTTTAAACTTGATATGCTACAAAAGAAATAAATATTGGTTAACCAGAGTAGGAGCGCAAATAATTGGGGTTCCTGGGTTAATGGATATGATCCAGCACAATCAAATTTTATATCGAGATCTCTTAGATCCAGTGAAGTTATTGCATGGGAGAAGTGAAACAGAGCTTAGTCAATTTTGGCCCTATGTAAGAAAAGAAGGAGAAAAAAAGAAGATTTCTACAAAGGTATCTTCCGAATACAGTAAGCTTATGCAGACTTCCCAAAGGTTGGTTGCGGATCAAACTTTGCAAGCATATAGTTTTAAAGGCGTTAAAAGAATTCTGGATATTGGTGGTGGCACTGGCGCATTTTTATTAGCGGTAAAGAGAAGGTATCCCAGTATCGAAGCTACTGTTTTTGACTTGCCTAGTGTAATAAACGTTGCAAAGAGCAATCACCAAAAAATTGATGATATAGTAGGGCTTTTAAATTTTTGTTCTGGTGATTTTATAAAAGATGAAATTCCTTCGAATCAAGACGTTATAAGCTTAGTAAGGGTTTTGTATGATCACGAAGACAGCACTGTAGAGTTGTTACTCAAAAGAATCTACCAAGCTCTTCCAAAAGGTGGTTCTTTGTTAATAACAGAGCCGATGTCTGGTGGAAGCAAAGCGATGCGTTCCAGTGATTGCTATTTTTCATTTTATACGATGGCAATGACAACAGGAAAAGTGCGTTCTTTTGAGGAGCATAAGCTGATTCTTCTCAGGGCTGGATTTTCAAATATTATTAAGCATGCTGTAAGTGCACCATTTATTACCCAAGTTATGAGTGCAAAAAAGTAGTTTTTTTTGCATAAAAACCATATGTCAGAAATTTATTACAGTTTTTGTCTAAATTTATTGACATTTATTTTTGAGTTGGCTTTAATTATGGGATATTTACGTAAATAAAAGAGGACCAGCTTTTTGGTTGAGTTTTTAAGAAAGCTAGAAAAAGACATCGATTTACGAGGGGTACCCATAGGTTTCCACGTAGATGCTGTCTCGTTAATTCATGAAAATCACAATAATTGTCAGCCTTTAATATGGAAACATTAGCAATAGTAATTGATAACCCAGGTCAATTGGACCTGCGCAAAGTTGCCCTAAGGGAACCAGAACCTGGTGATGTCATAATTGAAACTCAGTTCTCTGGGGTTTCTACTGGTACTGAACGCTTGTTTTGGAATGGTGACATGCCATTTTTTCCTGGAATGGGCTATCCTCTTGTCCCAGGTTATGAAACGGTTGGGGTGGTAGTCGACAACAGAGCATCTAGGAAACTTAAGGTTGGCGATCATGTATTTGTCCCCGGGGCCAATTGCTATAAAAACGAGAAGGGTCTTTTCGGTGCATCCTCTAGCCTTCTAATAGCTTCCGATGAAAAGCTTATAAAAATAGACCCTGATTTGAAAGCTAAAGGGACACTATTTGCACTCGCAGCAACCGCTAGGCATGCAATCGCAGGGCTTGGCAACAAACTTCCCTCTCTTATTATTGGTCATGGTGTTTTAGGAAGGTTGCTAGCTCGATTAACAATAGCAGCTGGTGGCGAAGCCCCCATTGTATGGGAAAGTAATCCTCTTAGAGTGGGTAATGAATCAGATTACGACGTTATCGATCCGGAAAATGATAATTCTTCAGATCATGAATCGATTTATGAGGCTAGTGGAGATATCAGCGTTTTGGATAAGATAATTCCAAAATTGAAAAAAAATGGTGAAATAGTTTTTGCTGGATTTTATTCATCTCCTATCTCCTTTTCTTTCCCGCCCGCATTTATAAAAGAGGCTAGGTTCAGGATTTCAGCAGAATTTAATACTGAAGATATAAATATTACACGATCACTATTAGAAACCGGTGCTCTATCTTTAGAAGGATTAATATCGCATGAGAGTAATGTAAATTTCTCGAAAGCAGCTTATCGACAATCTTTTGAAGATCCAGAATGCCTGAAAATGGTTATTGATTGGAGGGATGTAGCATGAGCTTAGATAACCCGACTAATACTTTAGATAAGAAAGACTTAGAAAAACACCACAAGGACCTTCGAGAAGAGGCAAATCAACCTATTGACGAAGTTCCTGTTGGTGAGCCAACAAAAAAAACCCAGATAATAGCGATCTACGGTAAAGGAGGCATCGGTAAAAGTTTCACGCTTGCAAATCTCAGTCATATGATGGCAGAACAAGGAAAAAGAGTTCTACTCATAGGATGTGACCCAAAATCTGATACAACTTCTCTCTTATTCGGGGGAAAGGCTTGCCCAACTATACTTGAAACATCGACTAATAAGAAACTTGCGGGTGAAGAAGTCTCCATTGGAGATGTGTGTTTTAAAAGAAATGGCGTATTTGCGATGGAGCTCGGTGGGCCAGAAGTAGGAAGAGGATGTGGAGGACGTGGCATCATCCATGGCTTTGAGCTATTGGAAAAGCTAGGGTTTCACGATTGGGATTTTGATTACGTATTATTGGAT
>CACLZW010000030.1 GCA_902611475.1 uncultured Alphaproteobacteria bacterium
TGATAAGCCTTACATGACAAGAGAAGAGACATCCAAATATACCGACTTACTGAGAGACGGAAAGGCGAGAATGTTTACATGGGTTATGGAAGCAAAGTCAGTAGTTACATCGCCAAGCCCTGAAAAGCCAATCCTATACAAGGGAATTCAACAATTAAGAGGATTAGCTTGGTCTGGAAAAGGAAAAATAAAAAGGGTTGATGTCTCTTTAGACGGTGGGAAAAATTGGAGAACCGCTCAGCTCCATGCACCAATAATGTCCAAGTCTTTAGTAAGATTCACACTCCCATTTGAATGGAGTGGTAAGGAGCTTTTGATCCAATCGAGAGCAATAGACGAAACTGGATACGTCCAGCCATATATCCAGGAACTTCAAAAGATAAGAGGTAAAAATTCAATTTACCATAATAATTCAATTGCCACCTGGTTGGTAAGTAAATCTGGCAAGGTCGATAATGTACGTTTGGGTTAAGATAGTATCAGCATTGATGCTGACTAGTTTAATAAGTACATTTTCTTCGGAAGCATCAGACAGAGCATTTAATCTAGGGAGTATAGCAACAAGTCAACAAGTAAAGGGCTGGGACATTGATGTAAGACCAGACGGGGTAGGTGCTCCCATTGGCTCAGGTACAGCTTTTGATGGTGAAGAAGTTTTTGCAGAGCAATGTGCGTCCTGTCATGGAGACTTTGGAGAGGGTGTAGATAGATGGCCTGAACTAGTTGGGGGTGATGGAACTCTAAACACCCATGATCCTTTAAAGACGACTGGCAGCTATTGGCCTTATGCTTCAACAATATTTGATTATATTTATAGAGCAATGCCTTTTGGCGCATCACAATCTCTTTCCTACGATGAAACATATCAGATAGTTGCCTATCTTTTATATATGAATGATATAATTGAAGATGATTTTGTCCTATCTAATCAAAGCATTGGGTTAATCAAAATGCCTAACCAAGATGGCTTTCTTTTACCAGACCCCAGACCAGACGTATTCAACATTAATGGCAATCCCTGTATGGAAAACTGTAATGTACCAGTGAAGATAATCGGAAAAGCAAAAGATATCGACGTAACTCCAGAAGACTAAATTTTTTCATTTTTATATTTAAGAAATTATCATTACACTCAGGTAATGTTTAGCAGAAGAGAATTTCTACAATATTTGTCGGTAATGGGTGGTCTTGTTTCTACCAGTAGCTTCCCAACAATCGCCTCTCCAAAAAACATAACGGAAGCTGACCTTCTAAAATTCGACTCAAAGGGGCAAGTCACCTTGTTGCACATAACCGACATGCACGCACAATTGAAGCCAATATATTTCCGACCACCATCAGAAAACTACGGAGTAGGAGACTTTGAAGGCATTCCACCTCATTTGGTAGGCAGCGATTTTTTGAGACATTTTGCAATTGAAAAAAATACGCCTTTGGCTTATGCGCATACCATGGTGGATTATGTAAGCCTTGCCAAAGAATATGGAAAATTGGGGGGATTGGATCGAACCGCGTACCTAATTAAATCCATTCGTGAAGAAAGAGGAAATGATAAGGTTCTGCTATTGGACGGTGGTGATACATGGCAAGGATCATACACATCTCTTCAAACACAGGGTATGGATATGGTCTCTGCCATGAACCTACTTTCACCAGATGCTATGGTAGGGCATTGGGAGTTTACACTCGGTAAGGAAAGGCTAAAAGAACTTACTGAACAACTTGACTGCCCATTTATTGGTGGAAACGTTTTTGATACAGAATGGGAAGAACAAGTTTTTGATAGTACAACTTTTTTTGAAAAAGGGGGCGTAAAGGTAGCAGTTATTGGCCAGCATTTCCCATATACGGCTATTGCAAACCCGAGTTATTTGGTTAAAGGGTGGTCGTTTGGAATACGCACTGAGTTGCTACAGGAGAATGTAAATAAAGCAAGAAAAAATGGCGCGGAGGTAGTGGTTTTGCTTTCGCATAATGGGTTCGATGTCGATCAAAAACTTGCCAGAATTATTAGTGGTATAGATGTCATTTTGACAGGCCATACTCATGATGCCATACCCCATGCAATTAGATTAAACAATACTCTCTTGTTATCTTCGGGGTCTCATGGGAAGTACTTGGGGCGAATAGATTTAAAGGTTAGCAACGGAAAAGTTGTTGATAGCAAATCATCATTAATTCCAGTTTTTTCTGAAATATTAAATTCAGACCAAGAGATGATGGAGAAAATAAATGAGGTAAGAGCTCCTTTCGAAATGGACTCTCAGAAAGTCATTGGCCGAACCGGAGCACTATTGTACAGGAGGGGTAATTTTAATGGAACCTGGGATGATGTGATTTGTGACTCAATAATTGAACAAAGAGATAGTGAAATTTCATTAAGTCCAGGTTTTCGATGGGGAACGACCCTTTTACCTGACCAAAAAATAACTATTGAGGATATTTACAGTCAAACCGCTATAAACTATCCGGAAGTCTACAGAATTAAAATGACCGGGAAAGCTATCAAAGAATTACTTGAAGATGTTTGCGATAATATTTTTAATCCTGATCCGTTTTTTCAGCAAGGTGGAGATATGGTCAGAGTGGGTGGCATGACATATGAGTGCCACCCAAAAGAAAAGATGGGGCATCGCATAAAAAATTTAAAATTAATACGAAATGGTAAACATATTGAGAAAACCAAAGAGTATGTAGTTTCTGGCTGGGGGTCGGTAAATGAAAACGTAGAAGGTCCCCCTATATACGATGTACTAGAAAACTACATCATTGATAAACAGGAAATAAAACCAGAAAAGCCCTCACCAGTAAGGGTCATTGGAATGTAGATAGGAAGGCAGTTGAAAGTCTGCCTTCCTAAACAAAAACTATGAGAACATATCAGTAGTTATACCGTTGTACCACCCTATAGACTCTTCGTAGGTCTTCTTACGCTTAGCGTTGCCCTCATCTGTTTTAGAGACGAACTTATCTACTACTTCGATCTTTTCATCTCCAGCTTTATAATTCGCTCCAACCTTTATGCCGTCATTAGTTGCTACCAAGGACCAACATGTATTTGAGAATTTTGCAGGAAACACTCTGCTATCGGTTAGTTCGCCCCTTATATGATTTGCTGCAACCTTTGCTTGGCTGTTCGCAGAGAAACCAGATTTTGGCATTGCCGACGCAACTGATGCATCCCCCAGAACGTAAATATTTCCATCTGCCTTGGTTTGCATAGATGCTGGAACTATTGGGCTCCAATCTCCATCTGTTACACCGGCATTCATTGCTATAGCACCCGCCCTCTGGGCTGGTACCACACAAGCAACGTCCGCTTTAAATGTATCAAGATCAGTCTCAATTTCCATTGTTTCTGGGTTTACGTTTTTAATGCCACCGTGAGTATCGTTATCAATCCACTCAACCATCCCAGGATAGTGCTTTTCCCAGCCGGCCATAAATAGACCTTGTTTAGAAAACTTATTTTTTGGATCTATAACAACAATTTTTGCAGTTGGATTTTTTTCTTTAAGTATATGAGCAACCATAGAAATGCGCTCGTAAGGTCCCGGAGGACATCTGTATGGGTTTGGAGGAGGAACCATAGCAAAGGTACCACCCTTAGGCATATTTAAGACTTGATCTCTCAAAACCTTGACTTGAGTTCCAGACTTCCAAGCATGAGGCATTTTTGTTTGTGCTTCGACCGAGTACCCATCAATACTGTCATATTTTATATCGATTCCTGGTGATAATACCAACCTATCATAACTGACAGTGGCCCCGGAGCCTAATCTCACTTTGCGTGCAGACGAGTCTACAGATATAGCCCAATCATGTACTACATTAACTCCATGATTAGCGCTTAAATTATCGTATGAATGACCAATTGAATCATAGTCTCGAAAACCCCCTAAATAAAGGTTCGAGTAAAAACATGTGTAATAATGTTTTGATGCTTCAATTAAAGTCACATCAATCGCGCCTTTCGAGTCTTTTGCAATGTATCTTGCAGCCGTTGCTCCACCTGCACCACCGCCAACAACAACGACCTTGGGTCGAGCTGATCCTGTAGAAATAGCAGGCATAGCTAGCAAAGATGTTGAAGCAAGAGCAAAAGATACAAAGGAACGTCTAGATAGATTATTCATCGTGTCCTCCCTATATTATTTTTCTAAGTGTAACAGGATTATTATTTTTTTGAAAATAAAATTGAACAAGTGTTAATTGTTTCTTTACATATTCTTGATTAAGTTCAGTTCATTTTTCCAAGCTATTAAAATAAATCGCTAAAGACGCTATTTGCTCTTTGTCTAGAGCACTAGCAACCAATTGCATTACTTCGTTCTCCAGCTCTTTATTTTTATATAACATTAACTTCTCAGCGATATAAAGGGCCTCTGCGCCATTTATGGCAGGGATACCTTCATCTGATGAGCTTTGATGACATGTTACACATTGCCCTGATAAATATTCGCCGTAGTCAAAGTCAGCCCCATCAAGCAACGGTTCTGCTAATAGTCCCCGAAATATCAGCAAACAAGAAATGGCTATAAAAAATTTGAAAATAATATTTACCACATAGTAAGTTTACTCTCCGAAAAGCAAAATTGTAAATGACTATTATACCCAGGAACAAAATTTACACATGTGGCTTTAGATCATCCTTATGAGCTTACTAGCCAAATATTTTATAGTTTTTTTCTCGGTTTATAATCGGAAAGTTGACCTCTTTAAGTGTAAATTATAAACTAATAAATGTTTAGAAAAGACGGAGCCCAAAATGACAAAAAAATCAACTGGAAATAAAGTAATAGTAGCGGGAGTTGGAATGATTCCTTTTGCTAAGCCTGGAGCTTCAGAGACCTATGATATTATGGGTGCAAAAGCAGCTCAGTTAGCTCTCCAAGACAGTGGTGTAGACTATAAAAATATCCAAAGTGCCTTTGTTGGATATGTATTTGGAGATTCCACATCAGGTCAGCGGGCTTTGTATCATGTTGGCATGACAGGTATTCCAATTATAAATGTAAATAATAACTGTTCTACAGGTTCCACAGCACTCTATTTAGCAAGGCAAGCAATAGAAAGTGGTTCTAGTGACTGTGTTCTGGCTCTGGGCTTTGAGCAAATGCGACCTGGAGCGCTAGGTGACATCTACACTGACAGGCCAAGTCCTTTTGGTGAATTTAATGAAACCTGCGAACAGTTAGTAGGGAACGCAGAAATTCCATTAGCGTTACGTTACTTTGGAGGCGCTGGAAAATCACATATGGATAAATATGGGACCACCATGAAAGATTTTGCAAAAATTAGAGCTAAAGCAAGCAGACATGCCGCCAAAAATCCGTTAGCCCTATTCAAAAAAGAGGTCAGTGAGGAAGAAGTAATGGAGTCTCCAATTATGTGGCCAGGCGTTATGACCAGATTAATGGCTTGCCCACCAACCTGTGGTGGGGCTGCTGCTGTATTAGTTTCTGAAAAGTTTGCAAATAAACACAATATTGATTCCAGTGTGAAGATTTTAGCGCAGGCGATGACAACTGACTACGAGTCTACTTTTTCAGAGAAGGATATGATGCAATTAGTTGGCTACGACATGACCAAGGAGGCTGCAAAAAATGTATATCAGCAAACTGGGGTTGATGTTAAAGATGTGGACGTAGTGGAACTACACGATTGTTTTGCCCACAATGAGCTTATAACTTATGAAGCTCTTGGCTTATGTGAAGAAGGCGAAGCACAAAAGTTTGTTCAAGATGGAGATAACACTTTCGGGGGCAAATTTGTCACCAATCCTTCCGGAGGATTACTTTCAAAGGGACATCCATTGGGAGCAACTGGATTAGCACAGTGTTTTGAGTTGACCCAGCAACTTCGTGGAAACGCAGGCGAAAAGCAAGTTTATGGCGCTAAAACAGCTCTACAGCATAATCTCGGCTTGGGCGGAGCGTGTGTAACTACGCTTTATCAAAGCTCATAATTTGATCAGCTCAGAGCTATACCCAAGAATTTTGACATTCTTTGGTTAAATTTCGCTATGTCGTTAGGAAGCTCTCCTTCCACCATCTTTGCCTGATCAAACAGTAGAAAAGAGGCATCATTCAAAGCGTCTTTGTCTGTGTCCTTAATCTTATTTAGTTTCTTAATTATGTTATGATCAGGATTTATCTCTAATATTCTGGGCATACCCTTGAAATCTTTATTTTGAATTTTCATTATTCTTTCCATTTGAACATCCATCCCAGTATCAGGTGCTACTAGACAGCATGCGCTGTCAACCAGTTTTGTCGACACTTTAACATCCTGTACGCTTTCACCTAGTATTTCTTTTATTTTCTCGACAAGGCCCTTCATGCCTGCCGGTGGCTTCTTCTCTTTTTCTTTTTTATCGTCTGAAAAAGCTGTTAGGTCTATATCGCCTTTGGTAATAGAAACAAACTTTCGGTCTTGAAATTCACCTGCCATAGACAACCAAAATGTATCGATCGGGTCCGTGAGAAATAAAACGTCAAGCTTCTTTTTCTTAAATACTTCAAGATGCGGGCTGCCTTCAGCCATTTCTTTATTCTCTGCTGCCAAATAGTATATATCCTTCTGTTCAGTGTTCATTTTTTCGATATAGTCTGATAAAAAAATGAAATTGTCCGCATTCATGGACTGGAACTTTGATAACTCGAGAAGTTCTGCTTTAAGATCAAAATCCTCATAAATTCCTTCTTTAAGAACGATGCCAAATTCATTCCAAAAAGACGAATATTTTTCTTGGTCTTTATCTTTCAGCTTTTTCAGTTCGTTAATTATCCTCTTCTTTAATGCCTTCGAGATTTTGTTCAAGGTGACATTATGCTGTAGCATTTCTCTACTAACATTAAGGTCAACGTCTGAGGTGTCGACTATACCTTTTACGAACCTAAGCCATCTTGGTAAAATGCTTTCTGAGTCATCGGTTATCAGGACCCGGTTTGAATAAAGTTTTATCTTAGATTTTACGTCCATTTGAAACAAATCAAATGGCCTTGAATCCGGTATAAAGAGAAGATTTATGTAGCTTAATGTTCCTTCGACCTTGTTATGTAAGGTGAGTAAAGGTTTATTAAATCCAGCACCTATTTGTTTGTAAAACTCTTCATATTGTTCGGCTGAAATATCTTTCTTTTCCCTTGTCCAAATAGCTGAAGCTTTATTAAGCAATTCAGGTTCATTCTTTCCATCAATAAAGTTTACAGAATACATTAAATGATCTGAATATTTTCGAGTTATAAAACCTATCCTTTCTTTATCAAGATATTCCTTTTCGCTCTTTTTTATGTAGAGGGTGATTTCTGTTCCTACCTCCTCTTTTTTAGCTTCCGAAATTTCGTATCCTGAAATACCATCAGATTCCCATTTGTTTGCTTTTGTTTGCCCAACACCCTTGCTTAAGACTTCAACTTTGTCAGCAACCATAAAAGCAGAATAAAACCCCACACCAAACTGTCCTATAAGATTAACATCTTGTTTTTTCTTGTCCTTTCCCGCGTTTTTTTCAAGCTCGGCCAAGAATTCTGTGGTTCCGGATTTAGCAATGGTTCCTAAAGAATTTTCTAATTCTTCTTTGCTCATACCGACGCCGTTATCTTTTATTACCAGCGTGCTATCCTTTTTATTTGCTTGGATCTCAATTTTAAGATCATCTGTCCCAACGTTATCATTTTTGTCAGTCAAAGAAAGAAAACGGCGCTTATCAAGGGCATCACTGCTATTAGATATCAATTCTCTAAGAAAGATCTCTTTTTCCGAGTAGAGTGAATTAATTACAATGTTGAGAACGCGACCAGTATCTGCTTCAAAAGCCTTTTTCATTGAGAAATTTCCTTCATTATTGAATTAGTTGATCTTATTTATGTGTTGATAATTCAGTAGTCAATAAGAACACTCGATTTTTTTCGTTTTTTTTAGTATTGTTCAGGTTGTTTTTTATGCCCAATAAGTGTAAGACCTACCTTGGCAATTAATTTAAGTCACTAAGGAATGTAAATGGACTGGGATAAAAAAGGTTGGCGTGGGAAACCAAGAGTTCAGATGCCTACTTATGGTAATCTAGATGAGTTAGCATCTGTTGAGAGTAGCCTTGAAGCATTACCCCCGTTGGTTTTCGCTGGAGAGGTTAGAAATTTACGGCAACAGCTTGCTAAAGTAGGCACGGGCGAAGCTTTTTTACTTCAGGGAGGGGATTGCGCCGAGAGCTTTTCAGAATTTTCGGCAAACTTAATAAGAGATACGTTCAAAGTGATGCTCCAAATGGCCGTTGTGCTTACCTTTGGCTCAAAAAAGCCAGTAGTAAAAATTGGTCGTATCGCTGGACAGTTTGCAAAGCCTCGGTCTGCAGATTATGAAACTGTTAATGATCAAAAACTACCATCATACCGAGGAGATATTATCAATGACATTGCGCCAGACTTGAAAAGTAGAGAACCTGATCCTAGGAGAATGCTTCAAGCCTACACACAATCAGCGGCGTCTGTAAATCTATTGAGAGCATTTTCTCAAGGAGGTTTTGCTGATATACGTCAAGTTCATTCTTGGACGCTAGAGAATACTAGGACAGGAAGCAGTTACACGCAGTTTTCAGAACTTGCTGAGAGAATTTCTGAAGCCCTTGACTTCATGGAAGCAGCGGGTATTTCACCTAATAATACCCAGACGCTTAGAAAAGTTGATTTCTATACAAGCCATGAAGCGTTGCTTTTGGAATATGAAGAGGCACTTTGCAGAATTGACAGCCTCACGGGTGATACAATCGCGGGTTCAGGCCATATGCTTTGGATTGGGGATAGAACCAGAGATCCAGATGGGGCTCATGTTAATTTTTGTAGTGGTGTGAGAAATCCAATAGGGCTTAAGTGTGGACCAAGTCTATCTAAAGACGATTTGTTGAGACTAGCTAACGAGCTCAATCCAAAAAATGAAATGGGTAGGCTAACTTTAATAACTAGATTTGGTCATAACAAAGTTTTGGATTATCTACCGGGACTAATAAAAATCGTTCAATCAGAGGGGCTGAATGTTGTTTGGTGCTGTGATCCCATGCATGGAAACACCGTTAAGTCAACCAGTGGTTTCAAAACTAGACCATTTGATCATGTATTGGCTGAGGTACAAAATTCGTTCACAGCGCATCGATCAGAAGGGACATATCTTGGTGGTGTTCATTTTGAAATGACAGGAAAAGATGTGACCGAGTGTACCGGTGGACTTCAATTAATTGATGATGAAGACCTTTCCTTGCGGTATCATACTGCCTGTGACCCCAGATTGAATGCTTCTCAATCACTTGAGCTTGCATTTTTAGTAGCGAAACAATTGGAAAAATAGAAAAAGGCTAATACCCACTTTTGTAATGCTAAATTTTTGTGTAGTAACATCGCATAAAGAAATAATATCTTCTGAAATAGCTTTTCTGAAGAACCATTTGAAAGCCGAAAGAGTAGATGTGCTAGGTTCTTGTGGAGTTCAATTTCAAGTTCACCCAGAAAACATCACTGAGGAGCATGAGTTAGCAAGAAGTAAAAAAATCGACATAAATTTCATAACTGAGGATGAACGAAGTGTACACCTTTTAGCTTCTGATATGGATGGTACTATTTTAGAAGAAGAATGTATTGATGAGATTGCTGACCTTGTAGGAAAAGGGTCCGAAGTTAGGAGTATTACGTCACAAGCAATGCAAGAAGGTTTGAATTTTGAAGAAGCTTTGCAGAAAAGATTAGCTTTGCTAAAGGGTACGGAATTAGAAGTTTTAGAGTATTGTCTGTCCAAAAAAATTAATGTCAGGCCTGGTGCTGCAGTTCTTTTTAAAACGTTTAAAAAACATTTCGGAAAAACCGCTATTCTTTCAGGTGGATTTACTTATTTTTCTGATCATTTTCAGAAAGAATTGGAAGCAGATTTCTCCTTTGCAAATATTTTGGAATTTAAAAAGAGTCGCTTAACCGGAAAAACATTAGGAACAATAGTAAACGCAGAGAAAAAGCTTGAATTGACGAAGCAATTAATTGCTCGACAAGGTAAAGACAGCTCCAAAGTTGTGGCGGTAGGTGATGGAAACAATGATATAAGAATGATTTCAGAATCTGGAGTAGGTATTTCATTCAAGGGCACTGATCATCTTAATCTTTCTGCAAAACATGTGTTAAAGAATTCAGATATATCGGCTATCCTATACTTACTTGGACTGAGAGAAGAGCAGTTTGTTTATTAAATTTAATTTGTGGAGAAATGGAGCTTGTCAGAAAAAGGCGTATTAGTGATTTTGTCTTCTCCGTCGGGAGCAGGTAAGACAAGCATTGCTCGTGCTTTGGTTGATGAAAATAAAAACTGTTTATTTTCTGTTTCGGCTACTACTAGAAAATCTAGGCCAGGTGAGTTAAATGGCAGAGAGTACCACTTTTTAACCGTTGACGAATTCAGAGAAAGAATTAATGACGGTCAATTTTTAGAGCATGCCAAAGTCTTTGGAAATTTATATGGGACCCCTTTAGAACCTGTAATGGAGTCCATTAATGATGGTAAAGATTTGATTTTTGATGTTGACTGGCAAGGCGGCAAGCAAATTCGTAGTTCATCTCTAAGTAAATTTGTTATTTCCATATTCATTTTACCTCCATCAATCAAAGCGCTTCAGGAAAGGCTGATGAAGCGAGCTCAAGACTCTTCAGAAACCGTTAAAGATAGAATGACAAAATCTATTGGTGAAATAATGCACTGGAAAGAATATGATTATGTTATTGTGAACAATAATTTTGAGCAAACACTTCATGAGGTAAAAGCGATAATTACATCTGAAAAGTTGCGACGGGTTAGGAATAGCCAATTGGAGAAGTTCATTGAAACACTTACAAACGAATTTGAGGAATTGAAGTCATGACAACTATTTATGAGCTTGGAAATATAAAACCAACGTTACCAGAAAATAATGATTTTTGGATTGCTCCGAGTGCATTTGTTATAGGCAACGTAATAATGAAAGAAGGAACATCTGTTTGGTTTGGAACAACTATAAGAGGGGATAACGAAACGGTATCGATAATGGATGGCACCAATATTCAAGAAAACACAATTCTCCATACAGACTTAGGCTTTCCGATTGAAATAGGGAAAAACTGTACAATAGGCCATAAAGCGATGCTTCATGGATGCATTATTGAAGACAACACTCTTATTGGTATGGGGTCAACAATATTAAATGGTGCTCGAATAGCAAAAAATTGTTTAGTAGGTGCCTGCTCCCTTGTAACTGAGGGTAAAACGTTCCCAGAAAATTCTCTCATCATGGGATCCCCAGCAAAGGTCGTAAGGCAATTAACAGAAAAAGAGATTGAAGGAATCACGAAGTCTGCGCAATGGTACCAACAAAACATGAGACGGTTCAGCTCAGACATGAAAGCTATTAAATTATAAACAATTGGAAGGTTAGATGAGTTCAATTGCTATATTTAGAGTTTCAATTGTTTTAGCTTTGACAATAACACTTTTGCCTATGTATCTGCTTGGGTTAGCTCTAGATTCTTTATTCGGACAAAGGATTGTTGTTTTGCTTGTAAAAAAGTTTTGGTCTAGAGCTGTGATGAAGACAATTGGCATAGAATGGGAACTAGTAGGGCTAAAGAGTGAGGCTCATGTTTTTGTCTCCAACCATATTTCCTGGATCGATATTTTGGCTATAAATAGCATTCTAGATGTGGTCTTTATCGCAAAAAAAGAAGTTAGAGCTTGGCCAGGCTTGGGAGTCCTTGCCGCTTTAGGGCAAACAATATTTATAGAAAGAAAATCTTTTAATGCACTTTCGCACAAGTGGGCTGTGGAAGAATGTTTAAAAAAAGGCCAAAGCATATTCTTCTTTCCAGAGGGCACAAGTACCGATGGGTCAATGATAAAGCAATTTAAATCATCCCTATTTGAAGTTTGTTATGGTGAAACGTTTAAAGAAAAGATTTTAGGGTCCGTTCAGCCTTTAACAATTATCTACAAGTCACCAATACAGAATGACCCTGGTTTTTATAGTTTTTGGAGAGAAGAGGATACAATCTTTGAAAACATAAAAAAAATCATCAAGAAAGTAGGCCACGGCAGGGTCCGCCTGGTATTCCATAAGCCAATTGAATTTAACACATGCAGTGATCGAAAGCATTTAAGTTACGCTTGTTACAAAGCGGTTAAGAACGGTTTAGTAAGCCCAGAAAACTCATTTTAGGATATCAATACCAATATACTGAGCATTTTGCCCAATTTCTTCCTCTATGCGTAAAAGTTGATTATATTTTGCCAACCTGTCACTTCTCGATAACGATCCAGTCTTTATTTGAGTGCACCCGGTAGCCACTGCTAGATCAGCTATAAACGTATCCTCTGTTTCTCCAGATCTGTGAGACATAATACAAGAATAGTTATTTTCCTGAGCTAGTGAAATTGTCTCCATAGTTTCACTTAATGTGCCTATTTGATTTGGTTTTATCAGGATTGCATTCCCTGCACCTCTTTCTATCCCCTCTCTGAGTCGGATTTTGTTGGTAACAAATAAGTCATCTCCCACCAATTGTACTTTTGGACTTAGGGTTTCAGTGAGCAGTTCCCACCCTTTCCAATCATCCTCAGCCATTCCATCTTCAATAGAGAAAATAGGATACATCTTGCATAGCCTCTCTAGGTTTGCAGCATTTTCGTCCGCTGTTAAAGATTTATTTTCACCCACCAAGTTATATCTGTGATTTTCGAAATATTCTGTTGATGCACAATCAAGAGCTAAATAAAAATCTTTCTCTAAAATGTATCCACAAGATTTGATTGCCTTCACAACTGCATCTAGGGCGTTCTCAGCACTTTCCAAAGCTGGAGCAAAACCTCCCTCATCTCCTATATTTGTACTAAATCCATCTGTCTTTAGGTTATTTTTAAGAGTATGAAAAACTTCGCATGACATTTGTATCGCCTTACTGAAAGTTTTTGCCCCGATTGGCATAATCATAAACTCTTGAAAATCGATGGTGTTATCCGCGTGCCTGCCTCCATTAATTATATTCATTAAAGGCACTGGGAGTTTATACTCCTTGACGGATCCTAGGTACTTAAATAGTGACTGATTTTTTAAACTAGATGCTGCTCTTGCTGTCGCTAGAGAAACTCCCAACATAGCATTACCACCTAAATTGGACTTATTTGGTGTGCCGTCCAATTGAATTAGCATATCGTCGATTTTCTTTTGGTCTAATGGATCATGGCCTTTTAAGTGCGGATTTATTTTTTCGTTTATATTGTTTACAGCTGCTCTTACCCCCTTCCCCAAATATCTTGTAGAATTATAATCTCGCAACTCTAAGGCTTCATGGCTGCCAGTAGAGGCTCCAGAAGGGACTGAAGCTCTACCAAAAGAACCATTTACAAGAGATACATCAACTTCAATCGTAGGGTGCCCTCTGCTGTCAATTATCTCACGGGCTAATATTTTATCAATGGTTCTTGTCATTTTTTTTCCCATATAACTCTAGCTTATGCCCGATTAGCTCATAGCCTAGCTTCTTAGCTATTTTCTTTTGTATATGCTCAATTTCTTCATCAATGAACTCTATGACTTTACCAGTATCTAGATCGATTAAATGATCATGATGTTTTCTCACCGCATCTTCAAATCTTGATCGACCGTCGTTAAATTCTAATTTTTCAAGAATACCAGCATTCTTTAAAGTTTTAACCGTCCTATACACTGTTGCTATTGATACTTTACTGTCGATTTTATTTGCTCTTTCGAATAAAGTTTCAACATCGGGATGATCGTCAGAGTCTTCTAGTACCTTAATGATTAATCGCCTCTGCCCAGTCATTCTGATGCCAACTTTTTTACATCTGGAAGAAATTGTTTCAAATATCATTTTTTTTGAGCAAGTCTTTAGCATGCTCCCATATTTCATGTAATTTTTTATCCGTCAGGTGTTTATCAGAAACTTTCTCAGCCTTGATTAACCTAATAGACTCCCGTATTCTTTTTTTGAATTTTTTGATTGAAACACCTAAGCTTTTCTCCGGGTCTACATCCAGTTTTCTGCCCAGATTAACGATAGAAAACAGGACATCTCCAAACTCTTCCTCTATGTAAATTTTCTTCTTAGTTTCACAAGCATGCCAAAGTTCTTTCACTTCTTCGTTTATCTTGCCTATAATTTCCGAAGAATCGGTCCAATCAAAATTTAGTTGTGAGGCTTTTTTTTGAACTTTTTCGGCATGAGTCAGTGCAGGAAGTGATAAGGGCACGTCTTCAAAAAATCTCTCTGGATTTTTTGTATTATTTTTTTCCAGAGATTTAATTTTTTCCCAATTATCTTTTACTTCTTTTATGGAAATACTGCTTCCATCTCGTGTCTCTTTATTGAATACATGAGGATGCCTGAAAATCATTTTATCACAAATATCCTGGACGACATCATCAAAGGTAAAACCATAAGCTTTCTCAGCTATGTGGCAATGAAACGCTATCTGAAATAAAAGATCTCCGAGCTCACTTTTTATTGCGTCCTTTTTGTTCAAAGAGATGGCGTGCTGAAGTTCGTGTGCTTCTTCGATACAATAATGTGCTATACTTTTGTTATCTTGCTCAATATCCCAAGGGCACCCAGATATAGGATCTCTCAGTCTCTCAACTAATGACTCTAGTCTTTGTATTCCAATATTACGGTTGTAGACTTTGTCATTTTTTGATTTATCCATGTAAATATTTATCCTGTTATTTACCCTTCACCTTTATAAGGGGCCACATACTGTAGGGCCATATCCCAAGGGAAAAATATCCAAGTATCTTGACTGACTTCTGTTATAAATGTGTCTAGCGAATCTTTGCCCAATGGTTTGGCATATACCGCTGCGTAATGTGCTTTTGGATATAAGCTTCTTATGGTATGAAAGGTCTTTCCCGTATCGACTAAGTCATCAACAATGAGTATTCCATCTCCGTTCCCTACATAAGCGTCGGCAGGGCTTTTTAGAATTTTCGCTTCCGACTGCACTTGATGGTCATAAGATTTAACGCTAATTGTTTCCACAACTCTTAAGTCTAGCTCTCTCGCTACAACCATTGCGGGAACCATACCGCCCCTTGTAACAGCAACTACAGCTTTCCAACTACCCTTTTGAGGAGATATTTTCTCCAAGCGCCACGCAAGCGCCCTAGAGTCTCTATGGATTTGCTCCCAAGATATATGAAATCCTTTTTCGTGCGGTAACGTTTCCATTTTTTACTCTTTTCTGCCAGTAACGACATCTATATCAGGGGCATCTTCCGCCTTCATGCCAACGATATTATATCCAGCATCGACATGCAAATTTTCGCCAGTAATTCCAGAAGATAGGTCTGATAGAAGAAAAAGCGAAGCGTTCCCCACTTCATCCTGAGTAACATTTCGTCTTAAAGGCGAATTTAATTCATTCCATTTCATAATATACCTAAAGTCCCCAATTCCAGAAGCAGCTAATGTCTTTACTGTCCCCGCACTTATCGCGTTTACTCTAATATTTTTTTTACCTAAATCCATCGCCATGTATCGTACGGATGCTTCTAATGCAGCTTTTGCAACACCCATAACGTTATAATGAGGTAACACCTTCTCAGAGCCATAGTATGTCAATGTTATTATTGAGCCTCCTTGTGGCATTATTCTTTCAGCCTCCTGAGTAACGGCAGTGAAAGAGTAGACAGAAATGTCCATTGTGGATAAGAAATTCTGTTTCGACGTATCTAGATATCTCCCTCTCAATTCATTCTTATCTGAAAAACCAATGGCGTGAACCAGAAAGTCGATATCGTTCCATTCATCTTTAATTTTTGCGAAAGTTTCTTTTATCGCACTCTGGTCCGCGA
>CACLZW010000031.1 GCA_902611475.1 uncultured Alphaproteobacteria bacterium
AGCTTTTTCTTTAAGAAAAATCCTTATTTGCTCCAAATTGAACTTTGCATCATTATCACCATTATCAGCAGCCGACAAATACCACTTCATTGCCTCGGAAAAGCTTTGCTTCGTGCCGATTCCCATATGATGCATGTAGCCTAAATTAAATTGTGCCTCTACTAAGCCTGATGAGGCAGCTTTTTCATACCAATAGAGAGCTCTCTTGAGGTCTTGCTTGATGCATTTACCTTTTTCAAGTAATAGCGCCAAGTTATATTGTGCATGATAATCTCCACCCTCGGCAGCCAAAAGGTACCAATATTTTGCTCTTGTAATATTTACTGGAGAGCCTTCTCCACTCTCGTACATGAGAGCCACATTGTATTGAGCCACCGAATTACCTAACCTTGCAGCATCCAAATAAAGGTCAAGAGCTCTACCTTTGTTTTTTTCTAGCACTAATCCTTGATCATAAAAATATGCCAAGTTAGTCATAGCTTTAGGGTGCTTTTTTTTTGCTGCTTTTTTATACCATTTTATAGCCACTTCATTATTTTGTAACACCAACAGCCCTTTATCATACGCCCTTCCTAATTTGTATTGATATTCCGGATGGCCCGAATAGGCCATTACCTTATTGAAGCTGAGCTCCGTGAAACTAATATCATCTTTCTCTTTTTTTTTACCAGTTAAATCGATCACTAAAAGCGAGACAAATGCTATGAATACTAAAATGTATGGGGATTTCTTAGCGTATTTTTTTGAATAATACATTATGATGACATTTATATGACAGAAATATGACTAAGTAAAGCATTATTATTGTTGATTTTTTTATATTTATACGTATCATAATTTGTAAAAAAAGTCAGATTGAGGGGAAAAATGAGGTTTCGAACAGTAAAATCAGAGAATTTTTTCAGAAAAAAGCAAACTAAGCTATTGAAAGCTTACGCTTTAGGAAAAGTAAAAAAGGCCGAGAAAATCAGGCAAGGCCTTCTTATATCTAACACGGTTCACGTCAATAGATCTGGGTTTAAATAATATTCGTCAATGTATTTAAATCCAATCCGTAATGTTTAAGTTGAGTGAAGCAAGCGCCCATAATGCCTAAAAAAATAAGAGCTAGCCAAGGTGACATCCGTAGATAAAAAATCAGGATGAAGGAAATTAGAATTAAAATAATCGATGTTTCTGATGTTGCTATCGATGGTATAACAAAAGCCAAAAAACTTACAAATAGAATTGAGGTTACAGCTACATTTACTCCCCTTATTCCCCGCAGAAAAATTCTATGTCTTTGAAGAACATTCCAAAAGTTTATTGCAGGAGATACGAGAAGTAAGGTGGAGCCATAAAGAGAAATTAGTAGAATTAATGAGTACAAGAGCTTTTTCTGATCTGACACGTCGCCTAATAGAGCACCAAGATACGCAGCAAAAGAAAATAGTGGTCCAGGAATAGCTTGGGCCATTCCATAGCCAAGCATAAAATCTTCCGAAGATATAAAGCCATTCTGGACAACTACACCCTCTAACAACGGGAGCACAACGTGACCACCTCCAAAAACCAAAAAACTCATATTGAAAAAGTCCCGGCATATTGCAGGAACGCCTTCTAAACTGATAACATTCGAAAAAATTAATAAAATCACAAGAATAAAAAGACAGAGAATAGAATGTATACTGTTCCCTATTTTCAACTGGTTAGAAAAGTTTGGTCCTTTAACAGTGTCATTGGTTGAAAGCACACCATATATCCAGCCAATAAGAAGAATCGCGATAGGGTATAGTAATAAGTTAGTAAAAATTAAAATACCGGAAAAAATTATAAACCCTATTTTGTCCAAGTTATCATTACAAAACATCTTAAACATTGAATAGACCGCCTTCCCCACGATAGGAATAGAGATGGACGATAATCCAACAATAGTTAAGGAACTTAAAACCACCAAATCGTTGGATATAAATAGAGCAAAAGCAATCATTATAAAAGTTGATGGTAGGCTGAATGCTAATAAGGCTAGGTGACCACTAATAATTCCTCCTTGCTGCAACCCAATAGCTAATGCTAATTGACTCGAAGTTGGTCCTGGCAATGCTTGTGTTATCGATAGTAAATGCGTGAATCTCATATCATCGATAATCTTCATCCGCTCTACAAACTTTTCTCTAAAAAAACCTATATGGGCGGTAGGTCCTCCAAAGGATGTAAAGCCTAAAGAAAGAAATGTAATGAAAATCTTCCACAAAGTCATCCTATGACGATATCAGTAGTATTAGGAAAGTAACCTTAAAAATTGAGAAATTTTTGTAAACTTTTTGTAACATTCTTGTCATAATTTAAATGTACACCGACACTATGTTTTCAGATTTTTCTTTCTCTAGCTCTAACGTTTTAATTGATGGCAAACTTCAAAAGGGAAGCTTAACCATTGAACAAGGTAAAATTCAATTAGATAGGGAAAGTAGCCCATACAGGCATTATAACATGGGGAATTTCTACGTTCTTCCCGGAATAATAGATCTTCATGGGGATGGCTTCGAACGCCACTTATTCCCAAGACCTTCCGCTCCGGTAAAACATACAATAGCCCTCAAAAATTTAAGTAACGAATTAATATATAATGGAATTACCACTGCCTATTTAGCTCAATGCTATTCTTGGGAAGGTGGATACAGAAGTCCTGAGTTTACTACTGAATTGCTAACGTCTTTAAAAATGCTAAAAAATGACTTTTTGCCCGATCTACGGCTTCAAATAAGATTTGAAACACACCTGATTGACGAGAAAAAATATCTTATTGATCTTATAGATCAATTTAATATTGATTACTTAGTCTTTAACAACCATTTGCCTGAGGCAATTAAAAAGTGGGAAAACGATAAACCGAGGATCGAGGCTTGGGCTGGTCAAACAGGTAGAACTGGCGAGCAACATATAAACATTGTAAAGGGTTACTTGAAGAATAATGTGAGAGTTAAGGGGTTTCTTGAAGAACTCTCAGGAGAACTGAAAAGAAGAAACATTACCCTTGGATCACATGATGACGATAGCCCTTCAGACAGAGAGTATTATAATTCACTCGGGGCTTACATCTGCGAATTTCCAACAACTTTGCAAGCGGCTGAGGCAGCAAAGAAAAATAACAACGGTGTCATAATGGGAGCACCAAATATCATGAGAGGAGGATCACAAGCTGGAAACATAGATGCAATAAAATTAGTTAAAAGTGATCTAGTTGACTGCTTGGTTTCTGATTACTACTACCCAGCGCTCTTAGAGTCGGTATGGAAGATGGCTGATATGAAGGTTAGGTCATTTGAGAACTCGTATAAGATGATCTCGACTAATCCAGCTAGGCTTTTAAATTTAGCTGATAGGGGAGAGTTAGTAGATAATGCCCGAGCTGACTTACTGATATTAAACCCCGATAATAGAAAAATTGTCGCTGTCTTCTGTAGGGGAATTCCTTTTTTTGTGTCTGATGAGCTCGTGGGTAGTTTAAGCGCTGCTTAAGAAAACTTCTCTATGAAGCTCTCTACTGAAAGTTCTCTAAAATCCTTTAACCGTTGACCTATCGTGTCATGATCCCAATCCCACCAAGACATTTCCATAAGTTGATCAACAACTTTATCGTTAAATCGCATTCTTATAAGCCTTGCAGGATTTCCTGCCACTATTGAATATGGTTTAATATTTTTTGTAACAACACTTCCTGCTCCAATAATTGAGCCATGTCCAATAATTACTTCTGGTTTAATAATTGAGCCATGGCCTAACCAGGTGTCATGGCCAACATTAGCCATTCTTGCTTCTCGGGCAGCAAAAAATTGGTGATCCTCTTTCTGGTCCTTCCAGTAATCATTAGAGCGGTAAAGAAAATGGTGCAAAGATGCTTTATCCATAGGATGGTCTGTTGGACCGATCCTAACAAAGCTTGCTATATTAGAGAATTTCCCTATCTCAACATTCGCAAAATCACAATATCTTGCACAGTAAGAGTAATCACCGACAAAAGCATTTAGAAGATGCGTACCCATTCCAATCTCTACAAAGCGTCCAAAGTTGCTATTCTTTATGCTGCACTCTTGGTGTATAAGCGGTTTTTCGATTGAGAGATTTTGGGTCATGCTTTGGTCTTGAAATTCTAATTCACCAAAACTTCCACCAAGGTTTTTGTTCTTCCTTATTAACTTTTTTATCCTCACTGTTTTTTTGAACTTCAGTCACCGCATTATCTCCCACCTGACCAAATTTATCCGTAACTCCTTGTCGAGCAATTTCATAAGCATTTTTTGCCATTTCAACAGCTTTTTCAACTTGCCCTTCACTACAAACTTTGTATGCACTTTCTAACATTCCCATTGCGTCTTTCCCAGCGGATTCAGTAGCTCTACTGATTTCAAGTCTAATTTTTGCTCTAAGAACTAAAATCTCTGTATTATCACATTGGTCTATTATCTTTTGAAAGGTTTCCTCTGTATTTCTACTGGCCTCATTGCCAGCCTTCTGTTCCTGACCGAAACCGAGAGCGACACTACAAAATAACACAAAAAATGTCAGTAAAACCTTCATCCAAACCTCCTTTTAATTTTTTTCTATTCCAATTAAAAAACGTCTCAAAAATGCTGACATTTGATCCATGACTGTTACCAGTAGCACAATTAACACTGCCATATAACCAACGTTTTCAAAATCATTACCCGTTCTTATAGCCCCAAGAAGTTGAAGGCCTATACCTCCAGCGCCCATAGCACCCAATATAACCGCTCCTCTTGTGTTGGATTCCAGATAGTACAGTGACTGAGATATAAAAACAGGCATTATCTGGGGAATAATACCAAATCTATGCTGGAGTATAGTTGATGCTCCAGTAGATTTGACACCCTCCTGCTGTTTATTATCAGCGTTTTCTATTGCTTCCGACATCAACTTTCCCAACGTTCCTGTATCGGTGAAAGCTATCGCAAATATTCCTGTGAAAAGACCAGGGCCAAATGATCTTACAAATATTAAGCACCAAATGATCATGTCTATTCCTCGTAGCATATCAAAAAGTCTACGAAGCGAGAATCGAATAAATTTGAAGGGTGTTATATTATATGCTGCCAGAAATGCGAGCGGCAAACCGAGCAAAGACGCCAAAAGCGTGCCCAAAACAGCCATAAGCAATGTTTCCAAGATCGAGAACAGGACTGTACCGTGCATCCATTGTTCGTTATCACTGATTTCAGACAAAACTAATTCAAAATTAGTTTTGTCAGGTTCTATTCTTTCATTACTAAAAATGAGCGATAAGGCCTCTGGAAGCGAATAATCTTTCAGTGGGCTGAAAAAATCGAACCAAAAATACTTCCATCCGAATTCATATCTATGTACTTCCACCTTTCTCTTATAAATTTGAATCCTCTCGTAAAGTGATGGTCTTACTTCTACCTTTGACTCAGTAACTCTTATCCAGTTAGGAAGATCTTTTTCGTTTCCATCGTTATCATAAGCTTCTGCGTAAGGCTTTCCGTTGTCACCTATTCCAAAAATAAATTTTCTATCTTCACTCTTACTTTGTTCGAAAATTATTTTATCGTCTCTAAAGATTGCCTTGCTACCACTGTTAAAGGTAAGGATAGCGATGTCTTTCCCATCTCCTATGCGTTCTAACCATTCAGGGAAACTAGGGTACTGATATCTATAATCTCCTTCAAAATTAACAGATATTTTCGAAGTGTCCTTCCAGTTCATTACCACATGGTCTTTGTGCGCGTATGTATCCAAAAATAATCGCGATGCTCTCTCTGGACTCCATTTTCTCGATATACTGCCTAAATCAAACTGAATAATCGAAAACACAAAATATAATAGAATAGCTCCTATGGACACCAGGGTAGTCAACTTCTGGTAGTATGCTTTTTTTTCAACGCTTTGATAGATCTCTTGAAAAGAAACCTTTCTATCATATACCGCTATGCTCATGCTGAAATCTTCCCGATAAGCTTATGTCGAACATATGATGAAAAATAATCTAAAGCAGTTATTGTTGCCACTAGTAGAAACATAATTGCTAATACTTCATCTCCATATCTCCATTGAAGTGATGCTGTTAAATATGCTCCTATTCCCCCAGCTCCTACAAAACCTAAAATAGTAGAGGCCCTGACATTTATCTCCAATCTTAAAAGAGAGTAGGAGAGAACCAAAGGTAATACCTGAGGATAAACAGCGAAGCAAATAATCTGGTACCAGCGAGCTCCCACTGATTTGAGACCATCTACTGGTTTCATATCAATATTTTCTATAGCTTCCGAAAAAAGTTTACCCATCGCTCCAATTGTATGAAGAGTTACCGCTATAATGGCGGGAACGATCGATTTTCCCATGAGATATAATAATATTAACGCAAAAACTAACTCTGGAAAAGATCTGAGAATATCAAAGGTCCTTCTTACGATCTGTACGGTAACCTGATTTGGCGAAAGGTTAATGGTGGCCAAGGGACATAGGATTAATGCGATTGAAGCACCAACTACGGTAGAAAACACTGCAGCGGAAAAAGTCTCAAATAAAGCAGGGATAAAACTTAAGACTATACCAAACCATCCCCAACCAGCCTCAAAGGCATCACTGAAAAGATCCGCCGGGTAGTCAAAAAAATTCTCGACTCCTCTTGTAAAACTTCCAGCATTATATTGATTTGCAACACCAACACCACTCACAACTATGAAAATTATAGCACCGATAAAGAGGACCGAATAAATCGCTCTTTGTCTTGCTAAAACTTTTAGATTTTCTTCAAGACTTTCGATTGTTATTGCGTTTTGTGACATAAAATAATTCTTTTTTAAAAGGAGTAATGTGCCCCTTTTTTTGGGGCACATTATAAAACCATTACTATGAAGTACTTAGTTTTTCTTCTTAGCTTCGAGCTTAGCCTTTCTGGCCTTCACAACCACCTCATAAAAGGAGTGATCAACAGGAACCCACGCTCTTACTATACCGTTTGCAATATTTTCGCTGCACTTCGGGTCGTTTTCGTGAATCCACTGCTTCATGCCAACCATTACGTCTCTTGCTTCTTTTGGTATAGCTTTTCGCATAACCATTGGACCGTTCGGGATAAGCTTTGATGACCATATTTGCTTTATATCGTCCATATTAAGAAGACCTTTTTCAACCATTCTTCTTAAGTTACCTGAAGAGTAGCCCTCGTCCCATTCACCGACGCCAGACACCCAAGTTACTGCGGCATCCACGTCACCGTTCAGCACGCCGAGCACTCCATTTTCGTGCCCTCCCATGAATGGAGTATCTTTAAAATACTCATCCATATTTATATTGTAAATGTCAGGTAATTCCACTGATGGGATTAAATATCCTGAAGTTGAATTCGGATCTGCGAAGCCTAGCACTTTACCTTTCATATCATCAAGATTGTTTATCCCTGAATCCTTTAAGGTTACCATTATTGAATAATAGCCTGTATCTCCAGTTGGTTGCATTCTTGTCAACACTGGGACGGCTGCGTCAGGATCTGCTAAGTACATTCCGGCATAGCCTGATGCACCAAACCATGCATAATCTATATTACCACCTAGCATTGACTCCATCGTTCCGGCGTAGTCAGTAAACGTAAACATTTTTGCTGGAACTCCATACGCAGCTTCAAAGTACGGTGGCAAGCACTGGTTCCTTGCAATTATATCTTGTGCGGCTTCATCCCCTAAAAAACCAATTCTAAACTCTGGTTGTATTTTACTTAGATCGTATGTTGGGCCCTTATAGTTTGGATTAGGCTCAGCATAGGTTGCTCCAAAAAATAGCAACAAAGTAGATACTAAAATAAACTTCTTTAACATCTTGAACTCCTCATTTTAAATATTAACTTGCAATCCCTATGTCGGGTTTATTTAAGGACGTTGAGGTTATTGACGCTTCGAATTCCTCGTCAGTCTCAACACCGTAAATTTCTCTCGCTTTCGCATCGCTCAATTCACTCGGCTTGCCGTCAAATACTATCTCTCCAGACCGCATTCCAATAATCCTGTCGCAATATGTTCTTGCTGTATCTAAAGTGTGCAAATTACATATCACTTTGATTTTTTCGTTCGAATTAATTGATTGCAGTGCTTCCATTACTAGCCGTGCGTTTAATGGATCCAAGGATGCAATTGGCTCATCTGCTAAAATTATTTTTGGATTTTGCATCATCGCTCTACAGATCGCTACCCTCTGTTGCTGACCTCCAGATAAAGTTTCTGCTCTTTGCAAAGCTGTAGGAGCGACACCGAAACGATTCATCAAATCAAGGGCATCCGAACGCTCTTCTTTAGTAAAAAATCTGAGTGTTGACCGCAAGGTAGACTGGTAGAACAAGCGACCCAATATGACGTTTGTGATCACGTCCAAGCGAGGCACTAAATTAAATTGCTGGAAAATCATTGCGCATTGAGATTGCCATTGCCTTTTCTCTGAACCCTTGAGCTCCAGAATATTTATGCTCCCGGCAAACACTTTCCCTTCAGTTTCAGTAGTCAGTCTATTTAAAACCCGGAGGAGCGTTGACTTTCCTGCGCCAGAACGACCGATGATACCTATGAACTCATTTTTAGTAGATTCAAAAGAAACACTATCTATTGCGACTGTCGAACCAAATTCTTTTTTAAGTTTTGATACTTGTAGATGCATGATTTCACTTTCTGAACACATAAATAGATCAGCAAAGTGACAGAATGATTTCACATTTGTGAAAGAAAAATAACAGGTTAAAAATATGAATTCTTTAACTAATAATTGACGCGTTTATTAATTTTTCAATGTCGGTAACGATCACCTTAACCGGATTTGTTGACGTAGCTGTGTCAAACATAGCTTTTTTTGCAATCCTTTTGGCACAGCTATCAGGGACTCCAATTTCTGAGAGTGACTCCGGGATTTCTAATTGTGTTAATAATTGTTTAATACATGAAATTAAATGATGCTGGGTATCTTCCTTTAAACCAAGTGATTTGGTTATTCTATTTGTCTTTTCACCCATATTCACCAAGTTAAAATCTAAGACCGTTGGTAAAATAATAGCATTGGTCAAGCCGTGATGAGTGTTAAACTCCGCGCCAATCATGTGAGATATTGCATGAACCAACCCCAGACCCTTTAAAAATGACACACCGGCCATACATGACCCTATAAGCATTCCCGATCTTGCGTTCAAGTCATTAAGATTATCACATGCTCTTGGCAAATATTTCCATATGAGGTGTAACGATTCCAATGCCATTGCATCATAGATTGGGTTAAAGTCAGGAACCAAATACGCTTCAATTGCATGCGTAAGAGCATCCAATCCAGTCCATGCGGTTAAATTAAAAGGGAGATCCAGTGTTACCATTGGGTCTAATATTGTTTGGCAGGGCTTGTACATCGGATGCCAAACACAGAACTTCATTAGTTTTTTTGAATGCGTTACCATCGCGGTACTTTCGGTTTCCGCTCCAGTACCCGCTGTTGTCGGAATGGTAATAAGCTTTGGGAACACACTATTATTGTCTATTTTGGGAGGATTTTTCTCGTAGTCAAATCTCCAGAGATCTTTACCACTATTAACAGTCAAGCCAATGGCTTTACCTCCATCCAATGCGCTGCCTCCACCAATTGCTATTATCCCATCATGTTTGTCTTTTGAGAACTGGTCGCACCCCATTTCTAAATCTTTATCATTTGGGTTAGGCGCTATACCGCTGTAAAAACCAAAAGAAACATTTTTCTTTTTCAAAGCCTTTTTTAAAATATCTATAAATGATAGGTTTTTGCTTCCTTTATCAGTGACAATTAAAGGATTTGAAATACCATATTTTGTGCAATAATCACCTACCTCCCAAATGCGTCCAGGTCCATAAGCTATTGGTATTGGGAACACCCAATCCTGTGGTGTTAAAATTTTTTCATCCTCTATAAACATTTTTTCTCAATTTACTGTTTTCTTTTTACAGAATAGATTGTTTTAGGAAAGGTTTGTAAAAAACTTTTAAGTGGTTGTGGAACACTAAAACATTGAGAAGCTGTTAATGATACTTGAAAGAATCACTGTAGAGCCAAAATACTCAGATACATCTTTAAGCTTAGCGCTTTTAATTAGCGGAGGCTTATGGGGTCTTTATTGGATACCAATAAGGGAACTGTCATTGGCAGGGTTGGATAGCTATTGGAGTATCTTTTTTATAAATGCTTGCCCACTTCTAGTTCTATCCCCAATGGCACTTTTCAAGATCAATCAATTTAAATTTACAGATTGGTCCACTCTATTATCTGGTCTTACTATAGGACTTGCTTTCACGCTTTACGCAGGCGCGATTTTAGAGACTACCGTTGTCAAGGCAACCCTCTTGTTTTATCTTAGCCCGATCTGGGGAACTATTTTCGGCACGATTTTTTTATCGGAGAGATTTACCGTCAGACGGACAATTGCAATTATTTTTGCTTTGTTCGGGATTTTTTTGCTTCTATCAAATAAAGATACTTCAAATTTTACATTGAAGATAGGTGACTTTTTCGGTTTTTTATCAGGCCTTCTTTTTGCTATTGGATCGGGATTGTTGAAGCGCTCGCCAAGAATAAAAATATTTCCTCTAACGTTCTTCGTTTATGCATTCACCAGTGCAGGCGCATTAGCATTGGTATTTTTTTTCGTCGGCCAGACTGAAATACCAAAAAAGACTGTAATTGATTTTTTCCCTTATGTTTTTCTATGGTCTACAATTATATTTATGCCAAGCTTTATGGTTGTCTTTAAAGTCTCACAGACTTTGTTTCCTGGACGCGTAGCTATTCTCCTTATGTCAGAGATCATAGTTGCTGTTGTTACGGCTAGTATTTTACTTCCAGAGGAAAGAATGACTTTAATTCAATGGCTTGGAGCACTTGCAATTGTTATAGCCGGCTTTATTGAGATACTATTTAGCAAGTCAACAAAATACATATCAAAGCCCATGTAACGATTTAGTTTCCAAATAATCCTCCAAACCCATTAAACCACCCTCTCTGCCATTGCCGGATTGTTTGTATCCACCAAAAGGTGTTCCATAATTGTATCCACCTCCATTTATGTGAACTGCCCCGACTCTCAATTGTGAACTAACACGCTCTGCTTTTTTAATGTCAGACGTTTGCACATAGGCCGCTAAGCCATAGGGCGAGTCATTTGCTATAGATATCGCTTCCTGCTCATTCTTGAATGGCATTATAACTAAAACTGGTCCGAAAATTTCTTCTCTAGCGATCCTCATAGTATTTCTAACATTATAAAAAATTGTTGGTTTAACAAACCAACCCTTTTCTAAACCGTGAGGCTTACCTAAACCTCCCGTTAAGACGGAGGCTCCTTCTTTTATTCCCAAATCAATCATATTTTGAACTCGATCGAATTGTATTTTATCAAATAAGGGCCCTATGTGATCTCCCTCTTTAGTTGGATCTCCGATTAAAATTTCTTCTGCTGACTTCTTTGCTATTTTTAAAACCTCTTCGTAACAAGAGTGTTCAACTAGTAGCCTCGTCGGTGCATCACAAGATTGACCCGTATTGAACATGCACTCATTGATCGAATATTTTATATCCCTTTCTAGATTTGCATCCGAAAATACAATGTTAGGTGATTTTCCACCAAGTTCCAAAGTAACTCTTTTAATGGTCTCAGAAGAATCTTTGGTTACCATGATTCCAGCTCTTGTCGATCCAGTGAAAGACATCATATCTATTTCTGGATGCTTTGACATTACCCTTCCCACCGTATCTCCGACACCGTTAACCAAATTAAAAACACCGGCTGGGTAGCCGGCCTCCTCAATGATTTCGGTATAAACCATCGCAGACAAGGGTGTGTACTCTGACGGTTTCAAGATACAGGTACAGCCAGTTGCTAAAGCTGGTATAACCTTCAGTGCGATTTGATTTACAGGCCAGTTCCAAGGTGTTATCAGTCCACAAATCCCTACCGGTTCTTTTAAAAGAATATCCCCACTATCCAAAAGTGTTCTTTCCTTAAGCTCTGCCAGCGCACCAATAAATGATTCCAAGTGCCCTACAGCTGCATCCGCTTGGGCAGATCGTGCCATTGATATAGGTGCACCCATCTCTTCGCGCATGGCCTGGGCTAAATCTTCGAACCTTCTCTCTGTTATTCTCTTGAGATCCTTCAAGAGATCTATTCTTTCTTTCTTTTTCGTTTTGGAAAAGCTTGTAAATGCTTTTTTCGCCGACTGAACTGCATCATTGACATCCTGTTCATTTCCTAGTGACACAGTCCCGATTTGTCTTAAATCCGATGGGCTTATCACAGCCATTGTTTCGTCTGATCTTGGGTTTACCCACGTCCCATTAATAAAAAATTTTTTTAACTTTTCCATTTTTTTAATCCGTGATTTTTCTATCCTCAACTATAGACAATTAATTGTATTTTCTTACATATTTTTGTCATAATTTTTTTGTAACGTCTATCCGAGGTCTATTATGAAAATAATTATTAACGGGTTAGGAAGAATTGGGAAGCTTGTCTTTAGAAGACTATGCGATGAGAACCTCCATAAAAATATTTTAATGGTGAATGAGAAAGCAGGGTCTGCTTCTGACCAAGAGTATTTTTTAAGATATGACACCGTTCATGGGACTTGGGGTGATGACCTTTGTTTTGAAAATGGTTGTCTTAATTACAAAGATCATTCTATAGCTGTGATGACAGAGGGGTCTATAGAGAGTATTAGTTTTCCTAAATCTGAAAAGTTTCTGGTAGTAGATTGCACTGGCGTGAATAAATCAGAAAAATTACTTGAGCCATACTTCGAAAGAAAGGCATCATACGTATTAATTTCTGCCCCTATAGAATCATCCAATGTCCAGAATATTGTTTATGGAATAAATCATCAATCCATAGACACTAGTGCTTATAAAATATTTACAGCCGCAAGCTGTACCACTAATTGCCTCGCGCCTATTGTAAAAGTTCTCGAAGAAAATATTGGAATAAAGCATGGGTCAATTACAACTATCCATAACATTACAAACTCTCAAACTATTGTTGATGCTCCAAAAAATAATTTAAGGCGATCGAGATCCGGAATTAACTCATTAATCCCCACGACCACGGGCTCAGCTAGGGCAATTTCATTAATTTATCCAGAGCTTAAAGGAAGGCTGAATGGTCATGCTGTAAGAGTTCCTCTCTTGAACGCATCATTGACTGATTGTGTTTTTGAGATGAAACAGAATGTAGAAGTTGATAAGATTAATCAACTTTTTAACGAAGCTTCAAATACCTATTTGAGAGATATCTTATCTTATGAAGAAAAACCCTTGGTGTCATCTGATTATGTTAATAATCCCCACTCAGCAATTATCGACTCTCTTTCAACTATGGTCGTAAATAAAACCCAGCTTAAGATATATGCCTGGTATGATAATGAATGGGGATACGCCTGTAGAATGGTTGACATCTTATCTAAATTAATCCGAGACTAGGCTTTCCTCCTGTTGATATTCAATCCATTTTTAAATGTATCGATTATTTATTGGTTTTTGATGCTGACCGATGGTGCTTTACGAATGTTAGTGCTAATGCATTTTCATGATAAAGGCTATTCTCCTTTTACTCTCGCTTATATATTTCTACTCTACGAATTTATGGGTGTTATTACAAATTTTATGGCTGGCATTTTTGGTCGTCGCTTTGGATTATCCACCCTCTTGATAGCTGGTACTAGCCTGCAGGTATTAAGCCTAACATCACTTGGCCTTCTTTCGATTAATAGCCCAGAATGGTTTATGATTTTTTGCCTTATCTTTTTTCAAGGTCTCTGTGGTGTCGCTAAAGATTTGACTAAAATAGGAAGTAAGACAGCCGTAAAGTTTCTAAGCAATGAAAATATTAAAGGGAAGCTTTTTAGGAACGTCAGTTGGCTCACAGGATCCAAAAATACTGTTAAAGGGTTAGGTTTTTTTGTTGGTGCTTTTTTGATTACCATTCATCCCTTCTCAATCTCTTTATATATTCTTGCCTTCATTTTGTTTATAGCTCTAATGATTGCGTTGAACCCAGTGTTAAAAACGCCTGAATTAAATACAAAATCAAATAAAGTACAATCAGAAGGAAAGTTTTTTTCTGACATTTCCAGTATAAATTATCTTTCTTTGTCGAGAATTTTCTTGTTTGGTGCACGAGACATTTGGTTCGTAATTGGAATTCCTTTGTTTTTATTGGAAGTGTTTTCAACTATGTTTGTTACGGGATCAAACGGTAAAGTTGTTTTCCTTTTGGTAGGTAGCTTCATGGCTCTATGGGTCATTTTTTATGGCTTCGTACAATCTCAAGTGCCAGCAATTATTCAAAGAAAAACTGATTTAAATATAGAATCTAGTGCTTTTCGCTGGTCCATTATTGTAATTTTCCCTACCTTATTTTTAACTTTGTTAACTTTTGTTTTTGATAACACTCTGTCAGTGACGCTGATTGTAATAATAATCACTTTACTTTTTATATTTGGAGGTTTTTTTGCAATTAATTCAAGCATCCATTCTTATTTGATATTAAAGTTAACAAGTAAAAAAAATGCATCCGAAGATGTTGGTTTTTACTATTCAGCTAACGCAGTGGGTCGCTTTTTTGGAACACTATTATCTGGAGTTAGCTATCAGTTGGGCGGGCTTAGCCTTTGCTTATTCTTTACAACGGTCTTTTTAGTTTGTTCCAGTTATTTTATTGCAATTTTGGCAAAAAAAACTTGATATCTGGATTTAAAAATGAATCACTGTAAGCTACAATTTACGTTCTGAGTTGGTTTTAAGATGAAAGACAATCGTAAAGATTATATCATTTTTTCTACTATTCTAATTGGTTTAACAATGGTTTTTGCGAGCTTAGGATATCCAATCTGGGTTTTCCCTGCAACGGTTCTCATGTGCTCGATAATATTTTTTATGTATTTAAAGTCTAGCCAAATAGGCGAAAAGCACCATGTTAACGCATTGAAACAGGAAGCTATCAAGGAAGAGATTCAAG
>CACLZW010000032.1 GCA_902611475.1 uncultured Alphaproteobacteria bacterium
TTTCAGCCATTTTGGATTCCGACTGGCTCAATGAAGCCCAATCTACTTGTCGGCGATTTTTTATTCGTTAACAAGTTTTCATATGGGTTTTCGCGTTATTCTTGTCCATTTTCAATCTGTCCAATAAGTGATAGAATATTCTTTTCCGAACCTAAAAGAGGGGATGTTGTCGTGTTTAGGCACCCGAAAAGTGGTAAGGATTACATAAAAAGAGTTATTGGTCTCCCGGGAGATAAAGTGAGGTTGATAAAAGGCAAATTGTTCATAAATGAGTCTATGTTGATTAGAGAGGAATTGTCTGATTTTATAGAAATAAAGATAGAACAAGGGTCAATGAAGACAGTTCCACAATGTGTGAATGAACCCGTCCCCTTTGGAAACGACAATTGCATTAAGTACCAAAGCCTGGAGAAACTGGATAATGGTAAAAGCTATAAAATTCTGGACTTGGGACAAAACATCGGAGATGATACTCAAGATTTTATAATTGGAGATGGTGAATACTTTTTTCTCGGAGATAATAGAGATAACTCCTTGGATAGTAGGTTTGATAGACAATTTGGTGGGGTAGGCTTGGTTTCTAAGGAATATCTCATTGGTAAAGCATCTCTGATCTTATTCTCTTCTAGTGGTAGCTCTATATTTTACTTTTGGACGTGGAGAAAAGATCGCTTCTTCAAGGTCATTAGGTGAAAATTAATCATCATCAGAAAGAAATTTGTAGGCTATTAAACTATCAGTTTAAGAATAATAGACTTTTAGAGGAAGCACTCACTCACTCTTCTGCTGGAAAATCAAGTAAAGCTAATAACGAAAGGTTAGAATTCTTAGGAGATAGGGTTCTCGGTTTAATTATAGCAGAAGAGCTACTGAGACTAAACCCTAATTCTACTGAAGGCCAAATTGCAACTTATTACAACTATCTCGTTAAGAAAGAAACGTGTGCTATAATTGCAAAAGAAATTGGGCTAGAAAATTTATTAACTTTAGGTAGATCAGTAAAGCGCACTAGCAATCGTCAAAAAGACAAGATATTAGGAAATGCAGTTGAAGCTTTGATAGCGGCTATTTTCTTAGATTCAGGTTTTAAGACCTCTAAAGAGATAGTTCTTAAGGTTTGGAGAAAGCAGATAGATATTGTTAGAGATATAGAGGCACATGCGAAAACTGCATTACAGGAATTATTACAATCTGAGGGCCAAGAACCACCAATATATAGACAGATATCTAGAACTGGACCAGATCATGACCCCGATTTTTGTGTTGAAGTCTTGTTGAAGTCAGGCTTAAAGGCTGTCGGTAATGGCCCGACCAAAAGAATGGCAGAAACAAAAGCAGCCGAACTAATTTTAAAAAAGATTAGCAATATTAATGAGTGATTCTCAAAGAAAGCTACTGAAAGCACTAATTGTTGGAAAACCTAATGTTGGAAAAAGTACTTTGTTGAACTCTCTAGTTGGAGAAAAGGTCTCTATTGTGTCACGGAAAGCACAGACTACCCAGAGGAACACCACTGGAGTTATTACAAAAGATAACAGCCAACTGATATTTTTTGATACTCCTGGATTGAATAAGATAGAAAAAAATATTCGAATTTCCGAAACTTTCAAAACGGTTGCCGAAAATGTAGATGTGCTCATTTACATGGCTGATAACACGAAAAAAAGCCAATCTATAGATGATCAGTTTAGAAACTGGCTGAATAACAATGAGGATAAATTTAGAAAAAAAATTTTAATAATCAATAAGATTGACTGTATTGAGAAGGTAGATCTTTTTGATATCACTAAGAAAATAAATGGTGTTATTAATTTTGATGAAACATTCTTTATTTCTCTGAGTAAAAGGTCGGGTATGGAAAGATTTTTGAACTGGGTAGAAAAACAGGCATATTCTAACGAATGGCTGTTCAAGCAGACCTATAAAAGTAATATAAGTAAAAAAAATTTCCTATCGGAACTAACAAGAGAGAAGGTTTTTGAGTATATTCATGAGGAAATACCATATAATTTGGAAATAAAGACCGATTATATTGAACCTAGCTCTAATAAATCACTAAAAGTATACCAAACTATTTGGCTTAATAAAAAAAGCTATAAGCCTATAATCTTAGGGAAAGAAGGTAAGTCAATAAAAATGATATCTGTGCAAGCAAGACTAGATATGCAGAAATTTTTAAAAAGTAAGGTACACCTTTTTATTCGACTGAAGATGAAAAAATCAGGTTAAGAGTTAAATGGATTTAAAAGCCAAGATGGTTGTGGACACAATTCGATGGAGTCTGGAACGAAAGGGAATTCCGGTCTATATTGAGCATAAAGGTGATAGTGACGCTGGTGCAATTTTTGTAAAGCATGACAAAGGTGAGGGCCTATATGATGTCTATCATAGGATTAATGATTATAAAGAGGGGAAAAAAATTAAATTTCTTAGTACTCTTACAGAATCAAGTATAAAAGAGTTTTTTAAGTTACAAATCGATACAGATGCTGACCTATGGCTTATTGAGGTGGTATCAAAAGATTATGACTTGCAAGACCTTTTTCTGAAGCAGGGGTTGTAAAAAATGCGGTGGCAGGGGGAGGGACTTCTTTTAGACGCGAGGAGGTATGGTGAGACTTCAGCACTAATAAATGTATTTACAGTTTCTTTGGGTCGAAGAGTGGGCCTAGTTAGAGGAGCATTTAGCAAAAAGAGCAAATCTGTTATCCAGCCTGGAAACCAACTATTTTTAACTTGGAACTCAAGAATTGAAGAAAGTCTAGGTACTTTTAAGGTCGAATTGATCAAATCAAGATACCATATAATTAGCGAAGAGAGAATTGGGTTGGAACTTTTTAATTTAATCTGTGTTCTTTGCTCTACATTTTTACCAGAAAGAGTTGATTTCGATGATCTATATCATCAAACAATTATGTACATTGAAGGGGAACGTAGCATCGAAGAAAAGTTAAGAAGGTATGTAGAATGGGAGTTGCAATTATTAACAAGTCTTGGCTTTGGGCTTGATTTAGCTAAGTGTGTCGTGAGTGGTTCAAAAAAAGACTTAAAGTTCGTATCGCCGAAGAGTGGCTGTGCTGTTTCGAGTAAATCAAGTGTTGGATGGGAAAAAAAATTGCTAGCACTCCCAGAGTTTTTAGGAGACAGGAAGTCGTCAAAAATTTTATCTATATCTGATTTAGAAAATGGCTTTAATCTAACGGAATATTTCATAAAAAAGTATTTAAACCCAGTAAAGGGATTCCAAGCAGACCATTTTTTCAGATTAAGAAATAGAGTATTGTCGCTCAATAATGTTTAACTCAAGATGCGTTTTGCAATAACTTGGGCTTGAATTTCTGCAGCACCCTCAAAAATGTTGAGTATTCGTGCATCGCAAAGTACGCGACTTATTTTATACTCGAGGGCAAAGCCATTTCCACCATGGATTTGCAAGGAATTGTCGGCTGCTGTCCAAGCAACCCTAGCTGCCAACAACTTCGCCATTCCTGCTTCCAAATCACATCTTTTCCCATCATCTTTAGCTCTTGCTGAGAAATAAGTTAGTTGCTTAGCGATCATTATTTCGACGGCCATATTTACTAATTTATCCCTGACCCGTGGAAATTTAATTATCTTTTGTCCAAATTGAGTTCTTTCATCAGCATACTTGAGGCCCAAGTCAAAGGCGTTTTTGGCTACTCCAATTGCTCTAGCCGCTGTTTGAATACGAGCGCTTTCGAATGTTTCCATGAGTTGTGTAAATCCTTTCCCTTCCTCCTCTCCGAGTAAGTTCTTTTTATCTACCTTAAAATCATCAAAACTAACTTCATACTCTTTCATTCCTCTGTAACCTAAAACTTCGATCTCTCCACCCTTTATGCCTTGATCAGGAAAATCATCATTATCCTTTCCAGGTGATTTTGGTGCCAGAAACATCGACAAGCCTTTATGTCCACCTTTGTTCCTGTCTGAGCGAGCTAATAAAGTCATTAGGTTGGCTCTAGATGCATGTGTTATCCAGGTTTTATTTCCTGTAATACTATACTCTTCCCCGTCTAAAGTAGCGCGTGTTTGTAGATTACCAAGATCTGATCCAGTATTTGGTTCTGTGAAAACTGCTGTTGGCATAATTTCACCAGACGATATTTTTGGTAACCAATGCTCTTTCTGTTCTATGGAACCACCGCAGAGGATCAATTCAGATGCGATATCGGTCCTAGTAGCGAGGCTTCCAACGCCGATATAACCTCTTGAGAGTTCTTCAGAAACAACACACATTGTAATTTTGTCAAGGCCGGTACCTCCAAACTCTTCTGGAATGGTCAACCCAAACACACCTAAGTCAGCCAGTTCTTCAATTATACTTAGAGGTATAAGCTCATCTTTAAGATGCCACTCATGTGCAAATGGTTCTATTTTGTCTTTAGCAAACTTATAAAATTCCTGTCTGATCATTGTTTGATCTTCATTTAAACCATCGTTACCGATAAAGGAAGTGCCCTCATTTTTATTGATAAGTTCAATTAATAGTGATCTAAGATAATCGACATCAATTTCATCTCTAAAGAATAAAACATCTGCACAATCTAATTTCTCAAGCGCCACTTTTTTGTAATCAAGGTCGGCAGGCCTAATAATTTCGTTTTGAGACATTATTATACCACCAAAAAGCTGGTTTAAATATTCATTAAAGCTCAACATTAATATTGTTCGTTCCGCTTTTTTAAAGTTTTGGCTCCTATACAGTTCATCGGCCCACATGGACATCTGCTTTAGTGCTTCAACGTATGTTGCTACCCATGCGAGCCCATGTAGCTTGCTTTGATACTTGTTGTCTTCCTCTGAGGAGCCAAAATTATTTTTGACTACAACCTTTAAATCGTCAAGATAGACATCTAGTTTTTTAGCGACCATTCGTGACTTTTTGATAATCTCTCCATCATCAATCACAGAGTCACTCTGCATTTTATCATGGACTGGCGTAGATATATTCACTGTGATTACTCCCTAGACTCAATAATGTTATATGTTAGTTTTGGCCATAATTTCAAATTAAATTTATATAAAAATTTTGCCATTATTGTCACTGTCTGTAATTTCTATTTTTTCCAGGCACAAGTAATTTCCTTCAACTATCCTTAACGCCGTTATAAATAAAACCATAGAGTCCAAAACATCATCGATCTTTATTGAGGAACCATTTCCTAACTTCAAGTTCAATGATAAAGGATCTAACCCTACGCCTTTTAAGAGATCTAATCTTTCAAAAATTCCTGATACTGATTTTTTTTTTCCCTTTAGAGATTCTTTTTTTAGCATTTTGAAACTGCACTCAGGATGCCCCTCATAAACTTTGTTAGATAACTTAGAAATTTGTTGTACCTCGATAATTTTACATTTTAAGTGCCACGATTGCTTTGATAAACCCTTTCCTGTTATTTTCTTGCTAAGCTCATTCGCTTCCTTATATGTATTGCATTCAAGAACTCTCTTTAATGGCGGAATAAATATCGAGGATTGGAATACTTTCCCTAGATATTTCTTTGCCAAAACGTCACATGTTCTAAAGTAGTTTTTTTGGTTTAACTCGACTGGCATGTCTATTACCATTATACTGGTAGGATAGTCTGACAAAAGTTTATTGAGGTCTTCATAATATTTTATAGCAGATAAACGGCTGTCTCTTGAGTTTCCTATTGATGCAATCCAGCCAGACGATGTACCGTCTACTCCAATTAGGTCCATGGTGTTAGTCATTTTTTAAGCAATTGTAAACGCTATCCACCTTTTCATTAATTGAAGAAAACTGTTGAAAATTATTCACAAACATTGATTTTAATTCAGTCGCCGACCTATCATAATCGCTCGCATTTGCCCAATTCTCCCTAGGGTTGAGTAAGTTTTTAGGAACACCATCAATTTCAATTGGGACACAAAAATTAAAAAACTGGTCTTTCCGCGTCTGTAAGTTTTTTTTGTTGCTTAAAATAAACTTTAGAATCCTTCGAGTAAGCTCTATCGATATTCTTTCCCCTTCTCCATAGCTGCCACCGCTCCATCCCGTATTAAGCAACCAACAGACGGGTTCTGTGCTATGGATCTTTCTCCATAAAAGTTTTCCGTATACTTCGGGTTTTTGAGGCATGAATGGCGCACCAAAACAAGTTGAGAAAGTGGGAATAGGTTCCTTTATACCCTCTTCAGTTCCGGCAACCTTCGATGTGAAACCAGAGAGGAAATAGAAAACTGCCTCGGCTGCTGTAAGTTTAGCAACAGGTGGTAATACGCCGAAAGCATCGCACGTTAGCAAAATTATATTTTTAGGAACTCCACCATAACCAGATTTTGATGAATTGTTAATATAAGAAATCGGGTAGGCACATCTCATGTTTTCTGTAATAGAAGCATCTGAAAATTTAAGGGATCGGTCGCTTGGATCGTAATTCATGTTTTCAATTACTGTGGAAAATTTTTCGGTAGTTGAGAAAATTTGTGGCTCGTCCTCATAATTTAAATTAATTGTTTTTGCATAACAACCGCCCTCAATGTTGAATACTCCGGTGTCACTCCAACCATGTTCATCATCACCAATCAAAACTCTGTCTGGGTCTGCCGAAAGGGTTGTCTTCCCTGTTCCCGACAAGCCAAAGAACAATGCTACGTCATTTTCGTTTGAAATAGAGTGGTTTGCAGAGCAATGCATCGGCATTGTAGATCTTTCAGGAAGTATAAAGTTTAAAAGTGTAAAAATTGACTTCTTATTCTCACCTGCGTACCCAGTGCCACAAATCAGAACGAGCCTTTTTTCAAAACTTATTGCAATAGTTGTCTTTGATACACAACCATGCCGATCAGGACTAGAAAAAAAGGAAGGACAATTTAAAATTTTGAACTCAGGCTCAAAATTATTGAGCGACTCCTCCGATGGAACTTTTAGCAAATGTCTTATAAATAAACTATGCCATGCTAACTCTGTCGTAACTTCAATATTGAAAAATTCATTTGTGTTTGTTGAAGCTTGTAAATCTTGTGAGTAAAACCTTTTTCCTTTTTGATGTTCTAACATATCCTCATGAAGTATATCAAAATGGCCAGTTGTCATTGACCGGTTGTTTTCCCACCAAATCTTCTCTTCTGTACTTTTTTCTCTCACGACATGTTTGTCTTTAGGAGATCTCCCAGTCTTTTCTCCGGTAAACACGATTAAGGAACCGCCCTTCCCTAACCTGCCTTCACGATTCTTAATGGCCTCTTCGACTAGTTCAATTTCATTTAGATTTTTATACACGTTACTAATTTTACTATACTCCTGTCCTATCCAATAGCTTCACAAATATCCGCTCCTGTTTGACTGTTACCTTTTGTTACATTATTTTGTAAATCACAAATAATAAAAAAAAACAATTAAAATCACATCCTCGCTAGGTACCGTTGTTAAATTTTTTCTTAACTTGTCCTTTAGTGTAAAATGAAAATGAAATGGAAGGTGACTAATGGTGCACAAGCATGAATTAATATTAGTTATAGGGCAGTCTGGTGCTGGAAGAACCACTGTTATCCATATATTAGACGATCAAGGGTTTGATACGCTCGACAATGTGCCTGTTCACTTAATACCTCAGGTAGCCTCTACAGACTTAGTAGATAAGCCATTGGCCATTGGTTTGGACTTAAGGTCGAAGAGTTTTTCTTTTCAGAACTTAATGAAAGAGATAAATAACTGGAAGACATTATCAAAATCTCGTGTGGTTATCTTATTTTTAGAGTGTAGTTTAGAGATTTTAATAAAACGGTTTAGTTTATCTAGAAGACCTCACCCCGTTCCCGGTGAAAATAATCTAGAGCTATCAATAAAAAGAGAGCTCAAATTAATTGCTCCTCTAAGGGAAAAAGCGGATTTTGTTTTAGACACCAGTAATACTAGCCCTAATGAACTAAGATTAAAATTGGGTTCTATTTTTCCACTAGCAAACAACAGAAATATTCAAATTATGGTGCAGTCTTTTTCTTTTAGGATTGGCTCTCCTACAGGAATAGACATGATTTTTGACTGCAGGTTTTTAAAGAATCCAAATTGGGTGGAGGATTTGAAAAATCTGAATGGGACTGACGAGGCGGTTAAAGACTATCTGAATAGAGATAAAAGTTGGGCACCATTTAGAAAAAATTTATTGCAGATGGTATCTATAATTATACCCGCCTTTGAAAGGGAGGGTAAATCTTATCTATCAATAGGTTTTGGTTGTACTGGAGGTCAACATAGATCTGTGTTTGTTGCTGATCAGCTGTGTAATTATTTATTAGACAAAAATTGTGACGTGAAGATTTTGCATACAAACTTGCAAAAGTGATTTTTCTTTATGATCACTATTTGATAATTATGTTTCCTTGATCAGACTTTCTTTTCTATTTCTGGTACAGCTTTAAAGAGATCATCAACTAGTCCAAAATCAGCTACCTGAAATATTGGAGCCTCTTCATCCTTGTTGATCGCTACAATTACTTTACTGTCTTTCATTCCTGCTAAATGCTGTATCGCACCAGATATTCCAACTGCAACATATAAATCGGGTGCAACTACCTTACCAGTTTGTCCAACTTGCCAATCATTAGGAGCAAAACCAGAGTCCACCGCTGCTCTGCTAGCACCCACAGCTGCTCCTAGTTTATCGGCAAGACCCTCAATTATTTCAAAATTCTCTTTGCTTCCAACACCTCTTCCTCCAGACACAACCACTTTTGCTGAAGTTAGTTCAGGTCTGTCACTTGTTTGCATTTTATTTTCTATAAAAGTAGTAAGCGTGTTGTTGCTTTTACAGTCTATTTTTTTTATATTTGCACTTCCCGTCAGAGGCACAGCGCTATAGTTGCTGGTTCTAACAGATATCAATTTCACTTTATCAATAGACTGCACTGTCTGTATTGCATTACCCGCATAAACTGGGCGTTCAAAAGTATCCTCCGAAATAACTTTAGATACATCTGATATGACCATTACATCCAACATTCCACCAATTCGCGGAAGAACGTTTTTCCCAAACGAACTCGAAGGCGCAAATACGTGAGTATATGAGCTTATTGTATCAATCAAAGTCTCGCTGTAGCTCTCGGCAAGGCCTTGAGCAAAAAGCTCATCTTCTAACACTAGGACATTTTCTACGTTCTCCATTTTTGCTATATTTGTTGATGCATCGGAGCACTGGTTAGAAGCACACAAAACATCAACTTTACCTAAAGTAGCAGCTGCTGATACAGTTTTGCTGGTTTGATCCTCGGCGAGCTCGCCGTTATTAATTTCTGCCAAAACCAATATTTTCATAAATCTATCCTCCGACGTTTTCTTGAATTTTTTCAACAAGCTGATCTATGTTTTCTAAGATCAACCCCGCTTCTCTACTATCTGGCTCTTTTGTTTTAATAACCTTAAGCCTTTGTGTTATCTCAACTCCTAGATCGGCTGGATTGATTTCTTCTAGCGGTTTTCTTTTTGCCTTCATAATGTTTGGCAGACTCGCGTATCTAGGTTCATTTAATCTTAGATCAACTGATACAACTGCTGGTATTTTCGCGTCTATGGTCTGAAGTCCGCCATCGACCTCTCGTGTTACCCTTACAATATCCTCCTTAATATCAATTTCTGAAGCAAAAGTAGCTTGAGCCCATTTAAGTTTTGCTGAAAGCATTTGGGCTGTTGCATTAAAATCGTTATCTATGGCCTGTTTGCCACATAAAATTAGAGACGGACCTTCCTTGAGAGCAATTGCAGCAAGAATATTTGCTACAGCTAGTGGTTCAATGTCTTTGTGAACATCATCTGTTGCAACAACCAAAATGGCTCGGTCAGCACCCATAGCTAGTGCAGTTCTTAATGTCTCTTGGTTTTGCTGGATGCCTATCGAAACCGCTATTATTTCCTCTGCTTTACCCTTTTCTTTTATTCTAATTGCTTCTTCTAGTGCTATCTCATCGAATGGGTTCATTGACATTTTAACGTTCGCTAAGTCAACACCACTTCCGTCGGCTTTCACTCTAGCTTTAACGTTGTAATCTAGGACTCTTTTTACAGGAACTAATATTTTCATCTATTGTTTATCTCTTTGTTTTATTTTAAATTCAAAATATGCACTAGTTAAACACTTCATACAAGACGTTTTATTTGTTTTTTCCGGGCGACCAAAGCACCTCAGTTGAATTCTCCTGATTTTCAACTCTTGAGGCAACAAAAAGCCAATCTGATAGTCTATTTAAGTAGACAAGTGTATTGTCATTTATCTCTTCTTTCGATCTTAAGCTCACCACACTTCTTTCTGCACGACGACAAATAGTTCTGGCCAGATGTAAGAAAGTGGCAGACTTACATCCCCCTGGCAGAATGAAGCTATTTAGTGGTTTAAGTATGTTGTTCATCTCATCTATCTCGGTTTCTAGTGTCTCTATTTGGCAAGTAGATACTCTTAACCTCCTATTATTATTATTATCGGAAATTGGCACACATAAATCGGCGCCTAGATCAAATAGATCATTCTGGACATTTTTTAGCTTTCTTTTTAAATCCGGTGTTGCATATAAGGTGACGACCCCGATACTAGCGTTAAGTTCATCAACGTTCCCATAAGCATTTACTCTAAGACTATCTTTAAGCACCCTTTGCCCGTTACCAAGTGCCGTGTCTCCAGTGTCACCTGTTTTTGTATATATTTTATTTAATTTTATCAAACTACTCACCTCTGGAAAAATAAACAAAAAGAATAATTAATAATATTGCAATAGCTTGGAGAAGTATTCTCAAACGCATAATTTTATTTGCGTATTTTCTGTTGAATTCTCCACCAAAAGCAAACCCACCTAGGCCAACCATGAGAACTATGACTACTAGGAGACAAGCTACTATAACAAATATATGGGCATTTTCTAATATCATTAAATATCCTCCTAGCCCTCTACAGGTTAATTAAATACATAGTTTAGTTTTTGTGTATTTCTAATGTTGAGTTTAATTATTATTCCAAGTAATTTAACTCAAAACCGAAATAGTACTAACCAAGTTACATAAATACTCAACAAATGGACCAAAAACAAGATATTACAACAGCATTGGAGACGAGATATCTTTTATATGCAGTGTCTACAATCATGGATAGAGCCCTCCCTGACGCAAGAGATGGTCTTAAACCGGTGCATAGAAGAATTCTTTACGCAATGAATCAGCTTAGATTGTATCCTCAATCAAATTTTAGAAAGTGTTCGAAAATAGTAGGGGAGGTTATGGGTAACTACCACCCGCATGGAGACAAGGCTATATACGATGCATTAGCAAGATTTGCTCAAGATTTCAGTGTTAGATATCCGCTTATTGAAGGTCAGGGAAATTTTGGAAATATCGATGGAGATAACCCGGCAGCTCAAAGATATACCGAGGCTAGGCTATCAAAATATTCAATTGAGCTTCTTGAAGGTCTTAATGAGAATTCTGTAGATTTCAAAGAAACATATGACAGTTCAGGTTTTGAACCGAGTGTGCTTCCAGCAAACTTTCCTCATCTCTTAGCAAATGGAGCCTCAGGAATCGCTGTTGGAATGGCTACCAGCATACCACCCCATAATGTAGTTGAGTTACTAAATGCATGTATACTACTAATTGATAAGCCTAATTCGACTATCCAGCAATTATCAGAAATTGTTAAAGGTCCTGATTTCCCCACTGGGGGCATTATTTTAGATAATAAAGAAGATATCATTAGAGTATACACGGATGGCAAGGGAAGTTTCAGACTGCGTGCCAAACATCACATAGAGGACCTTAAGCACGGTAACTGGCAGTTAGTTATCGATGAAATACCCTATCAGGTTCAGAAAGGAAGACTTATAGAAAAGATTGCTGATTTAATTTCTGGAAAGAAATTATCTTTCGTGCAGAACGTCAGAGATGAGAGTGCAAAAGAGATAAGAATCGTTATAGAGCCAAGATCGCGCAATGTGGAAAAAGAAAATTTCTTAACTTCACTTTACCAATTTACTGATTTAGAAACGAAGGTCGCTGTAAATCTTAACGTTCTGATTGATGGTGTTTCACCAAAAGTTAGTAATCTTAAAGAATTACTTCAGACTTTTTTAGATCATCGCAGAGAAATATTGATACGAAAATCCACTCACCGATTAGAGAACATCGATAAGCGTTTGGAAATTATCGAGGGATTGCTACAGGCATACATAAATCTCGATCGCTTAATAAATATAATTAGAGAGGAGGATAATCCCAAAACTGCGATTATTGAAGAATTTGGTCTTAGTGAATTGCAGGTTGAATCCATTTTGAACCTAAGATTAAGAGCATTGAGAAGGCTAGACGAAGAGCTCCTTTTAAAAGAGCAACAGGAATTAATGAAAGAGCGGCAGATTTTAGAGGATTTACTCGAGGATCAAAGACTTCAATGGAGAAATGTTAAAGATCAATTGGCGCTGCTTAAGAAGAAATTTTCTGGTTATGAACTTAGTGAGAGGCAGACATGGTTGGAACCTGAGGAGGAAGGGTCGCGTGCATCTTTTCAAGATGTTAAAATCGATGACTTCCCAGTTACAGTGGTATTATCTGAAAACGGTTGGATAAGGTCTTACAAAGGGCATAGCCTAAATAATAATTCATTTAAATTCCGAGACGGTGATGGAGCTAAATTTGTTGCTCAATTGTCCAGAAGCCAGCAATTGTTATTTATAACTTCAGAAGGGAGGTCGTTCAGTTTGTCACTTGATCAACTAAAAAAAGACAAAGGCTACGGAGAGCCCCTGAATTTAATAATTGGGACAGGGAATGTTTCCTCTATAGTGAGCGTCACTCCTTTTCATCATGGAACTAAGGGTCTAATATTCTCAAAAAAAGGTCTTGGGTTTTTGGTCGATTTTTCCTCTCTACAATCTTCTACAAAAACGGGGAAACAGATATTTGAACTCAGTGAAGGTGATAAAGTGATTGGGTTGAAGGAAATTAATGGTGATAAGGTTATTGTTTTAAGTTCCTCCTTTAAAATGTTAATTTTCTCAGTTAAAGAGTTGCCCCTATTAAAAAAAGGAAAAGGCGTTCGTTTGCAGCGTTATAAGGAAGAAACTCTTCTAGATGCTATGACTTTTTCACAAAATGAAAAAGTTAACATTATATTAAAAAAATTATTTGCAAAACATGAGGATGTTAGGTTCTGGACGGGTAAGAGAGGCCTAGTTGGGAAAATGCTACCTAAAAAATTATTAAAGAAAAAAATGACTAAATTTGAAGATCTTCTATAATTTTATTGAGCAATCCATTTATAAATTTTTGTTCCTTACCCTCTGGATAAAACGTTCCCGTTATTGAAACATACTCAGACATAATTACTTTTTTGGGAGTTTTTTTATTCAGAAACTCAGCGCATGCGGCTCTTAAGATCGCTCTTAATGTAGTGTCAATTGTTTTTATATTCCACAGATTATTAAAAGCCATATTGATTTTAGTATCAATTTTTATTTGATTTTTAGCAGCTTGCT
>CACLZW010000033.1 GCA_902611475.1 uncultured Alphaproteobacteria bacterium
TGTATTTGCGTATAGTAGCAAATATTCCAAGGCAAATAAATCGGTGGTGCTGGAACTGCAGCAGAAAATTCCTAAAAGAAGAGTTGGGAAATAAAACGGTATAGTAAGAGTTGTAAGAAGAAAATTACTGCGGTTTGATAATGTTAGGCAGGATATCATTGTTCCTATAAAGCTGAGTGAAGGAGATCCACACAGTAGCGCTATAAAAATTCTTAAAATATGATCAGAGCTTATTTGAAATGTAATCAAGACAACTGGAATTATAATTATGAGCGGAATAACAACTGAAACCCAATGAACAATCGTTTTTAAAAACATCGTTACTTCTAGGGGAATATCGGCGATCAAAAGATAGTCCAAAATACCAATTTCATAATCTTCATGAATTACTTTGTTTAGAGTAAGCAAGATAGACATTAAAAGACTTAACCAAACTGCAGTAAGACCTATATTACTAAGCACAAAGTTATCACCAAATGCCGAAAGCGCGAATAAGAGGATAAAGAATAAAAAAAAGGAAAAAGCCAAAACTACGTGTGAACCAGACCTTATTACCAATAGAAATTCTAGTCGAAGAATATTTAGCATTTTAATTTTTACCGCTGTGTCTTTCTAGATTAATCATTTTATGTCCCTTAACTTGTGTCGGTTCATGAGAAGTAATTATCGACAAGCCTCCTGCCCTAAGATGAGAAGTGTGTAGTTCCGAAAATTTTTTTTTGCCAACAAAATCTAGGTTTGTTGTTGGTTCATCGAGTATCCAAATCTTTCTATTCATCAAGGAAAGTCTCGCTAGGGCTAGTCTTTTTCGCTGACCTTCGGAGCAACTTTCAACAGTTTTATTTGGTAGATCCCAGAATTTTATCAATTCGCTAGTATAAGCATCCGAGCTGTAATAGCCTTTCCAATATTCTATTGTCTCCATTACCGTTAGCCCAGCATGGATAGATGCTTTATGCCCGTAATATCCTATGTGTTCCTGCCTATTTGAAGGATCATTGGAAAGATTTATTTTGTTTATCAATATTTTGCCTTTGAAAATTGATTTGAATCCAACAATTGTGTTCAAAAGAAGTGTCTTGCCAACTCCGTTTGGGCCTGTAATAGTAATCGACTGCCCCGAATTTAAATTGAAATTTATATCACTAAGTATTACTTTGCTATCAATCGCGCAATATAATGAATTTATCGAAATAGAACTTTGAGCTTGTTTCATGTTGGATTTTTTATGGTCTATCTAAAAGAATTGAATAAGGATTATGGGTTTGATTATTGATAAGTACCAATAGCATAAAAGGTAACAATATAAAAAAGACATTTAATTTTGTGAAAATTGCTTAAGCATAATAATAATAGAAAAACGTTTAAATTTGAAACATTGAAGCATAAAAAAATATTTGACTTTTTATGCAACGCATCATGTAAGGAATAGTTTTTGGTTAAAAAGTATATCATCAAAAAAAGCTTTTTATTCGGTTAATAGTATACAAATGGCAAATATAACCAATCGCATAAATAATTGGATTATTTTCTATACTGTCTTATTAATCGCATGGATTGCAATTGTGGTAATGGCACTAGAGAGTCTTTTACCGAATAATGCAAATTTCGTCACAAGGGTAGTAGAGATTTGCAGCAATTCGGTTTCGGACTTAAATATCATTGGGGTTTTTTTTATGTGGTTTTTAATGAGTATCGCGATGATGTCACCTACTATAATTCCAACGCTCAAAACATATGAAGATATATTGGAAAGTGGTGGAAAAAGAGAAAATAGTTTTTGGTGGTTCATTACAGGTTTCTTAAGTATCTGGATGATTTTTTCTATTTTAATGTCTTTAACACAGGTTTTTCTTGGAAGGCTTTATATGCTAAATGATCAGGGAGCGTTTGTGAGCTCTCTAATCAGTTCTGGCTTTCTAGTATTAGCAGGATTATATCAGCTCAGTGCATATAAAGAAGCATGTCTAATCAAATGCCAAAGGCCTTTTACTTTCTTCCTACAGAACTGGAAGAGTGGGAATAGTGGGTCCTTCAACATGGGGGTATCGATCGGATTGTTTTGTCTTGGCTGCTGTTGGGCTCTAATGGCTTTAGCTTTTGTCGGGGGAGTTATGAATTTGGCTTTTATGGCTATAATGACTTTTTTCATGATGTTAGAGAAAATTCCTGATTATGGAAAATATATCTCAAAACCACTATCTTTAATCTTGATTGGTTCTGGAACCGTGTTAGTTTGGTTCTGAAACTTTAGGAGTATAGGATATGGGTTCGGAGAAAGTAGATTGGGCTATAAATGGAGAGCTCGCACTAAATTGTAATTGTACTGTGTTTTGTCCTTGTGCCGTAAGTCTTGGAGATCATCCTCCTACAGAGGGTTATTGTCAAACGTGGTTAGCTGTAAGAATAGATAATGGACACTTTTGTGATGTAGATCTCTCAGGCCTTAATGTAGGGATGCTGATGGAAATTCCTGGAAAAATGGCAAGAGGAAATTGGACTATCGGAGCATTTATCGATGATAGTGCAGGAGATGAGGCTTTCAACGCTCTTGATAAAATATTCTCTGGAAAAGTTGGTGGTACAACGGGTCTTTTTTCAATATTGACAGGAACATACCTTGGTAGTGAGCGATCTCCAGTTGAGTACAAAACAGAAGGTGAAAAGCGAATAGTAAATGTTGGAAAAAAAATTCAGGGGGTTATTAAGCCTATTGAAGGCTTGGAGAAAGGGAAGCCAGTAACTTTCCAAAACTCAACATATTGGATGGGACCGGAGGTTATTATTTCAACAGCTGAAAAAGGGCGAGTTCGAGCGTTTGGTCGTGTATGGGATTTTGAAGGTAGAAGCGCAGAATTATGCAAAATTAAATGGGGAACACACTAGTTTAAAAATACAAATTTATGGAGAGTAATGTGAGCACGAAAGAACTATATGATTTAGGCGACCAACCACCTCTTGGAGAGGTTCCATCAAAAATGCATGCATTTATGGTTAGACAGGATAGATTTGGTAAGCCGATTGATGCATGGAAAAGTGAAGTAATAGATGTTCCAACGATTGGGCCAAAAGATGTTTTGGTTTATGTTATGGCTACGGGGATAAATTATAATAATGTTTGGGCGGCTCTTGGGTACCCTGTAGATGTTATAGCAACACGACAAAAGAAAGGTGAGCCTGAGACTTTTCATGCTGGTGGTTCAGATGCCTCAGGTATCGTATATAAAGTTGGAAATGACGTTGCCAATGTCAAGGTGGGCGACGAGGTAGTGATTCATTCTGGTACTTGGCAAGCTGATGACCCTTGGGTATTATCAGGCAAGGACCCAATGCTTGCGCCCTCAGCTAAGGTTTGGGGCTACGAAACTAATTATGGGTCATATTGTCAATTTGCTAAAGCGCAATCACATCAAATTTTGAAGAAGCCTGACCATCTCACCTGGGAGGAGTCGGCGTGTTATATGCTCTGTGCATCAACAGCTTACAGGCAGCTTATGGGCTGGGCTCCACATACTGTGGAAAAAGATGATGTTGTTCTTGTTTGGGGAGCGGCTGGTGGACTCGGCGCCATGGCATTACAGATTGTCTCTGCGTTAGGAGGAAAGCCAATAGCTGTAATATCTGATGAAGGGAAGAGACAGTTTTGTATGGATAAAGGAGCTGTTGGTGTAATAAATAGAAATGATTTTAGCCATTGGGGACCACTACCCGATACAGATGATCCTGCATTCAATGAGTGGATGGCGGGAGCTAGATCTTTTGGTAAAGCTATATGGGACATACTTGGAGAGAGGACAAACCCAAAAATTGTATTTGAACATCCAGGAGAAGCTACTTTGCCCACGTCCGGTTTTGTATGTGCTCTTGGTGGTATGGTAGTCGTTTGTGCTGGTACAACTGGCTACAATGTCACTCTTGACTTAAGATATCATTGGATGCATCAAAAAAGGTTGCAGGGATCACATGTAGCAAATGACGATGAAGCAAGTGCAGTTAATGAATTAGTTATCCAAAAAAAGGTGGATCCGTGCTTGTCGGAAACATATGATTTTGAGCAGATTGGTCATGCGCATCAGTTAATGCATGAAAACAAGCATCCAAGTGGCAATATGGCGTGTTTAGTTAATGCGACGTCTAGGGGTCAAGGATCTAAGTAAAACCACCTTTGTGAGATGAAAGATTTTGATTTAAACTTTGTTAGAGGTCATTTTTATGCCTTCGACGCAGATAACCCCCTTAGTGAAAAAGCATTCTTTGAAAATGCTGGGGGAAGTTTCCCATGTAAGTTTGTAGTAGATAAACTTACAAAGTTTTATCAAACAACAAAGGTACAACCTTATGGGTATTTCAACGGGTCTATTGAGGCTGGTGAAGAAATGGATAACAGTTGTAAAAAAATTGCTCAATTATTGCGAGTTCCGTTAAAAAATCTTCACGTGGGTCCTTCAACTTCTCAAAATACGTATGTTTTAGCTAATGCGCTTCGGTTATCAAAAAATAAAAAAAAGGTTATCATAGTCTCCAATCAAGATCATGAGTCTAATACCGGCGTATGGAGAAATTTAGCAAGCCAAGGCTTTGAGGTCAGAGAGTGGAAGGTAAGGTCTAATGGCAGCCTTTATTTAGATGATTTGAAAAAACTAGTTGATAAAACTGTTTGTTTGATAGCGTTTCCGCATGCTTCTAACATAATAGGCCAAGTAAACCCCGTTAAAGACATTTGTACAATAGCTAAAGAAGCAGGTGCCTTTACCTGTGTGGATGGAGTAAGCTATGCACCTCACGGGATACCGCAAATCAATGATTTTAGTCCGGATATATATCTATTTTCATCTTATAAAACATTTGGGCCACATCTTGGCGTTATGTATGTTTCAGATAGTTTGGCTACAGAATTAGAGAGCCAATGTCATTATTTTAATCAAGAATTTCCAAATAGGAGATTCACACCTGCTGGACCTGATCATGCTCAAGTCGCCGCGTTGGGTGGCATCTATGACTACTACGATTCTCTCAGTGACCATCATCTGAATAGCGAATTATCATCAAGTTCATGTATTGATAAGCTAAATAATCTAATTTCTAATCAAGAAAAGAAATTACTGAAACCTTTGCTCGATTTTTTGAAAACCAAAAAAGATATTAGATTGTTGGGCTCTTACGAAATTGAAGATAGAGTTCCAACAGTTGCCATAGTAACAAAAAAATCAAATATTGAGCTTGCAAAAGAATTAAACGAACTAAATGTCTCGGTAGGTACTGGTGACTTTTATGCGGTCCGTCTTCTTCAGGCACTTGATGTAGATATCCATGAGGGAGTAATAAGATTGAGTTTTGTTCACTACACCTCGGGCAACGATGTTGAGAAATTGATGAGTGGCCTCGATCGACACCTTTAGATAATCGGATTTATTATGAGTGTAAATGTAGTTTGGTTTCGAAGAGACCTTCGTTTGAGTGATAACCCAGCTCTTTACAATGCAACGCTAAATGGTAGGCCCATAATCCCATTGTTTATATTGGATGAGCATACTGATAATGCTGGAGCAGCATTTAGGTGGAGGCTAGGATTGTCAATAGAGAGCCTTTCTTTAGATTTAGAGAAACATAGTTCAAAACTTATTTTAAAAAAAGGTAATCCACTTTATGTGTTAAAAGAATTAAGATCGTCGATTGGCGACTTTAAAATTTTTTGGAATAGGCTATATGATGAAAATTCGGTTAAAAGAGATAGTGAAATCAAATCCTATTTTAAGGAACAAGGAGTTGAAGTAAAGTCTACCGAAGGACTTCTCTTGCACTCACCCTGGAAAACTCAAACTAATGCGGGATCATACTATAAAGTATTTACGCCTTTCTGGAGAGCATTATCAAAACAAGAAGTAACACAAATAGTACCAAAGCCCACAAAACTTACAGCTCCTCTCAAATGGCCAAAGAGTGATTATCTTAGCGAGTGGAAATTGGATAAGGATATAGGCCAAGGAAAAGAGTATTTAATTGAAAGTGTACATGTTGGTGAGGAAAAAGCTAAAAAAAATCTAAATAGCTTTCTTCATCAGAGACTTAAAAATTATGGACAAGCAAGAGATAGGGTTGATTTGACAGAAAGCTCAAACCTTTCTGAGAACCTTGCCTATGGTGAAATCTCCGCTCGAGAAATCTGGCATTCGGCTGTTGGTTATAAAGATGTAGAGTTCAAAGAAAAAGAGATGTTTATAAGGCAATTAGCATGGCGTGATTTTGCTTGGTATCTTTCTTACTTTAGCCCTCACATTCTTAGAAAAAATTGGAAAGCCGAATGGGATCATTTCCCTTGGAGAGTGAACGAGGATGAGCTAAATAAATGGAAAAGAGGCTTGACCGGACAACCAATTGTGGACGCGGGAATGAGAGAAATGTATGTCACAGGTAGAATGCATAACAGGGTAAGGATGATAGTAGCTTCATACTTGACTAAACACCTCCTCATTGACTGGCGGCATGGTTTAAAATGGTTTGAAGACTGTTTAATTGATTGGGATCCAGCCTCAAACGCAATGGGTTGGCAATGGGTGGCTGGTTCAGGTCCTGACGCTAGTCCTTTTTTCAGAGTATTTAACCCTGAATTGCAAGCAAAAAAATTTGATCCTGATGGTAAATATCAAATGAAATTCTTAGGACTAACTTTCAAACCTACCCCCGAAAGTGAAAAGTTTTGCAGGATGGCGCCCAAAAGTTGGAATATTCATGAAAAAAGTCGCCCTTCCACTTCCATCGTTGACTTAAAGTTTGGTCGTGACAGAGCCCTTAATAAATATTCTGAATTTAAAAAAATTATTTCGGATATATAAGATGAAGATAGCGGTAGTAGGGTCAGGAATATCTGGGCTTGGAGCAGCATTGGCGCTATCTGAAAAACATGAGGTATCGTTATTTGAAAAAAACAGTTACTTCGGCGGGCACTCTAATACGGTAAAAATTGAGCTCGAGCAAGAAGATATTTTCGTGGATACGGGATTTATTGTTTATAATGAAAAAAACTATCCTAACCTCACAAGATTATTTAACGACTTAAAGGTAGTAACAAAAAGTTCAAATATGTCTTTTGGATTCTCGCTTGCTGACGGAAAATTAGAGTACGCAGGCCAAAACTTTAATTCCTTTTTTGCTCAACGTAAAAACTTATTAAATATAGATCATTTAAGGGGTCTTTATGATGTTTATAGATTTAAGAATATTGCTAAAAGATTCATGGCTGATAGCAAATTTACATATTTTGACATGCGCCAATTTCTGCAGAACTACAATTTTGGCAGTTGGTTTTCGGAGATGTTTGTTGTTCCCATGGGCGCTGCAATTTGGTCTGTACCAACTGGTAGTATCTTAGATTTTCCAGCATTAAGTTATCTGAAATTCTTTGAAAATCATGGCCTATTGGACCTTCTCAATGCCCCAATTGAGTGGAGAACAGTTGATGGTGGTTCAAGGCAGTATGTAGACAAAATTATAAGAAGACTTGGCAAAAAGGCATTTCTAAATACTCCCGTAAAAGCAATTACAAGAAGGAATAAAAAGTGTAATTTACTAGCAGGAAATGGGTTTGGTGAGATGGTATTTGATAAAGTCATTTTAGCTTGTGATGGTCCAGAAACTACAGATTTAATTGGAGACGTTAGTAAAGAGGAGCTAGATACTTTAAAAATGTTTAAGGTATCTAAGAATAAAGTAGTACTTCATTCTGATAATACGCACATGCCGAAGTTAAAAGACGTGTGGTCTAGTTGGAATTTCATTACAAGTAACGTTCAAAACTCCCTCAATAAACCCATTGAGGTGACCTACTGGATGAACAAACTGCAGAGTATAAAAGGCAAAAAAAATTATTTTGTTTCACTTAACCCTAGCAAAGAAATTGACCCAAGTCTTGTATATTATAAAACTTCATATTCTCACCCTGTATATGGCTCTGATACATTAAATGCGCAAAAAAAATTAAATGCTCTTCAGGGTGAAAATGGTTTGTACTTTGCGGGTGCAAAAATGGGTTTTGGTTTTCATGAAGATGGCTTAAACTCAGGCCTACATGTCGCAAAACTACTGGGTTGTGAGCCCAGCTGGTCCAAGAGAAAGATGTAAATTAATGGTAAAATCGTGTGTTTATTTTGGATCTGTTATGCACATGCGGTTAAAACCAAAAAGACATTTTTTTCGCTACAGCGTCTTCAGCCTTTTTTTAGATATTGATAAATTAGTAGAATTTGACAAGACATCTTGGTTTTTCAGGTTAAATAGATGGGGAATGGTTTCTCTGTATGAAAAGGATCATGGGGATAGAAGCAACCTACGTTTAAGAGAATGGGTGAACAAAAAACTTAAAGAGGCGGGATTTACTAAACCGGATAAAGTCTATTTATTGAGTTTCCCCAGAGTTTTAGGACTTGGCTTTAGCCCATTGTCCGTTTTTTACTGCTACTCTAAGAACCAATTAAATTCCGTCATTTACGAAGTAAAAAATACATATGGAGAGCAAATCGAATATGTATCATGTAGTCAACCCGATCCAGACGGAAGGGTTAGGCACTCTATTAAGAAAGATATGTACGTGTCTCCATTTATAGATATGGCCCAAACGTACCATTTTACGATTTTACCTCCTGACAAAAAACTTTCTATTAAGATTAACGAAAAAGATGAAGACGGTTCACTTCTAATTGCTAGTCAAACGGGAAGATATCAGGACTTTAATGACTGGACATTAGCTAAGGCTTTTTTTTGTTATCCACTTATGTTGGTAAAAGTGTTGATTTTAATACACTGGAATGCTTTAATTTTGTATTTTAAGAGAGTCAAAATTGTACCTTATAATTAGGTTAATTGGGGGGAAAGATGAAGGAACAATTTTTAAAAGATGTTAAAGGCCAACCTAATCTACCAAGATGGTTTTCTTCAATATTTAAAATGATACAAAGCCCTAATGCGGGTAGTCTAATAATCCAACTTCCAGACAACAGAAAGTTTATTGTTGAGAGCAAAAAACCCGGAGCTAATGCCTATATAGTGGTGAAGAATGAACATTTCTTCTCAAGACTTGTGCGCGAGGGTCAAAATGGATTTTCAGAATCATATATGGATGGTTGGTGGGATACACCAGACCTTCAAGCAGTATTAGATTTTTTCCTCCTAGCAGGCGATGATATCTATGATGATTTAATCGGAACCAGCGTTGTAAGGTTGTATGAAAGACTTAACCACTGGTTGAAGTCTAATTGGAAATTCCAAGCAAGGAAAAATATCTCCTATCATTACGATCTAGGCAATCAATTTTATAGAGAATGGCTCGACAAAACGATGACTTACTCGTCTGCGCTTTTCAAAAACAAAAAAGAAGTGCTATCCAGCGCGCAAACAAATAAGTATGAATCAATATGCAAAAATTTAAATTTGAAAGAGGGTGACAGCGTCTTGGAAATTGGCTGTGGATGGGGGGGATTTGCTGAACATGCTATCAAGACTAGAGGTGTCAAACTCACGGGTCTGACGTTGTCTAAAGAACAATTAGATTATTCAAAAAAAAGAATGTTTGAATTGGGTATGGCGGATAAAAGCTCATTTCTTCTGCAAGATTATAGAGATGAAAAGGGTGTTTACGATGGTATTGTGTCAATAGAAATGTTTGAGGCCGTTGGAGAAAAATATTGGCCTATATATTTTAAAACTATCAAAAATTCTCTCAAAAGTGGTGGTCTAGGATGTCTACAAGTTATAACCATTGATGATAAGTATTTTCCTAAATATAGGAAAAGTGTTGATTTTCTTCAAAAGTATATTTTTCCTGGAGGTATGCTCCCGAGTTATACGGCTCTTGTTAACCAAATTCGTAGTGCGGACTTGGAATTTATCAGAAGTAAGGAATTTGGACAAAGTTACTCTAAGACTCTTCGCATATGGTCCCAAAGATTCAATAGTAAGTGGGACAGAATATCTGAGCTGGGATTTGATGATAGATTTAGGCGGATGTGGAACTTTTACTTAACCTCTTGTGCGTCATTCTTTTTTTCCGGTGCTGGTGATGTAACCCAGGTGACTCTAAAGAAAAATTAGCTTCTTTTGCGCCAAAATTATTTACAACACATTATTTATGCATCAAACGCACTGTCTTTGGCACTGATAATATTTCCACTCTTTATTTTTGTCAGCGAGCATTATGCTAGGCAATTTGGCATCTCTCTTCTGGGGATCGGAGTTATATTTTTAGTTGTACGTTTGTTAGATGGAATTTTAGATCCTTTAGTAGGTTGGGCAAGTGACAACTTGAATGTTCCCGTTGGAAAAAGAAAGTTTTGGTTGCTGATATCATTACCCTTTACTCTCTTTGGGGTCTGGGGTCTCTTTGGATCTAATCCGGGTACATTCGCTTTCCAACACTTTGCGTTTTATATAGTGATACTGACCATAGGCCTATCACTTTATACTCCTCCTTTTTATAGTTTAGGAGCGGAATTAAGTGGAGAGTATGTTGAGAGATCTCGAATAACCTTTTTTCGTGAAGGCTTCTTTCTTTTGGGGACAATTTTAGCAGCTCTAATGTATGCTATGGCCGAGGGATCCACACAAGCTCTTGAAAATATAGCCACAGTAATTTTTATTAGCCACCCACTAACGATAATAATTTCCGCTTTTGTTTTAAAAGAAAGGTGTATAGCACATCAAAACAAGTCAGAAATATTTAGTGTGGTTAAAGCCATACTAGTTAGAAAAAAATTAAAATACTTTTTCTTAAGTCAGTTTTTTAATGCCGCTGCGAATGGAATTCCGGGAGCTTTGTTTGCTTTTTTTGTAATCCATAAACTACAAAGAGAGGATTTAGTAGGGTTACTTATGCTTTTATATTTATTATCGGGTGTGTTAAGCGTACCACTATGGATTAAAATAAGTAAGCTCTTTAAAAAAAGTGATTTATGGTGCGCCTCAATATTTTTTTCCATGATTGTTTTCTCATTAGTATTTTTTATGAATACTGACAGTATTTTTCTATTCTCGGTAATATGTCTATTGACCGGTATTTGTGTGAGTGCAGATTCTGCTCTTCCAACGTCTATTCAGGCAGACCTTTTAGATGAAGATCTTAAAATAGTGAAGAGCAATCGGTCTGGAACTTTCTTCTCAATTTTATCTGTTATAAACAAGACCGCCGCAGCTTTTTCAGGAGGATTCGTTTTGTTGTTTCTTTACGCAGTTGATTTTGATCCCTTAGGTGGTAATTCAGAGAAGTTATTATTTTGGTTAACCTGTTTATACGCTATTGCTCCAATCACTCTGAAGGTTTTGCCATTACTACTAATGTTTAGGTTCCCCGAAACAAACAGCGATCAATCTATCTAGCAAGAAGAAAGTATTTCCCCAGTATTTTATCTATTAATTTTTTTGGTAAAGTGCGGATCAGGTAAAACTGTACCCCTGATGGTCCCATTGAGTATTTGACTCTAGGATTTTTTAGACTTGAAATTTTGTAGATTTTTTGTGCTAAAACTCGAACATCTTGTCCTTGCTCTGATAATCCTTTGATAAAATTTGTAAATTTATTGAAGGCTTGATTATATACCGTCTTTTTAAAATCAACAGCTCTTCCGTCTATGTTTGATTTATCCCAAATCTCAGTTTTAAAAGCTCTTGGTGCGACAATTATTACTTTGATACCATAAATTAACAGTTCACGACGAAGAGACTCGGAAAACCCTTCAAGAGCATGTTTACTTGAACAATAAGACGCCATAAAAGGCTGCCCAATTGATCCTCCTCCGGAGCTTATATTTATAATTTTACCAGGAGAACATTTGTTTTTTGCACCAAGCAATGGCAGAAATATTTGAACACAGTTAAAAGTTCCTAAAACCATTGTTTTAAGGTGAAGATCAAATTCTTCACTAGAAATGTGTTCAACAGGCCCTAATTTTGCAATTCCTGCATTATTAATCAAAATACCTAAGTTAGCCCCTTTTAAAGTTAATTTAACTTTTTTGTATGCTTTGGATATCTGTGTGTGGTTGGTTACATCAAAAAGTAAAGGAATAAAATTATCACCATATTTCTTCTTAAGAGGCACTTCCATTTTTTTGTCTCTTATAGATCCAAAAACAAGAAAGCCTTGTCTCAGAAACTCCGCAACAAGAGCTGCTCCAATACCCGTTGAACACCCTGTGATCAATATTGACTTATTCAACTGTTTTTCCATATTTTGTGGATATTATTTTTTCTATTACTCAGAATAAAACTAGCTGGATAGTTTCCAACAGTAAAGCCGCTCCCAACCCAATTTTTTTCTTGATCATATTGCAGCGTTAATTCCAAATCGCCCGATATCTCCCATTCTGTTATAGAGTAGTTTTTATCATTAAAGGACACTTTTTTATTTCTCAACCTTCGAGTTTTTATTTCTAGAGGTGTTCCATCCTGTGTGCTGACCCAAATCCTTCTTTTCAAAAAGTCTGGAGTGAAATAACTTGTAGTGGCAAAGGTATCTTTAATAACCCCTGAAAAAGCTGAGCCTTCAATTCTAAAACCGCCTTTTTCCCTTTGACCTTTTACAT
>CACLZW010000034.1 GCA_902611475.1 uncultured Alphaproteobacteria bacterium
AAAATAAAAAATGTGAAAAAAAAATCGTGTGCAATTGTTTTCATGCATAGTTGCAAATTCAATAAACATGAAAAAGAAGCAGAACAAGTAGCGAAGATCTCAGGTTTTTCACATATCTCGTTAAGTTATAAAACATCTCAAATTATGAAATACGTCATGAGGGGGGATACGACTGTTGCAGATGCATACCTAAGCCCGGTTTTAAATCGGTATATTGAATCCCTCTACTCAGAGTTTGAAGGAGATATAAGTGAGAAAATTAGCTTTATGCAATCTAATGGAGGACTTACAAATGCAAGTCTTTTTTCTGGAAAAGATTCAATTCTGTCTGGACCTGCTGGAGGGGTAATAGGTGGAATCAAAACTAGCGCTCTGGACAAAGAACACAAAATAATTGGCTTTGATATGGGAGGAACTTCTACTGACGTTTGGCATTATTCTGGGGAATTGGAGCGGACAGTAAACAATAAAATTGATGGAATTCGTATTTCAATTCCGATGTTAAACATAAACACTATTGCTGCAGGTGGCGGTAGCATTCTTTCAGAAAAATCTGGGCGATTAATTGTAGGGCCAGAAAGTGCAGGAGCAACGCCAGGTCCAGCTTGTTACGATAGAGGAGGACCGTTAACAATTACAGATAGTAACCTGGTTACGGGAAGAATTCATACTAACTATTTCCCAAAAACATTTGGTGATAATAGCAAAAAAAGTTTGTCGCTCCGTGCCTCCAAGATTCTTTTTAACCAACTAAGTAACAAAATGAATGTTCCCATCGAAGAAATTGCAGAGGGGTTTATTAGCGTTGCAGACAATAGTATGGCTGAAGCCATTAAAAAAATATCTGTTCAAAGAGGTTATGACCTACGAGAATATTGCCTAACTGTTTTCGGAGGTGCTGCTGGGCAGCACGCTTGTTCAATAGCAGAAATATTGGACATGAAAACCTGTCTTATTCACCCCCATGCTTCCGTACTCTCAGCTTATGGTATGGGTTTAGCTGAGATAAGAACTAATAAGAGCATGATAATTGAAAAAAATCTTACAAGAGAGACACTGTTAGAAAGCGCACTTATTGCTGACAGTCTTATTACCTCAACGACGGAGACTCTTGAAAAACAAAATATCACAGAGAATAACATAACTCACATAATTAAATTGCTTATCAAACTAGATGGAACAGACACCAGCCTAGATTTGGAGTTTAATACGATAACCAATTTACAATCAATATTTAGTCGGACCTATTTCCGTCTTTTCGGGTTCAAACCTGTTTCGAAAAAGTTAGTTATAGAGTCCGTTTTTGTTGAAGCTATTGGTGGAACCGACGTAGATATAAAAAACAAGCTAGCTCTTAAAAAATCAACAAGTAAAAAGGCATCGATAGTAACTGAAAAGGTTTATGTTGACGGAGAATGGAATGATTGTAAATTTTTTCCAATACGCAATTTAAATAAAAACTCAAAGATTGTGGGACCTGCTGTGCTTGTAGGCTCCCAGACTTCAATTTTACTTAAGAGAGGCTGGGAAAGTACTCTTCAAGAGAGTGGTGCAATCAAACTCAAAAGAGTGAAGACTTTTCAACCAAAGAGACACACTGAGTCCGCACAAATTGAAGTATTTAATAATTTATTTATGTCAATTGCGGAACAAATGGGTTTTGTTTTAGAAAAGACAGCGCAGTCAATAACAATCAAAGAACGGCTAGATTTTTCCTGCGCTATTTTTGATAAGAATGGTGAATTGGTAGCCAATGCTCCACATATGCCAGTTCATTTGGGGTCTATGGACTCCACAGTAAAGTCTATAATAAAAAATAATTCTACCTTATCATCTGGTGACATTTTCGCCATGAATGCACCTTACAATGGTGGAACTCATCTCCCAGACATAACCATAGTGAACCCTATTTGGAATTCAGAAAAATCTGAAATAATTTTTTATACAGCAGCTAGAGGGCATCATACTGACATAGGTGGACTCACTCCAGGGTCCATGCCCTGCAACAGTAAAGATATTAATGAAGAAGGTATTTATATTGATAACTGGAAAATCGTAGATAAGGGTATTTTTAGAGAAAAAGAAATTAAAGAAAAACTTTTATCGGGATCATATCCAGCTAGATCTCCATCAATCAATATTGCTGATCTGAAAGCTCAAATTGCGGCATGCAAAAAAGGAGAAACAGAATTACTGAAAGTAGTTGATAAATATGGCCTTAAAACCGTTTTCAGGTTTCAAGAACTTGTTTGTCAAAATGCTGAAAACGCTGTTAGAGAGTCAATTAAGACAATAAAAAGCACTAAGATTACATACCGGATGGATAATGATTTATCAGGTGCAGCAAGAAAAATTCAAATCGAACTAACGCCCAATAAAGATTATAGTTCGATAGAGGTTGACTTTAATGGAACCACTATGCAACTGGAAAGCAACTATAATGCTCCCCTACCTGTAACTAGAGCGGCTGTATTATATGCATTTAGAATACTAACTGGGGGAAATATTCCAATGAACTCTGGAATCATGAAACCTATTAAGATAAAAATTCCGAGAGCAAGTATGTTATCCCCCGAGTATCCAGCTGCAGTAATAGCAGGTAATGTCGAGACTAGCCAGGCTGTTACATCGGCACTATTAATAGGTTTTGGCCTTCAAGCGGCTGCTCAGACAACTATGAATAACATTACTTGGGGTAATAAAAATTTTCAATATTATGAAACAATTTGTGGTGGCACGGGTGCAGGGATAGACTTTTCTGGTAGTTTTTACGAAGGCACCTCTGCTGTTCATAGCCATATGACTAACAGCCGATTAACTGATCCTGAGACTCTTGAGTTTAGGTATCCTGTTATATTAGAAGAATTTTCAATACGTAAAGGCTCTGGAGGCGTAGGGCAGTACCATGGGGGTGACGGTGTAGTGCGCAAAATCTCTTTTTTAGAACCGATGATAATTTCAGTTCTGTCTGGTCACAGGACCATCGGTCCGCCAGGACTATTAGGCGGAGGATCAGGTAAAGTTGGATCAACTAGTCTTTTGAGAAATAGTGGTAGTGTTGAGGTATTGAAGTATGCCGATCAGATAGAAGGAAAAAAAGGTGATATTTTAGTTGTGAAAACCCCTGGGGGGGGGTGGTTTGGGCAAATCACCCCAGTAGACTATGGAGTAGTCTTATATACATTAATAGTTCTTCTATTATAGACTTGTTGTCTAGCCTTGATTACCCATGATGAGAGTTTAAATCTTGATTTACTACATACCAACTCCCATCGTTCTTCTAAAAAAGAACGGTTTTTTTTTGTAGATAAATCAATCAAAAAGCTGGGCTTCATATACCATCTACTCTCAACACCTATTATTTCACTTTGAAAAGAAGAAACTAACAATATTATCGGAAGAGTTGAATATTTTTCTTCTCTTACATTTTTGAAAGACAGGATTATTCTTCGTAGACTAGAATATTGAATTGGTTTATGTAGCTCGCACACTAAAAGCTCACTTACACCTGATTTTAAAAATTCTTCCATTACCCATGTAGACTCTTGGTTCGTCATTGTATCTACCAAAATGATTTTGTTTATATCCACCCAAGATGTAAGTCCATCAGGATAAAGAGAAACAGTGCATTCTTTTCTTCTTATCCACGTGATGTAACTTTTTATATTTCTTGCAGTAATGAGTGCAAAAATAAATCTTGACGGTCCTGTTATCTGATGGACACTACCTCTTTTGAGAAATAACCCTGGTAAAAACTCTAGGTATTCAATATCGGAAAAATCAAAATGATCCATATAATATTTTAAAATTTTTTTGTTCTTCTTTTGTTCTTATGTTAATTGTGTTTTTTTGTAAAGGCAAGTGTTAACTGATAGACACTTCTACTCAGATAATGAATTTAAATATTCAATCAAGTTTGCTCGATCTTTATCCTTCTTAAGACCGGCAAAACTCATTGCGGTTCCAGGAGCATACTCGGACGGCTTAGTAAGATATTTATTGAGTTCCTCTATATTCCAGACACCTTCTAAACCTGCAAGTACTTTCGAATACTTAAACCCCTCTATTGAACCAATATCCCGATTTATAACCTTATAAAGGTGAGGTCCCACTCCGTTCTCTCCATCCTCAAGCTTATGGCACGACTTACACTTACCAAAAACTTTCTTGCCCTTTTCTATATCCGCACTGGCAAGCAATGTGGCGAAATCAACAACCTCTTCAGTGTTTTCTTCTTTTCCATCATCACTGACCTCAACCTCAAGATAGTAGGCCAATTTTTCTTCTCCATAGTAATCGTCGTGACTATGGTAAATTATTTCAGTACCCCAGTTCAATAATAAAAAAATGAGAAGAGCTCCACAAAGTGCTCCACCTATTTTAGTCCACTCGAAGGTATCCATGTTTTTTGTTCCTAAATTCGAATAATATTATATGTTATATAAAAAATTGAAAAATATTCTACAACTGATTTTTAAAATGAGCGCGACAAAATGTGCATGTTAAAGAAATTATGAAAGAAAAAATTCTGAAAATATCATTTCAAGGAGCTCTAGGTTCATATTCACATCAAGCTTCAACTAAATTTTTCAAAGACCCTTTAGTTGTGCCTTGCGAGTCCTTTGAGGAAGCAATTGAAGCCGTGAGAAAAGGTAAAGTTGACAAAGCCATTCTACCTGTAGACAACTCAACTTATGGTAGGGTCGCTGATATTCATTCACTTCTACCAGCTTCAAAGCTTTTTATAACAGCAGAGTATTTTTTGCCTGTTGATATCTGCATGTTAGGGACTAAATCGTCTAGTCTAAAAACGGTAACTTCAGCAACAAGTCACCCAGTTCTTCTTGGCCAATGTAAGAAATTCCTAAAAATGAATAAGATAAAAACGATTGCAGGCTATGATACCGCAGGGTCAGCTCGACTAATATCGGAAGAAAATGATAAGTTTAAAGGTGCATTAGCCTCAAAAATAGCTGCTAAGATTTATGGATTAAAGGTACTACGAGCTAATGTTCAGGATAATAAAAACAACACTACTAGGTTTTTGGTGATGGAGAAAAAGCCTAAAATTCTAATAAAGCGACAGAAGAAAGTAATCACATCTATACTTTTCCAAGTAAGAAATATACCAGCTTCTTTGTATAAAGCGATGGGGGGATTTGCGACCAATAATGTTAATATGATTAAACTGGAGAGCTATATGTTGGGAGGCTCATTTGAGGCAACACAATTTTTCGCCGACATCCAGGGGCATCCAGAAGACTGGTCTGTAAAAAGAGCCTTGGATGAACTCGGTTATTTTACTAATAGGCTAGACGTTATAGGGGTTTATAAACAAAGTACCTTCAGAGACAAAAATACTTAATTTAAGAATATTCCACAATTTTAGCTTTAAGCTTATCAATCGCCTTGTTCTCAATCTGGCGAACTCTTTCCCGGCTTATTCCATGCTTCTCACTTAGCTGTTCAAGCGTCAAAGGTGGCTCTTTCAACCTTCTGTCTAAGATGATACTTTTTTCCCTATTGTTTAAAACAGTAAGTGATTTCATTAGGATAGTTCTTCTTTCTCTAGTTTCATCGCTGTGCACAAATTTTTCAACATGATCCTCATCTGGGTCAGCAAGCAAGGACTGCCACTCTTCTTCAGTCTCACCGTCGCTTTTTATTGTAGCATTTAGAGATACATCACCACCAATCATTCTCCTATTCATGGCAACCACATCGTCCTCAGAAACATTTAATTGCCTAGCAATCTCCTCAACGTTTTCAGGTAGCAGATCACCATCTTCAAAAGCTCCAATTTTATTTTTTAATTTCTTCAAGTTGAAAAAAAGCTTTTTCTGTGCGCTGGTTGTCCCCATTTTAACCAGACTCCAACTTTTTAAAATATATTCCTGAATATTAGCTTTTATCCACCAGATCGCATATGTTGCCAACCTAAATCCCTTTTCTGGATCAAATCTCTTAACAGCTTGCATCAATCCAACATTTGCCTCGCTAACCACCTCTGAAATAGGCAATCCGTATCCCCTATACCCCATGGCGATTTTTGCTGCTAGTCGTAAATGTGAGGTTACAAGCTTGTGGGCTGATGATCTACACCCTTCTTCCACCCAAGCTTTTGCCAGACTATACTCATCTTCCAAACTCAACATCGGAAACTTTTTTATTTCATCTAAGTATTTCGATAACCCCGAGCCACTTACTATTAGAGACATATTGCTATTTGCCATTGGTTTGTATTTTTCCTTTCAGCACTCTATATAAGTCAAATTTTCTGACTTTTCAAGTACAGCAAGCATTTTTTATACCAATTTATTTACATGCTCAGCTTGTCTTGTATTTGCCTAAATTTAATAAAAGGTTTGAAAAATCATATGGCAAAATACCTTGAAAAAATAAAGTTTTACTGCTCTCGGGGTGAATAATAGATAACTCATGTGCATGAAGCATTTGCCTCGATCTCTTGCCATCTAACAAAGGTAAAATGGTTTTCTTTACATCCACATCTTCTTTTCTTTTCAATTTATAAAGGTTGTCTCCAACGATTGGGCACTCAATAAGCTTAGCGTGCACTCGAATTTGATGAGTTCTTCCGGTTTCAATCTCACAGCTTACCAGCGATAACTTTTGACTTTTACCTAAATCATAGACAGTTTGAACAGTGAAACGTGATATAGCTTGCCTCCCATCATCAGAGCAAACCTCCATCACTTCTCTGTTGATTTTATTTCTTCTTATGTTGGTTTTAACTTCCAGAGTATTATCTTCAAGCATATTTATGCCAGGCTTGCCGATAATCTTGCTAAGATTTTCAAGAGGATTTCCTATGCAAAGTGCTAGATAAACCTTTTTTACCTTACGACTTTTAAATTGCTCTATTAAAGAATCTGCACTCAACTTTGTTTTTGCCACGATAATTAGGCCTGATGTATCTTTATCCAGCCTGTGGACTATCCCGGGTCTAAACCTATCATAAGTAATTGGAAGTGTATCTTGAAATTTATAAATTAAAAAATTAACAAGTGTACCACGTTGGGCCGATTTAACAGGGTGAACCACCATATTTGATGGCTTATTAAAGACTATTAGAGCATCGTCCTCATAAACAATTGGGACATCCAAATCCTCTGGTATTAGAGTTTTCTGCGGGTTTTGATCAAAATGAAGAATAACTTGCATTAAGTCGTCTGTTTTAGTTTTCAAAGTCAGAGCATTTTTGTTTTGAAGGCCAAAAACCATTTTCTGCTTAATTAAATCTTGAATTTTTGTTCTTGATAAACTTAAATGAGGGGGGCAATTTTCTAGGATTAGCTTGTCAAGCCTTCTCTCAGATTTTTTTGTTAAACTAACGATAAACTTTTTAGTCATGATGAATGCGAGAAATTAAAAAGAGTTCAAAGTCTGATTTGCCCTTAGTATTCTTAAAGTGGCTGGTTACGGTACTTTCAATAGTAATGATTTTAGGTTTTTTATTTCTTGTTACTATTCTAGGCATAAAGATATTCAACTTCAACACTACACCACAAACCCTTACAGAATCACCCCATCGAGAAATCCTAATACCTAAAGGGATAATTGAAGCTATCGATATTAAAAACAATACGGTAACTATAGTTGTAAAAGTTAGTGCCGGCCACTTGGAATTATTGATTATAGACTTGAAGGAGGGCATATTATTAAATCAACACTCTATTAAACAAAAAAAAAGCCCTTATAATAAGTGAAAATAATTCACAATTTTAAATAATATGTCTTTCTCTTCAGCCTTTTTGGATAAAATTAAAACGAGTGTAAAAATTTCAGATATTGTCTCTCAACATGTAAATTGGGATCCAAAAAAAAGTAATTTCTCAAAACAAGATTATTGGGCGCCTTGTCCTTTTCATAAAGAAAAAACGGCTTCATTTCATGTAGATGATACCAAAGGATTTTACTATTGTTTTGGATGTCAAGCAAAGGGTAACGTATTCAACTTCTTAAAGGAAATGGAAGGAATTTCATTTTTTAATGCTGTAAAGACACTGAGTGAAAAAGCAGGGATTCCTCTGGAAATTGATAATAATGTTAAAAGCTCAATCATGTCTTCCGAGGAACAAAAACTGCTCAATATAAATGAAGCAGCATGCAAATTTTTCACTAAGTATCTTTTCAGCACCAAGGGATCGATAGCTTTAAATTATTTGACAGATCGAGGTTTATCAATTGACACGATAAAAGAATTTAAACTCGGGCTGTCTCCTTCAAAGAGCGATGATCTTATTAATTCCTTAAAATCACAAGGATATAATGAGCAAGAAATAGAAAATGCGGGATTGGCATATAAACCTGAAAGTAAGCCATTAGTTGATAGATTTAGAAATAGAGTAATGTTTCCGATTTCCAATTTGAATGACAGGGTTGTTGCCTTTGGAGGGAGATCATTAAATACTAGATATGGCGCGAAATATATAAATTCACCAGAGACAAGAATATTCAAAAAAGGATCTCTTCTTTTTAATCTTAAAAGCGCTCAAAAAAGCGCTAAAAATGATCCTTTAGTCATAGTTGAAGGTTACATGGATGTTATTTCTTTAGCTAATAATTCAATAAATAATGCAGTTGCCCCACTAGGAACTTCTTTGACAAAAGAACAAATGCAATTAATTTGGAGAACTTGCGAAGAACCAATTTTACTACTTGATGGAGATAATGCTGGAAGGCTTGCAGCTACACGAGCAGTTGAATTGGTACTACCATTAATTTCTTACAATCAAACTTTAAGAATAGCAAATTTACCCACGAACTATGATCCAGATGACCTCATAAAACAACGAGGTAAAGATGCTCTCAAGGATATAATAGAAAATTCCCTAGCTCTTTCCCACTTCATTTTTATTAATGAGAAATCACAACGAAAATTGGACAGTCCCGAGCGCTTGAGGAAACTGCATATCGACCTTATGAGTAAATTAAAAAAAATTAAAGATATTGACTTAAAAAAAATGTTTTTGTCTGAAATAAATGACAGAATAAAAAAACTGCAGTTTCAAAACAATGCAAGTATAAAGCAGAGGCGCGGATTAAATAGTGCTGAAAACAAAATTAAACCTCGAACTCAAACCATATCCCGCATTCAGGCTGCAGAAAAAGAGATAAATAAGCTAGAAGCAGAAATTATGTTTTGCTTAATAAAAAACCCTGTTTTTATAAAGGACTTCAAAGCTCAACTGACCGATATAGATTTTAGTGATGAATTTTTTCAGAAATCGTACTGGCAAATCCGACACGAACAGCTTTCTAACTCAAGTGACATCTTTAATTTGATCTCTGACCAAGCCACTCAGAAAAACCCTCCATTAAAAAATCACTTAATATATAACGACCAAAATAAAGTAGAAATGTCTAGAAACCTTCTGTTAAATAGAATAACCACACTAATTTTAGCAAAAAATCGGCTTGAAAGCTTGAAAGATCTTAAAATTAAGATAAAAACTCAGGGGGCCGATTCGCAAAATAAAGGCGAATCATTTGAAACTATTCAGAGTGAGTACCGTAGAGCAATGGGTGGCTCTCAGTTTGTTGAAGAGTCTATTTTGAGAGAACGTGAGTTTGGAAAAGAAAGCTTGGATGTTTTTAAAAAAAGTGAGCGGAAGGCTTCCCAGAAAAAATAATGGATAAAAACCAATGAATAAACAAGATACGCAACATAATGAAGAGCAAGACAATGAGAAAGTTCTAGCTGATGGGCCTTCAAAAAAAAATTTAAAGAAGATAATTTCTGAGGCAAAACAAAAAGGCTACATAACGCAGGATCAACTTGAAGAATTGGTGATCAGTGAGAAGCTCTCTTCGGAGCAGATTGAAGACCTTATGACAGATCTTTCTGGCATGGGGATAAATGTAACTGAGAATGAAGAAACTGAGTACTCTGAAGAAGTCCACGAACAATCAACCTCAAAAGAGATTGTAGCAACTAATACAGACTCAGAAACTTTAGATAAAACAGATGATCCCGTAAGAATGTATTTGAGAGAAATGGGATCGGTTGAATTGCTTTCTCGTGAGGGCGAAATTGCTATTGCTAAAAGGATAGAGGCTGGAAGAAACCTTATGATTAATGGCCTGTGTGAGAGTCCCCTGACTTTTCAGGCTATAACCATATGGAGAAACGAATTGCTTAGTGAAGAAATAATGTTGAGGGATGTTATAGATCTTGAAACTACCTTCACAGAAATCGGGGACTCTAATGAGCTGGACGCAGAGATAAAAAAACTCGATATTGATGAAAGTGCCAATAAATTAAAATCTATAAAAGACGAACAAGAAAATGAAAGTGTTTTGGAGCCAAATGAGACAAAGAATGATGAGGATGAAGAAGAAGAGGACGCAATAAACGTTTCTTTAGCTGCAATGGAACATTCATTAACACCACATATTCTAAATATATTAGAAGATATAGATAAGAAATACATTAAGTTAAAAGAACTTGAAAAGAAAAGGATGAAAGCAACTTTTGATACAAGTAAAAAGTTTTCCAATAAAGACGAAAGTAAATACCAAAATTTTAAAACGTCAATAGCCTCACTTTTAAATTCGTTAAATTTTCATAACAATCGTATTGAAGCTCTTATCGACCAACTCTATGGAATTAATAAGGCTATTACTAACGTAGATAGCGCGTTTGTAAAAATATCAGATAAAGCAAGAATTAATCGGAAAGAGTTTATCCAAGAATATAAGGGCTCTGAATTGGAAGAAGCATGGTTAGATAGAGTATCTAAACTAAAGTCCAGAGGTTGGGAAGTACTCAGAAAAAATTACAGTGCTGAAGTTGGAGAACTTAAAGCCGAAATGACAAAGATTGGTAAGATTATTAACGTAGATATCTCCGAATTCAGGAATATAGTTCGAAAGGTGAAAAAGGGAGAAAACGAAGCCAGAGGCGCAAAAAAAGAAATGGTGGAAGCAAATTTGCGATTAGTTATTTCAATTGCGAAAAAATATACCAATAGAGGACTACAATTTCTTGACCTTATTCAGGAGGGTAACATTGGTTTGATGAAAGCTGTAGATAAATTTGAGTACAGAAGAGGTTATAAATTCTCTACATATGCTACCTGGTGGATAAGACAGGCTATTACCAGATCTATAGCAGATCAAGCTAGAACAATTAGAATACCCGTTCACATGATTGAGACCATTAATAAGCTTGTAAGAACCGGTAGGCAAATGCTCCATGAAATAGGAAGGGAACCAACCCCAGAAGAACTTTCGTCAAAATTACAGATGCCCTTAGACAAAGTTAGAAAAGTTATGAAAATTGCGAAGGAACCAATTAGTTTAGAAACGCCAATTGGCGATGAAGAAGATAGTCAACTCGGTGACTTTATTGAGGACAAAAATGCATTGTTGCCGTTGGACAATGCTATTCAAGGTAATCTAAAAGAAACAACCACACGTGTATTAGCGAGTTTGACGCCAAGAGAAGAGCGCGTGTTAAGAATGCGCTTCGGTATCGGTGTGAATACAGACCATACCCTTGAAGAGGTTGGGCAACAATTCAGTGTTACTAGGGAAAGGATAAGACAAATTGAAGCTAAGGCACTAAGAAAACTGAAACATCCAAGCAGAAGCAGAAAACTAAGATCCTTTTTAGACCAATGAAGAATATACCGATAACTAGTTGGAAATTATTTCTTCTAAATATATAATCATAATAGGTTTTAGTAGATTAGAGGGAGTATAACTTGCGCTGCCCATTTTGTGGAGATCTAGACACACAGGTAAAGGATAGTAGACCTTCAGATGATCATATATCTATAAGGAGAAGAAGGCACTGCTCTAGTTGTGCTGGTCGCTTTACTACGTATGAGAGAGTACAACTGAGAGACCTTTATGTACTCAAAAAGAAAAATCAAAGAGAGATATTCGACAGGGATAAACTTGAAAGATCCATTAGAATAGCACTTCAGAAAAGACCTATTCAATCTGAGCGTATTGAACAAATGATTACAGGTATTGTAAGGAGATTGGAAAGTATCGGTGATACTGATATAAAATCTGAGATTATTGGAAAAATAGTAATGGAAACACTATCAAGAATTGATACTGTAGCCTATGTGAGATTTGCTAGTGTTTACAAAAATTTTCAAGAACTTGGAGATTTTGAGGATTTTATGTCAGACCTCCACCCGAGCAAACTTGAACCAAAGAAGACGGTTTAGATGATCGACGCAAACATCTCGAAAGATGACAGGAAATTTCTGAAATTAGCTCTCAACTTAGCTAGACGAAATGTGGGGCTTACGGGTAAAAACCCATCAGTTGGCTGCATA
>CACLZW010000035.1 GCA_902611475.1 uncultured Alphaproteobacteria bacterium
AAGATGTCTTAATTACTTGCCCCAGTACGATAAATCTATAGACCTTGATTCCCCCAGCAGTGGAACCCGCACAACCTCCGATAAAAATCAGAAAGAAAAACAATACAGGGCCTAAAGAGCCATAATTCATGAAGTCACCACTGGAGTATCCCGTAGTTGTTATTATAGAAACTACATTGAAAATATATTCAGTATTTACATATATTGATTTTGCTACCCCTCCATTTTGGTAAAGTATCAATAGAGTACAAGAAAAAAGAATTATTACTATGAAGGTCACTACCTGTGGGTCTAACTTTGGAATATTTCGGGTAAAAAAAATTGCAACAAATACACTAAAAGGTAGCCCGCCCACTATCATAAAAAGTATAGCAACCCAAAGAACAGACGAACTATCATAATAGCCAAGAGACTCATCGTGTGTTGAAAAACCACCAGTTGCCACGGTAGTCATACCATGAGTTAGAGCATCGAATGGTGTTAATCCGACGGAAAGATAAGCGACAACACACGCCAAAGATAAAATAAAATAAATAATAATGATTGATCTTGAGATTTCTACTAATCTTGGAAGAGGCTTTTCAGATCTATCGGAACTTTCCATTTTAAATAACTGCATTCCTCCAATCCTCAAAAAAGGAAGTAAGATTAGCCCTAATGAAAGTATGCCGAGGCCTCCAACCCATTGCATCAAAGCTCTCCATAAAAGAATTGGCCGATCATAGCTTAAAATGTCTGTCATTATGGTTGACCCTGTAGTCGTAAGTCCGGAGGTTGCTTCAAACAGAGCATCTACGAAACTTAAGTTTGCAGACGAATTGACTAATGGGATCGCGCATAAAATTGGCAACAAAAACCACAACATATTAACCACTAATATTCCAAATCTTGGGGTAATCTTTGGTTGATCACCAAAACAAGCAATTACCACTAAAACACAAACTATTGCAGCCATCAAACCTGACCAAAGGAAAGATTTGCCCCCCTCCCAACCAGTAAGGACAGAAGTTATCCATGGGATTAACATTAAAAAGGAAAAAAATAATCCTACATATGCGACGATTAGTCCAGCTGACCTAACTTCTTTTAATAGCATCGCTAAAACTTATTTGAATTTTAAAAAAATTACAATAATTGATGCATTCGCTAAATTTTCGTAAAGATGCTTTTTGTAATTTTTGCTTTTACCTCAAGATTGTTTCCTTAGGAAAAGGTATCCTTTAGATTAATAACCAATAATATTGCCACAAGAACAACTAAAGGCGGAAGATAGATAAGTAAAAACGTATCTGGATTGAGAACAAGAAGTGATTTCAGCGAAATAATGGCGACTTGCATCACCAAAGCAACCAGCGACAGGAAAATAATAATTACAGTAGTTCTATATCTTTCACTGTTGAAAACTATTAGAGCTAATCCCCCGAGCATACATAATGCAATTGGAGACAATATCGATGCTAGCTTCATGTGGCTCTCTGCCAAATATTCAGAGGAGGTATAGTCAGTTAATTCAGCAAGTTCTTTAGATCTCATAATTCCCGTTATTGGTGAAACGTCGGATGGTGAAGCCAGGTAATACTGAGTTTCAGGTATAAAAGAATTTAAGTTAATCCCAAATCTCTCAAATCTCACAGATACTATACTCTTTTCATTTTTTGAAACGATCTGTAACTCACCATCCTGCATAATTAAATCTCTTATACTATTGTTATCTCTAATAGCAGCCTCTTTCGCAGAATATAATAATGAATAATTATCATTCCGATCATCAAAGACAAATACTCCAGTCATTTGATTTTCCTCCAATTTATCTCTGACATAAATAGTCACACCAGATATTGGATGTAAAAACTTACCACTATCAATAAATTTTGTGGCAAAGTTTTGTTCTATATCAAAAAAGATAGACTGCAGTTTAAATGCGCTTTTTGGTAACACAAAAAATGTAATTAAAAATAGGATTAAACTGACCGTTGACCCAAATATAAAAATTACTTTTGTGAAAGAAAGAAATGAAAAGCCTGAGCTTGTAATAGCTACAATTTCAGTTTCTGAAACGAGTTTATTTATGGCATAGATAGTTGAAAAAAAAGCAGCAACCGGTATTACAAAATAGGCTACCTGAGGAATTGTATGCATTGCCACATTAAAAAATATACCAAGAGGCTGCTTATTTAAAACTAAAGTTTCAAGCTTTGGAAGAATTTGAACCAACCATAGTATACCTATAAATGTGAATGAAAATATCAGAAATGGTTTTAGTAGCTCGATATATAGATATTTGCTTATCACCTTCATTTAGAAAATACTCTTTATGCTCCGAGTTAGGCACGATTATTACTCAATCTAAACGTTAATAGAACGTATTTCCTCTTACGTCAAAAGGTTAGCTCCTCAATAAGCTCGTGCAGGCCATGGTTAGTCTGCCTTTTTCTTTCATTATAAGATCATTTTATATATCATATTTAGGTATTATTTTGAAAAATAGATAGGATAAACAAATGGTCTTCAGTGAAAAAATCAACCTAAGAGTTAGCGAGTTGATTAAAAAATATTCTAACCCTTCAAATAGTGTCGAGCAATTACTCTGTGACCAGTATCCATTAAATAAATTAGCCTATAAAATAATAAATGAAAATATGGAGGAATATGATCTTACTTATGGAGAGTTGAAAACGCATTCTACTTTATTAGCGAATGGGTTAACAAAAAGAGGTATTGGAAAAGGTGATAGAATTGCTACTTTAATGGGAAAAAGTAAAGAGTATCTTATCACACTATTAGCGATTTGGAGAATAGGTGCTGTACACGTTCCATTATTTACTGCTTTCTCTACACCAGCAATTGCGCTGAGAATAAATGGAAGCAACGCTAAAATAGTCTTCTGCGACCAGAAACAGCAGTCTAAACTTAAACCATCAGATGACTTCGTGCCTCATAGTAAACTAGATGTTATTTCGACAGCAAGCTTTGATCAAACTCCAAACTGGGCAGAAAGATGGGAGGATTTACTAGCAACAGATGGTCCTGGCAAGAAAAAAGTGACCTTAGATCCAGATGCTGCCATTATTCATATATTTACGTCTGGTACGACTGGAGAACCAAAAGGTGTTAGTCTTCCTGTAAAAGCTCTTGCATGTATAGAAGCGTATGCAGAATTTGCTTATGATCTTAGACAAACTGATATCTTTTGGAATGCTGCTGATCCTGGCTGGGCCTATGGATTATACTGTGGTATTCTTGCAACTTTAACTACTGGGACGCCTGCGATTTTATTTGAAGGTGGATTCAGCGCCCAAAAAACCATTGATATAATGGAAAAGCATAATGTTACAAATTTTGCAGCTGCACCAACAGTCTATCGATCACTCCGTGCTGATGGGGTAGAACTTTCTGCTGGACATAAGCTACGATGTCTTTCAAGTGCCGGAGAACCTTTGACCCCAGAGATCAACGAATGGGCACGGTCTTTCTTTGGCCTTTCTGTCCATGACCATTATGGTCAGACTGAAACCAGTATGGTTATTAATAATCATCATCATCCAGAGCTTAAAACAAATTTGCGTGATGGCTCAATGGGTAAAGTGATGCCAGGGTGGTCAGCTACTGTCTTGAAAAATAATGAAGATGTGCCAGAACAGCCAGGGACTCCCGGTCGTGTTGCCTTCATTGTTAAAGAGAGCCCATTTTCTTGGTTTTCAGGTTATATCGGAAATCCAAAAAAAAGTGCTGAAAAGTTTTCCAAAGACGGAAAATATTATTTAACTGGTGATACCGGATCAATTGACGAAAATGGTTATTTCTACTTTTCCACAAGAGACGACGATGTAATTATTATGGCAGGCTATAGAATTGGGCCATTCGAAGTTGAGTCCGCTCTAAGTACTCATGAAGCAGTGGCAGAGTGCGCCGTGATTGCGACACCAGACAAAGTTAGAGGTGAAGTAATTGAGGCTTTTGTTGTGTTGATGCCTGGAGCAAGCAAAAGTGACCAACTTACTGATGAGCTTCAAAAGTGGGTGAAAACAAAATTTGCCGCTCACGCTTATCCTAGGCATATAACTTACGTTGAAGAATTACCAAAGACGCCTAGTGGGAAAATACAACGCTTTTTGCTTCGAGAGCAACGTAAAAGCGAAATAACAGTGGAGTTGAACAATGGATAAGATTAATGATCTAGATACTTTTGATAAAATGCTTAGTAAGGTTGTCAGGGAGAGATCCTCAAAAAGGAATTTTCTTCCCAATGCTGTAAGCATTGATATTGTTAAAGAAATAATTAGGGACGCGTCAAGAGCTCCTTCTGGTACAAATACACAACCTTGGAAGGTTACATGTGTAACTGGGGAAACGAAGAAGAAATTAACTAATGCAGTTCTGGAGGCTGCAGATTCAGGTACTGCCGAGCTTGAATACGAATATATGCCTTCAAAGCTGAAGGAACCATACATATCAAGAAAAAGAGCAGTTGGATACGCACTCTATGAACTTTATGGAGTGAAAAGAGATGATTATCCTGCAAGGAAAGCTGCTGGTTTACGTAACTTCAAATTTTTTGGAGCTCCAGTTGGACTCTTCTTCCGGATGGATCGAGAGCTTTTATACGGTTCCTGGTTAGATGTTGGGATGTTTATGCAAAATATTATGATACTTGCAAGAGGTAAAGGTCTAGAAACCTGCCCTCAACAAGCATGGTGTGAGTTTGGACCTATTGTTCACAAAGTACTAGATATTCCTGATGATGAAATCATTATTTCAGGAATGTCAATGGGATATGCTGCAGAAGCACCCGAAAATACGTTAGTGAGCGAACGTGCACCTTTAGATGACTTCACAACCTTTCTTAATTAATATTTAGTAAATGTCTCATTTAGGACGCATAATCAGATCCCATTCGTGCTAGTCGTCGTTTTAGCGCTGTAAACTCCATTTCTCCTAGTTTCGATCCAAAACCTTTCATTGCCTGCTGATGCACCAAGTCTTGGACTTCAGGCTTGGGTAAACTGACCTTGTTCCCTGCCTGTGCAGCTATCTGTATTTTACAAGCTTGCTCTAAATAATACATCATAATGAAGGCTTCAGGTATTGTTCGCCCACATGTGAGCAAACCGTGATTTTTTAAAATAAGTAATTGTTTATTTTTTCCTAGATCTTCAACCAACCGTTTTTGCTCGTCTAAATTTAAAGCTAGTCCTTCATATTCGTGATAACCGATCAAATCTTTATACAAAAGCCCTGTTTGGCTTAGAGGCAATAGCCCTTCTTCTTGACATGACACACCAACGCCGGCAGATGTGTGCGTATGAATTACACAATGCATATCCGGTCTTTCTCTATGGATACATGAATGTATAACAAAACCTGCAGGATTTATTTTATCCTCTGTCTCAGAAATTATATTACCATCTAAATCAACTTTTACGAGATTTGAGGCAGTTATTTCCTCATAAAGTAATCCGAATGGATTCAGAAGGAAATGTTCATCAGGCCCCGGAACCCTAGCAGAAATATGGTTGTAAATTAAGTCATCCATGCCAAAGTGTGCCATTAGTCTGTAGCAAGCTGCTAGATCTACTCGAGTATGCCATTCCTCTGTGGTCATAGATCCATTTTTTACGAGTGGTGGTAAGTTCTCATTCATATCATTTCTCCTACTCTAAATTGCTTTCTAATTGTCGCATACAACACTTAAAAGTATACAAAAATTTCTCACTGAAACTCTCATGTGCTTGATCTTAAATATTCACCAGTTGTACTTTAATAAATAAAAGTGACAGTTTTCTTATATAAAAAATAATTTGGTAGTTCTCTCAATGATTTTTAAATAACTAGTATTTATCCCATTTTAAAATAAGTTTTTCGGACCCAAGCTGAAGACCCAATTTTTTATGTACTTTTTTCCACGAAACCTTGCATATTCGTTATAAAAATTATACTATTTGTCCTCTAAAGCTCTGCTTTAATTTAGATTTCAAATATAGTGCGAGGGGGTAGTTTTGAAGTTATATGAAACTTATTTGCAAGAAATAATAGAGCGCGCAAAACTAGGGCTTGGTCCGAGGCCTATTGATCAAGGAAATCTATTGGAAGAAATTATAGATATAATTTTGAGGATAAAGTCTTCTCGTAGAGATGATGCTGTAAAGCATTTCATCTACAATGTATTGCCCGGCACCACAAGCGCCGCTTCAGTCAAAGCAAGGTTTTTAAAGAGACTTATTCTAAAGGAGTATAGTGTCGAAGAGATTGATCAAAAACTTGCTTTTGACCTACTATCACACATGAAAGGTGGGGCATCTGTAGAGGTTCTTCTAGACCTAGCCTTTCATGAAGATACTAAAATTGCAGAACAAGCTGCTAAAGTGCTAAAAACCCAGGTTTTTCTTTATGAAGCGGATACAAACAGACTTGAGAAAAAATATAATGCTGGCAACAAAATAGCTGAAGATATATTAAAAAGTTATTCTGAGGCGGAGTTTTTTACAAAGTTAAATACAATTCCAGAAAAGATAAAGGTCGTTACCTACGTTGCTGCAGAAGGCGACATTTCTACTGACCTACTTTCACCTGGTAATCAGGCGCATTCTCGTTCAGATAGAGAACTTCACGGACAATGTTTTATATCTAAAAAGGCTCAGGATGAAATCTCTCAGCTTAAAATAGCTCATCCCGACAAAAGTGTCATGCTTGTTGCTGAAAAAGGTACGATGGGAGTTGGATCATCCAGGATGTCTGGTGTAAATAATGTGGCGCTTTGGACAGGTAAGAAAGCCAGCCCTTACATTCCTTATGTGAACATAGCTCCGATTGTTGCTGGAACAAATGGTATATCACCGATTTTTCTAACTACTGTTGGAGTGACAGGGGGTATTGGAATAGATTTGAAAAATTGGGTTAAAAAGAAAGATTCTGACGGAAATATTATTTTAAATAATGATGGTGAGCCTATTTTAGAACAATTATATTCTGTCGAAACAGGAACGGAACTTATAATTAACACCAAAACAAAGAAGCTCTACAATAAAGAAGAAACTAAAGAATTAGTAGATGTGAGCTCATCATTCACCAGGCAAAAGGTAGAATTTATGAAAGCTGGAGGGTCCTATTCTATAGTCTTTGGAAAAAAACTTCAAAATTTTGCAGCTAATATATTAAACAAAGATCCTACACCTGTATTCGCTTCACCGAGAGAAATCCATGCCGAGGATCAAGGACTCACCGCAGTTGAAAAAATATTTAATAAAAATGCTGTTGGTCTGACTAGTGACAAAAAGCTCGTCGCAGGCTCCGATGTGAGAGTTAAAGTAAATATTGTCGGTTCGCAGGACACTACTGGACTTATGACTTCCCAAGAATTAGAAGCAATGGCTGCTACCGTTATATCTCCATCACTTGATGGTGCATATCAGTCTGGATGTCATACGGCTTCTGTATGGGACATAAAGGCTCAAGATAATATCCCTAGATTAATGCAATTTATGCATGATTTTGGTCTCATAACTGCCCGAGACCCAAAAGGTATTTATCACTCGATGACAGATGTAATTCATAAGGTGCTCAATGACCTCACAATAGATGATTGGGCTATTATTATTGGAGGAGACTCACATACTAGAATGTCAAAAGGTATCGCGTTTGGGGCAGACTCCGGTACCGTTGCCCTAGCTCTCGCAACCGGTGAAGCAACAATGCCGATTCCCGAAAGTGTAAAGGTTACTTTTAAGGGAGACTTGCATAGCCACGTTGATTTCAGAGACGTTGTTCATTCCACTCAAGCACAAATGTTAAAACAATTTGGTGAAAATGTCTTTCAAGGAAGGGTTATTGAAGTACATATTGGTACTTTAATGTCGGATCAAGCATTTACCTTTACCGATTGGACTGCCGAAATGAAAGCAAAGGCCTCTGTCTGCATTTCTAATGATGACATTTTAATTGAGTCACTAAAAATCTCAAAAAAACGAATCCAAACAATGATTGAAAAAGGAATGGATAACAAAAACCAAACTTTAAAAGGATTGCTGGATAAAGCTTCTTCAAGAATACAGGAAATAAAATCTGGAGAGAACCCTGCTTTGAGGCCAGACAAAAACGCAAAGTATTTTGCTGAGGTTGTAGTGGATTTGAATGAAATTAACGAGCCGATGATTGCAGATCCAGATGTTAGTAACATAGATGTTTCTAAGAGGTATACCCACGATACTATAAGACCAATATCTTATTATGGAGCAGAAAAATCTGTAGACCTAGGGTTTGTTGGTTCATGCATGGTTCATAAGGGAGATATGAAAATCGTTGCTCAAATGTTGCGCAATCTTGAGAAAAAATCAGGTGAAGTAAAGTTTAAAGCACCTTTAGTTGTAGCAGCTCCAACATACAACATTATAGATGAACTAAAAAATGAAGGCGATTGGGACATTCTAGAAAAATATGCTGGATTCCAATTTGATGATAAAAACCCCAAGCAAGTGGCAAGAGTTGAATATGAAAACATCTTGTACCTTGAGAGACCAGGATGCAATCTGTGCATGGGAAATCAGGAGAAGGCAGAGAAAGGCGATACAGTCCTTGCAACATCTACACGTCTTTTTAAGGGTAGGGTAGTGGAGGACTCATCTGAAAAAAAGGGAGAGTCACTTCTTGCTTCAACACCGGTTGTAGTACTATCAGCGATATTAGGAAGAACACCTACTCTGCAGGAATACAAAGACTCAGTTAAAGATATTGATCTTACAAAATTCAAACCTCCATCAGAAAAGCCTATAGATACTTTATCCGTCCACTTTTAACGGCCTCATCGTATTAGTTGTTATTACGTTTGCTGGTCCTGAGGCCTTATGTCAAGGTCCAAAAGGTTTTGAAGTAGTGACCCCCAAAGAAAAGAAAGGTTACATTATGAGTTTTAACTTGTACTATTTGACTAAAGTTCAAAAACACCTTTATGAAAAAAATAAATATGCTCTAAGCTAATAGTTAAACTGAAAGTAATATTAAACAATTTTATGTATGTTAAAAACTAATTCCCAGATTTTTAGATATCATCGCAAACTTTTTATTATAGTCCTTTTTTTCATTGGACTAGTTAGTTCGGGATGCGCAAATAGAGAGTATCGAACAGAAGAGACTTTTTGTGAAGCGAAATATTTAGAAAAGATACCTTCCCAATACATTCAGCGAGCGGTAACAGTATATAAAAAGGAGATGGTCCCTACAGGTAAAGTGACTTGCTCATCTGACGGAAATCAAACAATTTGTGAAAAAGAAATGAAAGAGTCCAGAGTACCATATGAAAAACTAGAAATGTTTGATTTAAACGAAAGACTTAGAAGTGCAAAGATTGAAGCTTGTACCAAAAAGGCTTGTTTAGCAAAATTTGGAAACCATGATTGTGACACTGATACCTGATTTAAATTGCATAGAAAAAATAACTTAATTTGTAAAATAGTGACCCAAGTAGTCACCTGCGTGATGACCTAATCGATATTTTATAACAAAAAAAATTGATAACTTATATATTTTAACGGTTTTTCGGACAGACCCTCTTCATCATTTCTTTTTAATCATCTGTTTTCTTAAAATTTTATAAGCTTGTAGTTTTCCAGTCTACAATTTAGTCTACAACGTTACTAAGTTATTTAACTCATTGACAATTAAGCAGCGGTCTTTCTACAAGCTTATTTGCTCTTGCTATTCTTTTCATCAAAGGCTCTCACATGCATGGCCAACACAGATTAGGGGACAAGGCATTCCTTGCTCTGGTTCCCTAAAACAGCGCAACAGCTCTCTTACTCCATAAATACTGTTGTTAGAGGGTGCACTATTAAAATGGTCACAGTTAAGTATCTCTATATCCTCACACGAAGCCCCGCGCCCTATATCTGCGTAGTAGATTACTTCATCTTTTGGTAGTTTTTTAATTGAGTTTCGGTAAGGACCGAACTTAAAACCAAGAAATTTACCTTGGGGACTAAGGTCACCTTGTATAACACCAATAAGCCGCTCATTAACCCAAAATCTGGTAATCTCTTTGCCTTTACGCATGTCCATTTGAAATACGAAATCAAGCCATCGGTTTTTGAAATAATTACTAGTCTCCATGTTGGCTATTAACCCGGGGCGTTCGCAAAAAACTGATGCCTCTCCCTGCATATTTTTAATTTTGCGACACTCTTCGCCCGTAGTTTTTAACTGAAAGGTGACTTGATTATTCGTGATGGTAAATGCTATTGCCGGGTCTCTTTGACGACCATTTTTTCTATCTTTTAAATCAAATGGTGAGATTGTGTGATAGTCGCTTCCAACATGATTAGGAATGAAAATTGAAAATTTATACCAGTATACTTCACCATCTCTCATCTCGTGCACCCTTGGTTTTTCTTGTATCTGTATGCGTTGCGCAGCCCCGGCTGCACCAAATCTGCCCCAATCATCAGGATGGCCTTTGTCATTCATGCTTACGGACATTCTAGCAGCTTTGCGTCCTTTGAAATCGACTATCTCAAACCCATCTACCTTGTTGATGTTTCTACTATTGGGCACAAATAGTTTAGCTGTTTGTTCATCCATAATTTGTAAAAGATTTTCATAAGAGATACCTAAAAGACGGTCTGTCAAGTCGATATTTTTATCGGTTGCTATTTTTCTAAGAATTTGCAGCTCATTGCTATCAGCAACACCATCAAATTCAAGACCATGCTCTTTATAGACGGTTATTAATTGTTTTCTGGAATTTTTGCCGATAATACCATCAATCTGCCCTACATTATAACCAAGCGCATTCAAATAACTTTGTATTTTAATATTTTGTTGAATATCAGCATAGCCAACAAAAAATGGGCAGAATAAGCATACAGCAAATATGAAGAAATATTTTATTAGCTGCACTGAAAAACTCCTTTTTTCATTTATCTCTTGAGCCTATACGCTGGCTTCTATTGTCTGAAGATTTTTTATTTTAAGCAGGGAAAGTAATATCTGAAATGGCATACATCTTCCAACCGCTATTAGTATTTTTAAGAGCATAAAACGCAGTTGCTTCCTCAATAAGAGAACCGTCGCTTCTTAGCCTTCTAACATTGCGGATTACAACATGCGCTTTCTTGTCGGAAACTGCTACGACATCTATTTCAAAAGCGTTACTTGTTGCCCATCCAATTCTCTCTTTTAATTCTCGAGGATCAATTGGAAACTTATCTAACATTTTAACTGAATCTGTACCGATATAAGCCAAGGGATAAGAAATACAATCATTTATTGTTTCCATATCCGCTTCGTTAAACGCATTTAAATATCTATTATAAGTTTCAAACACTTGTGCTCTAAGGTTCTTATCCATTCTCTATCCCTTATTTGTAAATACATACTTCACAACCATATCTCCAGACAGTCTGAAATTCTCCTTACCTAGATGTTTTAGTTTGGCTGATGTACGACTTTCAGCAAGACTGCGCACTTCTTCATTGGGATAAACTGAAACGCCCACACAGCTTGTTTCAGTAGTTTTAATCATCAACAGCATTTCAGCATCAGGGTATAGAG
>CACLZW010000036.1 GCA_902611475.1 uncultured Alphaproteobacteria bacterium
TATTAACTTTCTTTTTCCGAAAGATGCCAGAGTTAATAGAAAAAGGACATATTTTTATTGCTGAGCCACCACTATATAAAGTAGCAAAAGGGAAGTCTGAGGTGTACATAAAAGACGATAAGGGCTTAGAGAATTATTTAATTGATGCCGGGGTTCAAGATACTTTTCTTAAGATTGCTGATGAGTATGTGTTATCCGGAAGAGATCTTTCCGAAGTAGTAATGGATGCCAGTAAATGTATAAAATTATTAGAAAAGGCTGGAGACGAAAACATAAAACGAATTTTAGAGCAGGCTACACTCACCGGAGTTATCAATAAGATTAAAAGCCTAGGCGAAGACGTTGATGGTCAAAGAATCCTCTGTCAAAGATTAGACAATATTTCAAAAGAATATGAAAGAGGTTGGAGTAGTAAATTTGAAGGTGGTAATAAATTAGGCTTCTTTCGAACAGTAAGGGGAGTGGAGGAGATTGTAGAAGTTGATCTCACGAAAATTCAAAGCTCTTTAATAGAGGGTTTGGAAAATTTCAGTAGCAAGTTCAAGGACATATTTTCTGGAATGCCCGTCTTAGTTAAAAAAGAATCTACTGTAGAGCTAGATGGTCCAACCAGCCTTATAAGTGAGATAATAAAAATGGGGGAAAAAGGTATATCTCTTCAGCGTTATAAAGGATTAGGAGAAATGAATGCTGACCAGCTTTGGGAGACAACACTTGACCCTGAGGCAAGAACTTTGTTACGAGTAAAGGTTGACAGAGATAGAACGACAGAAGCTGATGACTTATTTACGTGTTTAATGGGCGAAGTGGTAGAACCAAGAAAAAACTTTATTCAAGAGCATGCTTTGAGTGTTAAAAATCTTGATTTTTAAATGCTTTTTTTATCTCTATTTAATAGATAAAGCCCGAAAATTATAACCATCACCCCAATCATATCGCTAAGCGTGAGCGTTTCACCTAAAAGAAAATAAGAAATTCCAATCCCAAAAAACGGAACTAAAAAGTGGAAAGAAGAATACTTTACAGCCCCAATTTCTTTTTGTAGATAGAACCAAATTACAGGACCTATAATTCCCGGAAAGGCTGCTATATACATAAAAGTAAATAGAAACGTCACGTTAAACGAAATGATCCAAATTTCAAAAAAATAGCTTAAAGGAAGAAGGAAAAGACTACCAGCAAGCATTTGCAGCCCAACTACAATAAGTATATTATTTTTGTTAATTTTTATTTGTGTAATTATCAGTGTTGAAAAAGTGGTCGCGAGTAATCCTAGCAGGCAGAGTGTAATTCCCAATAGCTCAATTTCTTTTTCAACTCTCTGCAGCATTATCAAGAGTACGCCAGCTAGGCCAACAACTAATCCAAATAATCCTAAAAAACTTATTTTAGCTTTGAAAAATACCCACGAAAAAAAAGCTACTGTGAGCGGTAGGATGCTTGCAATTATTACTGAAACATTAGCATCTATTTTTGTCAAAGCTAAAAATATAAGGCCCAGGTAGAGGCCGTTTTGAATTAAACCGAAAGTCGTGATCCATAGAAGAGACTTGCGATCAAATTCAAGCCTCTGACCAAGGTAAGCTCCCAGCATAATCGAGAATAAACCAGCTAACGAGAACCTTAGAAAAAGAAAAAGAAATGGGGGGCAGAATTGAACGGCCATCTTTGCAGAGGGGAAGGCACTAGCCCATATTAGAGCGAAGCCTACCCCAAGCAAGATATGTCTTAACTCCATCTAAATCAATTTTGGACAGATTTTTTTTTAAGAGTTAATTACGTCTTTCAGGGCTTTTGCAATAGTGACTTTAACTACCCTATCAGCCGGTTTTTTCATTTGCTCGCCTGTAGCAGGATTCCTAACCATTCTCTCAGGTCTGGATCTACAAAAAAACTTTCCAACACTTGGAACTGTTACTGCACCTCCTGCGGCTACCTCTTTGGTAATAATACCTGATAATGCATCTAACATTCTGTTGGAAGATGCCTTATCGGAACCTGTCGCGTCTGCTAACGCCGATACAAGCTGTGCCTTTGTCATCGGTTTTTGTGTCATGATGTACCCTTAAAGTTATATTTATATCAAAGAATCAAACCATCTTTTTTACCAAAAATCAAATAATATCAAAAAAAAACCCACTCGTTTTTAACAAGTGGGTTTAGGAGGAGAAAATATTTCTAGAGATTACTTGGAAAAATCTGGATAAGCTTCGATCCCCAGCTCAGTCTTATCAAGACCCTCTACTTCACTCTCTTCACTTACTTTTGCGCCCATTAGCATATCCAAGATCATCCAAGCAATATACGAAACGATGAATGTGAATACGCATATGGATACTGTACCAAGTAATTGGGTCCCAAACGAAGCATCCGAATTAGAAAGGACCACAGCAAGAGTTCCCCAGATTCCAGCAATACCGTGTACTGATATGGCGCCTACTACATCGTCTATCTTTAGTCTATCGAGTAGGGGTACTGAGAACACAATTATTACTCCACCGATAGCACCTATGATTGTCGCAAGCCCCAGCGAAGGCATTAGAGGCTCAGCGGTTATGGAAACAAGACCCGCTAAAGCGCCATTTAATACCATGGTCAAATCAGCTTTACCATACATAATTTGGGTTAAAATGAGAGCTGCGACTGCACCTCCGGCAGCTGCAGTATTAGTGTTCGCAAATATCCTTGATACATCAGCAACATCACCAATTGTACCCATAGCAAGTTGTGAGCCACCATTGAAACCAAACCAGCCCAACCACAGAATAAACATTCCAAGCGTTGCAAGTGGTAAGTTTGAACCAGGCATTGGTATGACAGACCCATCATCTTTATATCTTCCATGTCTGGCACCAATCACCATTGCACCGGCTAAAGCAGCTGCAGCACCAGTTGCGTGCACGACTGTTGATCCAGCAAAATCTGAAAAACCAGCTTCTGAGAGCCAACCGCCCCCCCATTGCCATGAGGCGCTTATTGGGTAAAAGATCCCTGTTAACACGATGGTAAAGATCAAAAAGGGCCAAAGTTTTACGCGCTCTGCTACTGTACCAGAAACTATTGATGCGGTGGCGGCACAAAACATTAATTGAAAGAAAAAATCAGACCCAACCGACGCATATGTTAGGTCGACGCCATCAGCACCGACACCAGCAGGCTCTAGACCCGTCAGCGAGAAACCTCCCATCCATCCGTTGATAATCCAACCATCTCCAGGATACATTAAGTTAAATCCTACAATGAAATATGCGATTGACGCGAGAGAGAACAGCGCAACATTCTTTAAAAGTTGTGTAGATGCATTTTTCGATCTTACCAATCCCGTTTCCAGCATTGCAAAACCAGCGGCCATCCACATCACCAAAAAACCGCCGATTAGGAATAGCAACGTATTAAATATAAAGTACCCGGACTCACTATAGTCTTGGGTATGTCCATCTGCGAACAATGTTGTCGAAGATAAACCTAGCACAGCAGTGCTCAAAAATAATAATTTAGACATTCTTTGCTCTTTCTTTTTAAACATAGGGTTAAATTGCATCATCATTTTTTTCGTCAGTCCTTATTCGCAGGGCAGACTCAATGGGGGAAACAAAAATTTTACCATCGCCTATCTTTCCTGTTTTAGCGACCTCACTAATGGTCTCGACAGTTTTAGAGGCATCCTTGTCTGCTACCACTATTTCTAATTTTAACTTTGGAACAAAGCTAACGGTATATTCCGCTCCTCTGTAAACTTCGGAATGGCCATCTTGCCTTCCGTAACCTTTTACTTCTGAAACCATTAGGCCCTGGATGCCTATATCCTTCAATGCATCACGAACCTCTTCCAGTTTGAAAGGTTTAATAACTGCTATTATAAGTTTCATCAAGTCTCCTTTCGCAATTACAATTTGATGATGCAACTTGTAGGTGATGATTGAAAAATAGGAATGGCAATTTTTTACATTAAAGCTAAATATTCTAAGAAACATCGAAATTTGATTAATAATTAAGCAAAAAAATGCGATTGGCTAACTTTTAGGCAAAAAAAGTATGTTTTTCTAATAAACAGTCTTGGGTTTACAAAGATTTTTTCACAGGGTAATTGTTGTTAGACAAAAATTTAATTTAGTCATGAGTACAATTTTAAAAAAAACATTAAAATACTTACTTTGGGTCTCCCTGAATGTGGCTATGATAGTTTTTTTAATGCTGTTTATAGCGGTAGTCAATTATGTAAATAAGCTACCACCAATTGCCACACTTTTAGATGATAGAAAAAGAGGGTCGGTAACACTTCATGATAGAAATAATGAAGTGTTTGCTTGGCGCGGAAACCAATTTGGTGGCATTTTAAAATCGAAAGGTTTGAATCGTGTTCTACATGACGCAATAATATCTGTGGAGGATAGATCTTTCTACTCTCACTACGGAATTTCAATAAGGGGAATTCTGGGCGCAATCAGAATAAATTTGAGAGAAGGGCGAGGACCCTTTTCCGGTCATGGGGGATCAACCATTACTCAACAGGTAGCAAAGATACTTTGCCTTTTACAAGGTGATTCCAATACTCAAAAACATTGCAGGAGATCAACTATTTCTAGAAAATTGCTTGAGATACCTTTTGCTTTAGCTTTGGAGTACGCGTACTCTAAAGAAGATATTCTTTCCATTTACATAAATAGAGTATATTTGGGTTCTGGAGCATATGGGTTTGAGGCTGCGTCAGAGAGATATTTTAATAAAAATTCATCGAAGCTTTCAATAGGTGAAGCTGCACTTTTAGCTGGTCTGTTGAAAGCTCCCTCAAGGTATTCACCGATAAATAACAAAAAACTCTCAGAAGCTAGAGCGCTTACTGTATTAAAAATAATGAGAGATCAGAAATTGATTTCGACTAAAGATTTTGATAAGGCTGCAAAATCGCTTCCTGTAATTGAGGAAAATAACATTAATGAGATAGGTTCTTATTACGCTGATTGGATAATGCAAGATGCACCTCAGGAAATAACTAAACAAAGTAAAGAAGACATCATTATAAGAACATACTTTGACCCCAAAATTCAGAAAGAAGTTGATGACACAATATCTTCCTTTTTGGAAACACAAATTATGTCGGAGTCGTTAGCACAAATTGCGGTAGTTGTTATGTCTGCAGACGGACGTGTGAGAGCAATGAGTGGCGGAAGACCTTCTGAGAAAATACCAGGACAATTTAATAGAGCTTATCAGGCTAAACGACAACCAGGATCAGCTTTTAAACCCTTCGTTTATGGAGCTGCTCTAGACCTTGGTATCTCGCCTAACACAGTGCTTATGGATGAGCCCGTTACGATCGTTTTTGGTAAAAACAATTACAAGGAATATTCCCCTAAAAATTATGATAATAGGTATCTTGGCCCAGTAACTATGGAAGAAGCATTTTCAAAATCCCTTAATACAGTTGCAGTAAAGGTAGGAGATAAAATTGGTATAAATAGAGTAAAAACTTTAGCTAAGGAGTTAGGGATAGAAACAGCTATACCCAGTGAACCTTCAATAGCTTTGGGATCGTCTGAGGTAAATTTAATAGAGCTTACCTCTGCATATGCAGGAATTCTAAATAATGGTATAAGAATTAGCCCAAAGGGATGGAGAGACTTAAGTATCAAGGAAACCAACGAGGTAATTATCAGGGAAGGTTCTGAGCCAAGGTTTCGAGTATTTTCGAAGCTTGCCGCACAGACACTAAAATATCTTATGTTTTCAAGTGTAGAAAATGGAACAGGTAAAAATGCATCTGTTTCAGAATGGCAAATAGCTGGCAAAACAGGCACGAGTCAATCTTTTAGAGATGCATGGTTTGTTGGTTTTTCGAATAATTATGTTATTGGTGTATGGATGGGCAATGATGACAATCAACCATTGAAAAACGTAAATGGGGGTGGTTTGCCAGCAAAGATATTTTCTAAGATAATGACAAAAATAAGCCTAGATCTTGTTTCAAAAAAGGAAATAGCAATGATTTCACCTGACCAGTTTGATACGTTGAGAAATTATGATGAGTCAGCAACAAAATTTCATTTTCAATCTCAAGATGAAGCAGGCGTAAAACCAAAAAATTCTTCCCTTATCGGAGGCTTGATCAGGGCTCTTTTATGGGGAGACTAAGGTCTATTCGTGGGAAATAGCTTGAATAAGTTTATCTACAGACCCTTCAAATTTCTTTAATTTTGATCTGAATTCCTGTCTCTCAGTTGAAAGCATTGATATCCCCTCTACTCTCAAGTCAACTAACTTTAAAGATCCGCTTCCATCTGATACTTGCCATACGACTTTCAAAGAAGGATTGCCTGGTACCACAACTATTGAAGACACAAGCACACCAGCTTTTGTAAGAGTGTCACGACTTTTCGTGATTTCCAGCGTAGTACCTTTAAACTCTGAAAATTGCCTCCCATATTTATGAGAAACATATGTTTTAAAAACACTAATAAATCGCTTTCTTTGATCGCTGTTAGCCTGACGCCAGCTTTTTCCCAGAACTGCTCTCGCTATGATAGGAATATCAACATATTTTTGAAAAAGGTTTTTGAGCTCTACTTTTTGCTCATCAATGGATAGCTCTTTCATTGATGTGGCAACTAAGTCATTGTAAAGATTTTCGACCAACTGCTGGGATTGAATTATTCTATCTGCATATAATTTCTGGAAACTGAATAAGTTCAAAAGAATTAGAAAAAAGAATAAAAATGATTTCAGTGAAATGTGCATATGAGTAACATATATACGAATTGAGTTTATTCTTTCTTTTTAAATTTTACGGGAACCTTAAGGTATGAAACTCCGTTATGTTCTGGTGGAGGCATTTCTCCCGCGCGCATGTTTACTTGTATCGATGGCACTATAAGTTTAGGTGCCCCGAGTCGAGAGTCTTTCTCTTCTCTTATTTTTACAAACTCCTCTTCATTTATACCATCTTTTACATGAGGGTTTAACTCTCTCTGTTTTTCAACAGTAGATTTCCATTGATAATTTTTTCGTTCATCGGTCAAATAGTCATGACACATCCAAAGATTTGTATTTCCAGGGTAATTCAAAATTCGTCTTATTGATTTAAAGAGATCACGAGCATCGCCTCCTGGAAAGTCACATCTCGCAGTACCGAAGTCATGCATAAAAAGTGTATCACCGACAAAAATATTATCCTCGATTTTATAGGAACCACACGCTGGTGTATGGCCTGGTGTAAAAATATACTCACAATTTAAATTGCCAATACTAAACTTCTCTTCATCTTCAAAAAGGTGATCAAATTGTGAACCATCTTTTCTAAAACCTCGCTCAGTATTATATATAACACCGAAGGTATGCTGTACCTTTGTTATATTTTTACCAATGGCAACTGGTGCTTCGAACTTCTCCTTAAAGTATGGTGCCGCTGATAAATGGTCAGCATGTACATGTGTCTCAAGGATCCAGGTAGGTTTTAAGTTTTCTGTTCGGAGGTACTCTATCACTGAGTCAGCGTGTTCTGTATCTAAACTACCGTCTGCATGATCGTAGTCTAGACAACTATCAATTATCGCAGCACATTTTGTCTCCTTGTCACTAACGACGTAGCAAATGGTATTTGTAGATTGATGGAAAAAAGCTTTAATCACGGTGTTTGTATTTTTCATAAAATACCTTTTTGTTTATAAAGATTAAGGAATTATGTATAAATAATATCTTTAGTATACCTAAACATTTGGTTTTTTGAAAGGATTGAAATATGGACATCAATGCAACACTAATCGACAAAGGTATAGTTTTACCCGATGCTCCACCACCGGCTGCTAACTACATACCTTACGTAAAGATTGACAAACTGGTTTTTGTATCTGGACAAGTGTCTCAAAATGAAAATGGTTTTATTAAAGGAGTTTTAGGTAAAGATCTAAATGTAGAAGAAGGATATGATGCAGCAAGACAATGCGCTATTTCGTTGCTGGCGCAATTGAAAAGTGCGGTAAATGGAGACTTAAATAAAGTGACCAAAGTTGTGAAGCTTGGTGGGTTTGTAAATTCTGCGCCAGATTTCACCCAGCAACCCAGCGTTATCAATGGAGCGTCCGATCTTTTAGTTGAATTATTCGGTGATAAAGGAAGGCATGCTCGAACGGCTGTTGGCGCGAATCTACCACTTGGAGTTGCGGTAGAAATTGATGGAATATTTGAAGTAGAATCATAACCTTGAGGAACCCTCACAGCTTCTTGACTGAAAGGCCTTTTGCGCACCGAGGCTTTCATTCAAGGTCATTGAAAGTTTCTGAAACAATTCCTGAAAACTCTCTGGAGGCTTTTAGGCTAGCAATTGAGAAAAACTACTCACTTGAAATGGATATACATTTTACTAAGGATTTTAAAATTATCGTTTTTCATGACTTTTTTCTTGGTCGGCTTACTACAAAAACAGGTTATGTTTTTAATAAAAACTTAAGTTACATAAAAAAAGCGAAACTATCTAATAATGAAAAAGTGCCTACAATAGAAGAGGTCTTTAATTTAGTCAACGGCCGTGTGCCCATACTATTAGAAATAAAATACTCCAAGTACATTAAAAAAAACTTGAATATGTTCACAAGGGTTCTTGCAGAAAAACTTGAAAGATACAAGGGCCCTGTGGCTCTAATGTCTTTCAACTCAGACATAATAAAGTTTATCAGAAAAAGAAATTTGTTTAGAGGGTTCCCTTTAGGTCTAACTACAAGTTTTCCAAAAATTGAGAGTATTGGTAGCAAGATAAAAAATAACAAAATTGAAAATGAAATAGTTGCTAATAGATTACAGTTTATCTCTCAGGACTGGAAAGGGATTAAAAATATAAGAGTTAAAAGATTAAGAAAATTAAATATTGCAATTTTATCCTGGACAATTACTTCAAGAGAGATTGAGGAAAGTTTGAAGGGATTAGTAGATAATATAACCTTTGAACATTATGAGCCAGATATAACAGAGTAAAGATTGCAAAAGGGAAGATATTGGAAACTGCAATTTGCACAACTATAAGGTCCATATCAAGAAATGAATGGGAAGCATGCCGGTCTAGCAAGGCAGGTGGTGATCCTTTCCTGTCATATGATTTTTTTTTTCTTTTGGAAACAAGCAATTCTGTTGGACCTAAAACTGGTTGGATTCCTTTTTACATAATTTTTAAAGAAAAAAATATTGTAGTTGGAATAATCATAAGTTTTTTAAAAAATCATTCCCAAGGAGAGTATGTTTTTGATCATAGTTGGGCCGATGCCTATGAGAGATCAGGGGGAAATTACTATCCAAAACTACAGGTAGCGGTACCATTTACTCCAGTTTCAGGGGAAAGAATATTAGTACAAAGTGAATACAAAGATAAGGTTGGTGAAATGATTTCATCAGCAAAGAGACTTATTGAGGAAAATAATCTTTCGTCATTACATATAACTTTTTGTAGTAAAAGTTTTGTTGGTATTGCTAAAAAAAACAATCTGCTTGTAAGAGAAGGCATCCAATATCATTGGTTTAATAGAGATTATAAATCATTTGACGATTTCCTAGACTCATTAACATACCGGAAGAGGAAAAATATAACAAAGGAAAGAAAACAGGCAAGGAACTTTGGTGGTGAGATTAAATCTTTAACTGGAAGTCAACTAACAGACCTCGAGCTGGAGTCATTTTGGCATTTTTATCAAAATACCGGACAGAGAAAATGGGGTTATCCTTACCTTACAAAGAATTTTTTTATGGGTCTAAAGAAAAACCTAAAAGATAATATTCTACTAGTGATGGCAAAAAAAAATGATCAGTATGTTGCGGGCGCCTTAAATTTCATAGGATCAGATTGCTTGTATGGAAGATATTGGGGTTGCAATCAGTTTTTTCCTGCAATGCACTTCGAGCTTTGTTACTATAAGGCTATCGATTTCGCTATTGAGCAAGGCTTGAAAAGGGTAGAGGCTGGTGCTCAAGGAGACCATAAGATTGCGAGAGGATATGAAGCATGTATAACATACTCAAGCCATTGGTTCCCACATAAAGGCTTTATGAACGCTGTGAATGATTTTTTAAAAGAAGAAAAAAAAATTGTTAGCCATAGCAGTAAACAAATACAGTTTATCAGCCCATTTAAAAAAGGAGAAAAAATAGATGCCAAGAAAACTTAGTAATAAAGAAATAGAAGAAAAGTTTGAACATCTGCTTTCGAAAGGATGGAGTTTTTCGGAGGACAAAATCTATATCCAAAAAACCTTTGTTTTTAAAAACTTTAAGGAAGCATTTTCATGGATGTGTAGGATCGCATTTATAGCCGAGGAGATTAACCACCATCCAAACTGGACTAATGTCTTTAAAACGGTTGATATATCTCTTTCAACACATGATGCAGGTGGGTTGACGGAACTAGATCTTAATTTCGCGAATAAGGTGGAGATGGAAACTTAAATTATATCTCTCAAAATAGTTTGTGCTGACGTCATATCACAAACCCCGCGTTCTTTTTCAAAGTAAAGCCTTTCGATCTTTTTATCCTTGATTAAAGCGGTAAATCGCTGAAGCCTTCTTAATAGACCTGTACCCTTTACCGTAAATTCAAAGTCTAATGTTTCAGCAAGAATGGACAATGGATCGGTAATGATTTTTATCCCGGCTTTTGTTGCACCAGTTGTTTCACCCCAAACCTTTGCGACATAAACATCATTTACTAAAACGCAAAAAATTTCATCAATTCCCAATTCTTTAAATTTCTTAGCACTTTTAATGAAACTAGGTAGGTGCATCATAGAGCAAGTAGGTGAAAATGCACCGGGCATTCCAATAAGTATAATATTCTTTTTATCAAAAAGCTCGCTAGTTCCAGCTTTCTGTAAGTCAAATTTGTCATCCATCCAGTTAAATATAACCTCTGGAAATTCGTCTCCTACAGAGTATTTCATAAAAAGGCCTCTATTGAATCTTCGTTTTTATTAAATATATCCTAGGGTTAATACAACGTTAATTGATTTTTTTGAAGAACTTTCTTACAAATTTATGATGATAGAGAAAATAGTGATTATAGGTGGTGGTCAGGCCTCTATATCTTGTGCAAGCCAATTAAGGTCTCTTGGTTTTAAAGGTGAAATTTGTATGGTATGTGAAGAAAATTATTATCCATATCAAAGACCACCACTGTCCAAGAAGTTTCTTACCGGACAATTTCTCGAAGAACGCCTTCTACTGAAAAAAATTGACTATTACAAAACCAACGATATTCAGGTTCTTCTTTCGAAGAAGGCTATAAAAATAGATAGAGATAATAAAAAAGTTCTTTTGCAAAGTGGAGAAAAAATTGACTACACTAAATTAGTCATTGCGATTGGTAGTAAAGCTAAAAAGGCTCCTCTAAGAGATCATGATA
>CACLZW010000037.1 GCA_902611475.1 uncultured Alphaproteobacteria bacterium
TTCTGTAACACTCTGCTACAGCTTGTTTTCCGCCCACAAAGGGGTTTATCGAACATAGTAATGGGTTGCTGTCACAGGAAAACACCAACCCATAATTCGTTTTATCAATTCTAGTAACTGCAGCATCCAATCCGGGACGCTTAAGAGTATTATTTAATATCATATGGTCATATTGCTCCCAAACCCATCGTTTAGAACAGTGATTGGGTGACGAAAGTAAAACTTCTATTGCCTCTTGAATAGTTATGCTCGGAATATGTGCATGCAACTTCTTTCGTTTAAGTGAGGTCCATGGTCTGTCATATTGAGGCGCCTGATCGGACAAACACTTAAGGGGTAAGTCGGCAACAATTTTATTGTTAAAATTAATTAATAGCTTATCCTCTTCAATCGTATTACCAATCACAGCAAAATCTAGGTCCCATTTGCTAAAAATCGTCTTTGCTTGATCTTCATGTCCAGGCTTTATAACTGCGAGCATTCTTTCCTGGCTCTCCGACAGCATTATATCGTAAGCAGTCATTTGATCTTCGCGTATGGGGACTTTATCTAAGTTAAGAAAAATACCAAGATTACCTTTGTCTCCCATTTCAACCGAAGAACATGTTAATCCAGCAGCTCCCATGTCTTGTATTGCGATCACGCACCCGCTACTCATAAGTTCGAACCACGCCTCCATAAGCTTTTTTTCTAAAAAAGGATCTCCAATTTGAACAGAAGGTCGTTTAGCTTTATTAAGCTCGTCATCTGAGTCAAAGCTTTCGGATGCCATACTAGCCCCTCCAACACCATCCTTTCCTGTTTTTGCACCCATATAAACTATCGGTGAACCAATGCCTGTAGCTTTTGAATAAAAGATCTCGTTTCTATCAACAATGCCGGCAGCAAAGGCATTAACCAAGCAGTTGCCATTATATGAAGCATGAAATCTAAGCTCGCCACCTACATTGGGTACACCAAAAGAATTTCCATAGTGGCTTATACCTTTAACAACTCCACGAAGAATTTCTTTGGTTTCAATTTTGCCAGCTGATCCCATTGATAATGAGTTCATAACAGCAATAGGTCTTGCTCCCATCGTAAAAATATCTCTCAATATTCCTCCCACTCCAGTTGCTGCTCCGTTGAAAGGCTCAATATAACTAGGGTGATTGTGGCTTTCCATTTTGAATGCCAATGCAAGTCTCTCATCAATAGCAACTATTCCGGCATTTTCACCAGGGCCACAAATGACTTGATTACCCTCTGTTGGAAGTTCTTTAAGCCATTTTCTGGACGACTTATACGAACAATGCTCGTTCCACATTGCAGAAAAAATTCCTAATTCTGTAATGTTTGGGGTTCTATCCAATATTTTTTTAATTTGATTATACTCTTTCGTTGTGAGGCCATGAGCTCTTATGATTATTGGAGAATGATCCTTCGGCGTCATTGTGGGCACTCAATTAGTTTTTTGTTCTTGTAATATAATCTGTCTTGCAAGAGCACTATCTTTATCTGAAAGACCGAGCAAACTGCAAAATAATCTCATAAAACCGTCTTCTTCGTAAGTTCTCTTACCGTCTGCCATTACTAATTTCCAAGAATCTTTAAGCAAATTAAATCTTTCTTCATAAGCTATGTTTTCTTTTATTACTTTAATAAACTGAACATTGTCATTTGATTGGCTTTCTAGCCTATCTGCCATATTAAGTACATTTTCAGTTTTCTCATCGTTGAACTCAAATCTCTTTTTTACTAACTCTTTAATTTTTTCTCGTTCATTAATGTCAAAACTTCCGTCCAACTTCGCTATCCTGATGAATATCGCGGTTAACGCAAGTACGTCCGTTTGATCAATGGACTGCTTTAATTGCTTCTGTGGCTTTGTAAATAAATTAATTAAATCTTTAAACATTTTTTTCAGTAATTTCCTTCAAAGAGCGTTTTAAAACTTTTCCAGTAGCGTTTCTAGGTAGCTCTGAGACATATACTATCTCAGAAGGTATTTTAAATTTTGCTAAGTTATTGAGACAATGTGTTATTATTTTTTCTTCTGGCAACTCTTTATTTTTCTTCAAAACCACGAATAGTTTCCCTGTCTCCCCCCATTTTTTATCAGGAACGCCAATTACAGCCAACTCAGCAATTTCATTGAGCTGATAAAGTATGTTTTCTACCTCAGCAGGATAAACATTTTCTCCTCCTGAAATATACATGTCTTTTTCTCTGTCAACAATGAATACAAAACCGTCTTCATCAAATTTAGCTAAATCTCCCGTTTTTAGCCAACCTTCGTGAAATGCTTCTCTGGTTGCTTTTTCATTTTTCCAATAGCCTGGGGTAACATTTGGGCCTTTAATTAGAAGCTCTCCTACCTGGTTTGGTTCTACTGGCGTCATATTCCTATCTATAATTTTTATGGAGGTATGTAGTACAGCTTTCCCCGCAGAGCCTATCTTATTAAGAGAGTCTTCAGCGGCTAAGAAAATTCCAGCAGGACTTGTTTCAGTCATCCCCCATCCTTGAATCACATCAATTCCCTTAGATTGCCAAGTCTTAATTATGATTTCTGCGCATGGTGCACCACCTACACCAACATTTACCAGCCTATTAAAGTCAGTTGTTTCAAAATCAGAATGTTGCATCATAAATTGTAGAGGCGCCGGAACGGCAAATAAATGTGTTATTGCAAGTTCATCAGAATTTATTGCTTTTAAAGCCTGCGACGGATCAAACTCTCTCATAATTATAATTTCCCCACCTTGGTGAAGAACTGGATTTGCATAACAATTTATTCCGCCAGTATGAAATAAAGGTAGTATAACCAGTTGTTTAGTCTTGCTAGTTAGGTTAGCTATCCCAGATAGGTTAATAGCGTTAAACAATTGCATTTTATGATTTATTTCTGCACCCTTGGGGTGTCCAGTAGTCCCCGAAGTGTACATTATCATTATTAGGTCATCCAGAGTAAGGGGAACTTGGTTGAAATCACTCGGAGAGCTTTTAATATTTTCTTGAAACTCACTTTGTTTTTCGTCTGAGCTGAAAAATTGCATAATCATATTTGGTATCAACAAGCGAAGTTGGTCGGCTGTTGTTTTGAAGCAATCGTCAACAATAAGAAAACTTGGTTCGCAATCTTTTAATATAAAAGCTAATTCATTTGCCGTAAGCCGCCAGTTTAAAGGCACCATAATTGAGCCAATTTTAGCACAGGCAAATTGGAGTTCAAAGAAAATACTATGGTTCTTTGACAAAATAGCGACCCGGTCCTTATACCCAATGCCCAAGTTCTGCAGAAATTTGGCGATTTTACAAGATGATAAGTTCAATTCCTTATATGATATTTTCTTGTTGAGAGAATAGTCCGTGATAGCAACTTTATTGGAATGCATCTTTGACTGATGTTCTGCCCAATCATAATAATTTATCATTTATATTAATCCTTTAAACTAATCGAGTCTGCTCTAAAGCTTTTTTTATAAAATTTGAAAAAATAGGGTGGGGTTCGAAAGGTTTGGATTTGAGCTCTGGATGAAATTGCACCCCCAAAAAAAATGGATGAGAAGACAGTTCTACTACCTCTGGAAGTGATCCGTCTTGAGAAAATCCAGAAAAAGTTAGACCATTGTCTTCGAGAGCTTCTTGGTAATTGACATTAACCTCATACCGATGCCGATGCCTTTCTGAAACTATTGCTTTTTTATAAATCGAATAAGCCATTGTCCCTTTTTTTATTTTTGCAGGGTAGGCTCCTAGCCTCATTGTCCCACCTTTATTTTGGACTCTACTTCTAATTTCAACTTTCTGATCTTTTATCCATTTGGAAAGATGATAAATTAAATGATCTTTAGAGCTATTTGATTTCTCATCGAATTCTTCAGAACTTGCCTCTATAAGGCCAGCACAATTTCTTGCGTACTCTATTACTAATAATTGCATACCTAAACAAATTCCGAGGAAGGGGATTTGTTTTTCTCTCGCATATTTTATCACTTTAATTTTTCCTTCGGTTCCTCTTTTTCCAAATCCACCCGGTATCAATATGCCGTCGAACTTATTTAATCGCTTTGTTTGAGCCGATTTTTCAAAGTCTTCAGATTCCAGCCATGTTACCTCTACATTTGTTTTATTAGCTAAACCTCCATGAATAAGAGCCTCTGAAAGAGACTTATAGGCATCTTCAAGTTTTGTATACTTTCCAACAACAGCAATTTTGACTGATCCCTCTGAGCTACGATATCTTGAGCTAACATCATTCCAAATATTTAAGTCAGGCTCTTTTTTAGATTTCAAGTTTAGAACTTGAAGAACTGCATCATCTAATCCTTCATCAAAAAAAGCAATCGGAGCTTCATAAATTGTTTCAAGATCATTAGCTGAGATAATATTTTTCTCATCAACATTACAGAAAAGTGCAATTTTTTCTTTTTCTTTCTCAGGAATTGGCACTTCCGATCGACAAACTAATATATCTGGACTTATTCCAATAGACCTTAATTCCTTGACAGAGTGCTGTGTTGGTTTGGTTTTTAATTCGCCTGATGAAGATAGAAAAGGCAGCAGCGTTAAATGTACAAAAATGCAGGAATTGGTTTTCTTTTCCTGGGAGAATTGACGGATAGCCTCAAAAAAAGGCAGACCTTCAATATCTCCTATCGTTCCACCTATTTCACAAAGCATAAAGTCGACTTCGTCTTCATGTAGAGCAAGGAATTTTTTTATTTCATTTGTTACGTGAGGGATCACTTGTATAGTTTCTCCCAGATAGTCTCCCTTCCTTTCGCGTTCTAGCACCGTAGAGTATATACGACCAGAAGAAACAGAGTCAGTACTTTGAGCTGCTACCCCTGTAAATCTTTCGTAATGTCCCAAATCTAGATCTGTTTCAGCTCCATCATCGGTTACAAACACTTCTCCGTGCTCAAAAGGTGACATTGTACCAGGATCGACATTTAAATATGGATCGAGTTTCCTCAGTCTTACTGAAAAGCCTCTTGCTTGTAAAAGCGCGCCTAATGATGCTGATGTAAGTCCCTTACCTAAAGAAGACACAACACCACCTGTGATAAAAATAAAATACGCCAAAATGTATCTTTCAAATAGAACTATTGACCAAGTTTATTTTAGAATAACAAAACTCACAAGGCGATAGTTCATTTTTATTCAGTGGGAGGAGTTAAAACTCCGTCGGTATTTTTAAACTTCTTTAAGTCTGGTAACTCAGGCGTTAATTCTTCTTTTCTAGACCGCTGTACTTCTTCCGATTCCTCGAAAACTGACTTATTTGAACTAGTATTTATAGAAAGAATTGTAAGCAAAATAGCTATTAAAAAAAACAAGGCTGTCAGAAACCAAGTTAGCTTCGATAAAGGGTTAGCTGATTTTGTTCCAGTTCCAAAGCCTTGATTGTCAGAGCCCATGCCCAAACCTCCACCTTCTGATCTTTGAAATAGAACAACAAGTATTAGAAAAACTGTGACTATTAAATGGCTTATCAATAAAACGTTCGACATATTCTAGTTTTTATCCTTATCGACCATTTTACCCTTTTGTATCCAAGGCATCATTGCTCTTAACTGCTCTCCAACTTTCTCTATTTGGTGAGAGTCATTATTTCTTCTGGTAGCCTTGAAAAATGGTTGACCAACCGAATTTTCCTGCATGAAATCTCTCACAAATTTCCCTGACTGAATATCCTCGAGAATAGCTTTCATTCTCTTTTTCGTTTCATCATAAGGAAGTACTCTTTTTCCAGAAACATATTCTCCATATTCTGCTGTATTTGAAATAGAGTAATTCATATTGGCTATACCCCCTTCGTAAATCAGGTCAACTATAAGTTTAACTTCATGAAGGCATTCGAAATAAGCCATTTCCGGGTCATATCCTGCTTCAACAAGTGTTTCAAAACCAGCCCTAATCAATTCTACCAATCCACCACAAAGAACGGCTTGTTCCCCAAATAGGTCTGTTTCACATTCTTGCTTGAAATCCGTTTCTATAATTCCCGAACGACCCCCTCCAATTGCTGAACAGTAGGCTAATCCGATATCCATTGCCTTCCCGGATGCATTATTGTTAACCGCAACTAAGCAAGGCACTCCTCCTCCTTTAACATACTCTCCTCTAACAGTATGGCCAGGCCCTTTAGGTGCCATCATTATGACGTCAATGGTTTGTTTTGGTTCTATTAACCCGAAGTGAATATTTAGGCCATGTGCAAACGCAACCGCCGCGCCATCTTTAAGATTATCTTTCACATAATTTTTGTATGTTTCAGCTTGTAGTTCGTCAGGCATAGTAAACATGATCAAGTCTGCCCATTTAGATGCATCCTCTATGTTCATGACTTTAAAACCTTGACTTTGAGCTTTCTTTATTGAGACGGAACCATCTCTCAGCGCAACCACTATGTTGCTCATCCCTGAATCTCTTAAATTCAATGCATGAGCGTGGCCTTGGCTACCATAGCCCAGGATTACGATGTTCATTTTTTTTAGAAGATTAACATCACAGTCGTGATCATAGTATACCTTCATGATAAGTTCCTTTCCTTTGAATTGTTTTAAACTATTTTCATTTTTTCACCAGTACAAAATATACTTTTTCCAATTTATTTCCCCAAGCCTGCCTTTATTAAAGTCTTTCTAAGCAATGGACTTTGATTTAAATACATTAAAAATTTTTTCCGCGCAATTCTGAGGAAACTATTTTCTGTCATCGAGATTTTGTTTAGTAGGTGGATACCAAAAACTTTGCTTCCAGTCAGAGGAAATCTTTTATTGTTATATTGTCTCAAAACTCTATCTGATCCAATATCTTCATTATTTCTAAGGGCCTTTTTGCAAATATTGTGAAGAACAATAATATCTTCAACGGAAGTATTAAGGCCTTGGGCACCAGTTGGGGGCATTACATGTGCACTTTCAGCAATAAGAACAGTTCTTTTAGTTATAAGAGTTTTTGAGAATTGTGAGGATACCGGCCATTTCTGCCTTTTACCTACAAGCTTTATGTTTCCCCTAATACCCAAGCTTTTTTTTGAAATAAGAGTGTCAAATTCTGCATTCTCTAAATTACATGCTTCATTAATAACATCAAAATTATCCATCCAAACAACAGTTGACTTTGATTGTTTTGAAGAGGTTCTAAGTGGAATTATTGTAAAAGGTCCTCCAACATCTAATATTTCCGTAGTTCTGTCTTTGTGTTTCTTTGAGTGAGAAACTTGAAAGACCATTGCCAACTGATTGTAAGAGGTTCTCATGGTATTTATTTTTTCTCTTTTCCTTATTGCGCTTTCTTTCCCTTCACAAGATATCAATAATTTCCCACTTAGCTCTTTGCCTTTTTTGGTTCTTACAACAATATTGTCATCAAAGGCATAATGTTTCACTATTGGGTCTCCAATGTTTAGAACAAAATTTTTATTTTCTTTAAGCCAGCGAAACAGCTCCAATCGCAATATTCCATTAGGAACGTTAAAACCAAAATTTTCAATGTTTACTTCTTTTGGTTCAAATACCACGCTAGCAGAGCCTGCTCTTTCTTTGCTGCCAGCATCAATTATTTCCATCTCTTTGAGCGGTTGAGAGAAGGGCTCAATTTTCTCCCAAATACCTATCTCTTTAAAAACCCCTATAGCGGGGTTAAGAAAAGCAGTAGTTCTTTGGTCTGCATGAAATTTGGATATATCAACTGGCTCAAAGCACTCAACTTTAATTTTTTCTTTGCACAACAAAGAGGCAGTAATTAAACCAGATATTCCGAGTCCTGAAATGATAACACTAGGATATTTTTTTTTGTTCATTATATTTAAATTTCATTACCATTTTAACGAATTTACTAAATAGATAAAAGCTGTCATGTGGGCCTGGACTTGCCTCAGGGTGATATTGGACAGAAAATATATCTTTATCTTTATGCTCTATTCCACAGTTCGATCCGTCAAAGAGAGAAACGTGGCTTTCAAAAATATTTTGTGGTAAACTCTCAGTATTGATCGCAAATCCATGGTTCATTGAGGTGATTTCCACTTTACCAGTCCTTAGATCTAATACTGGATGATTTGCCCCATGATGACCATGGTTCATTTTTTCCGTTTTTGCACCCAAAGCTAGGCCTAACAGCTGGTGGCCCAAGCAAATTCCAAAGATAGGAATAGAGGTATCTCTTACCAGTTTTTTAAGTACTTTATTAGTAAAACTGTTAGTAGCAGCAGGATCTCCAGGACCATTTGAAAGCAATATCCCATGTGGTTTTGATGCTATTATTTCGTCAAAAGTTGAGTGACCTGGGATTGTTTCAACCTCTATTTTATGATTATTGAGGGTTTTTAATATATTTAATTTTGTTCCAAAATCAAATACCAGTACTTTTGCTGAGTCATTAATTATATTTGTTTCATTTTTCTTTTTTTGTTCATTAGTTATATTAACTTTACTAGTGAGATCTCTTCCTTGAATTCCAGGCCAATTAGCTAACTCCTGTCTTAGGTATTCCAAGTTGTGTTCACCATTTTTGTTGAAATTAATTATGGCCTTAGGAGCTCCCAAATCTCTTATCTTTCTTGTCAAAGCCCGAGTATCAATACCATAAATTCCGGTTATATTATTACTGTTAAGCCAAAGATCAAAAGAGAGTTCGTTTCTCCAGTTTGAGGGCTCAGTGGGTTTTGTACGTGTAATGACCCCTGTCGCCATAGGTTTAAAAGACTCGTTATCAGCACTATTTGTGCCTACATTTCCTATGTGCGGAAAAGTAAAAGTAATTATTTGTTCAGCGTAGGATGGGTCTGATACTATTTCTTGATAACCAGTCATTGAAGTATTGAAACATAATTCACCGACACCAAAGCCCTCGTTACCATAGCCAATTGCATTCCAAGCTGTACCATCTTCCAATAATAATAAACCAGAAAATTTTTTCATATCTTATTAGTAAAATATTAATAATTTTTTACAAGCTATGAGTTATTCTTTTTCATTGCAAATAAAAGATTAACTTGCTACACAGACCATCTTATAATTTTGATGTAAGATTGTGACCCGAATATAGAGAGGTAATTATGCGATCGGAGTTAGATGCAAACTTAAAAGAAGCAATTAAATCACAGGAAAAACAGCGAGTAGCTACTTTAAGACTGATAAATGCTGCTATAAAGGACAGAGACATTGCGGTTAGGTCAGAAGAAAATACTGAAGGCGTGAGTGATTCCGAAATCATATTAATATTATCAAATATGGTTAAACAAAGAAAACAAAGTATTATTCAATATGAGGAAGGTGGCAGAGTTGAGCTCGCTGAGCGAGAAAGAGAAGAAATTAAAATTATTCAAGAATTTTTACCTAATCAACTTACCGACCAAGAAATGCATATAGAAATTTCAAAAATAATCGATGCTCACGAGCAATTGACTATTAAAGATATGGGTAAGATAATGGGTCAGTTGAAAGAAAAGTTCAGCGGTAGAATGGATTTTGGGAAAGCATCCGGGATTGTTAAGGCTCTACTCAAATAGCAAAGCCTTAACGATATATTTTATATAAGTAACGGGGCAATAACCAAGCTAACTATAGCCATCACATTAATCAAAATATTCATTGAAGGTCCAGAAGTATCTTTTAAAGGATCTCCGACCGTGTCACCAACCACTGCAGCTTTGTGTACCTCAGAGCCTTTTCCACCGAGGTTGCCTTTCTCTACATATTTTTTTGCATTATCCCAAGCACCTCCGGCATTAGCCATCATCAGGGCCATCATTACACAACATATCAGTGCTCCTCCAAGCATTCCTCCCAAAGCTTTAGGGCCTAAAATTGTTCCTACCACAACTGGGGCTAAAACCGCTAAAGCACCAGGAGCTATCATTTTTCTTAGTGCTGCTTTTGTTGCGATGTCTACGCATTTTGCGGTATCTGGCTTGGCTTTTCCTTCAAGAAGGCCAGGAATTTCTTTAAATTGACGCCTAATCTCCTTTATCATATCGAAGGCTGCATCACCAACTGCGGTCATTGTCATTGAACTAACTAGGAATGGGAAAATACCGCCAAGGAACATACCCGCTAAAACTAAAGGATCATTAATAGCCAGAACAAAACTGCTGTCGCTTCCGCTAATTTTTTCTATGTATGCACTTATCAACGCCAATGCCGCAAGAGCTGCAGCACTTATAGCGAAGCCTTTACCAATTGCAGCGGTTGTATTACCGACTTCATCCAATGAGTCAGTTATCTCCCGTGTCTCTTTGCCCATCTCTGACATTTCCGCTATACCGCCCGCGTTATCCGCTACAGGACCGTAGGCATCAATAGCCATTGTAATTCCAACCGTACTTAACATACCGACAGCTGCCATTCCAACGCCATAAAGGCCTGCAAAAGAGTTAGCAGTAAAAATGATTACAACTATCGCGAGCACTGGTATTGCCACGGATTGCATTCCAACAGCCAATCCAGTTATCATTATAGTAGCAGCACCAGTTTCTCCTCCCTCTGCAATTTTTCGAACGGGCTTTCCTCCAGTATAGTACTCTGTTATCAGTCCAACAACAATGCCACCAATTGCGCCTATAAGAACTGCTATCCATACATTTGCTGATACCCCAACAGATGTAATAGTGAAATATGCAGCTACAATAAAAAGTATTGCAGAGCCAATAGTGCCGTACCTTAAAGCCATCTCAGGACTACTATTTGAAAACATTCTTACTGTCAGGATACCGAGGATAGAGCAAATCAGACCAACGGAAGCAAGAACCAAAGGCATTCCAATCAAAGCATTAACATCTCCACCAAGCAAAGAAACTGAAGAGGCCGACATAGTGGTAGCTAAAATAATAGATGCAATTATTGATCCACAATAAGACTCGAAAAT
>CACLZW010000038.1 GCA_902611475.1 uncultured Alphaproteobacteria bacterium
TTTTAAAAAAAGGGGCCCCCAGAAAAGACATAATCGATAATATCGACATAGGAGGGGTAGCTCTTATGAGGGCAGCAGCCAAGAACTTTGATCATGTAATGGTTATTTCTGATCCAACAGATTATGTCCAATTAAAGGAAGAGCTAACAAATTTCCAAGGGTGTACGCGAAAAAAAACGAGAAAATTTTTTGCGGGAAAAGCGTTTTCCCAAACATCTTATTACGATCACTTAATAACGGGATGGTTTTTATCAAAAAAGCAGCTTAAAGATACTAAAGGCCGTCTGTTTGGTGGATCATCAAGAGAGGTTTTGAAGTATGGAGAGAATCCTCACCAAGAGGCATTCTATCTCAATAGTCCTGATTTAGAAAGAAAAACAAAATATCTTGTTAAAATTTTACATGGAGCTTTATCTTACAATAACCTCGCTGATACGACGGCAGCCTACAAAATATTATGTGAGCTTGAAGATTACAACAAATCATCCTGTGTAATTATAAAGCATGGAAATCCGTGCGGAGTAGCAATTGATAACAAAATTTTAGGTGCTTATAAAAAAAGTTTTGAAACAGACCCTATATCTGCTTTTGGAGGAATTGTTGCTGTAAATCAGAAAGTTGATGAGAAGCTAGCAAAGAGAATATTAAGCGTATTTACAGAGGTGATAATCGCAAAAAGCTTCTCACCAGAGGCTTTTAAAATGCTGAGTTTTAAAAAGAACATCAAGATAGTTGAAATAAAGAGCTTTGATAGATTTTTATTACATACAGAGGAGGTTAGGTCGGTCATAGGAGGATATCTTGTTCAGGAAACGTCTTTAAGTAAACCAAATGAAGAGGAATTCAAAGTAGTAACGAAAAGAAGACCGAGTAAAAAGGAATTTGATAACTTAGTTTTTCTATGGAAGATAGTTAAACACGTAAAATCAAACGCTATCGTTGTTGGAAAAAACCTATGCATAACTGGAATTGGAGCTGGACAGACCAACAGGGTAGGGAGTGTGAAACTAGCAATAGAAAATTCGAGAAGGTTAGAAAAAAATTATACAAACAACACGAAAACTATATCCAATGGTATGGCTTCAGATGCTTTTTTCCCATTTCCTGACTCAATTAAAATGGCTTCTCGAAAAGGAATTTCTTGTATAATTCAGCCTGGGGGATCAATAAACGATTTGGACGTTATTAAGGCAGCCGATAAGCTAAATATCTCAATGATTTTTACAAAAAGGAGGCTTTTCAGTCATTAAATATTGGCTTGGATTCTGATGCTAAAAGTATTGGTACGCCGTCTCTCACCGGAAACTTTATTTTAGCAACTTTAGATATCAGATAATTTTCATTTTTATCATAATATAGCGCTCCACCACTAATGGGGCACACCAATAATCTAGTGAGATCAGTATTGAACTCATCTTTTTTCTTATTGGACATATCGACTTTCTAAGTCATTTTCCGATGATAGCTTCATCAATGTTACTAAAACGTCTAACCTCTTGACTATCGTTTCTGCCTCTAAAAGAACCTGCTTTTCTTCAGGTTCAAATGGACAAAGCATAGATAAAGAGTTTACAAGAACTTCTTCTCTAGCTTTTTTGAGCACGTCCCAGTCGGATGCAATTTGTGCGCTATCTAAATATTTTTTTAAAATTTCTAAAAAACCGTTTCTGTCAAAACTGTTTATACCTTCGAAGGGAACAAGGTCATTACTGTAAAAATCCCAATCTATTTCAGATAATATATAAGGCTTTTGATCCTCCATTTCTTTTCTAAATTTAAATCTTGAAACGCCTTCTAATGTAATAAGGTATCTTCCGTCTTCAGTTTCAGTAAATGAAACAATTCTACCCGCACACCCAACTTTTTGAAACTTATTCGTTCCATTCAGCTTGTTTTTTGTATCTAGTTTAACAGGCTGAATCATTCCTATCAGCCTATGTTTTGTTGCAAGTGTGTCTTCAACCATGCTTATGTACCTTGGCTCAAATATATTGAGTGGAAGTCTACTGTTAGGAAGTAACAATGCACCGGGAAGAGGAAACAGGGGAATATTTTTAGGTAATTTTTCCATATGTATCAAACAAAAATTAAGGATGTTAGCGCTCTTCGCCCTTTTTTGGAAAGCTCGTTCTCATTACCAAGATGATCAAAAATTAATAGTAGCTGTTTTTTTGCATAACCATCCTTCCATTCCTTGTCTTTTCTAAACATTTCTAAAAGAACGTCTATACACTCAGAGAAATTATTTTCCTTAAAAAGTATTTTAGAATAATCCATCTTGCAATCGAGGTCAGCAGGGTTTTTCTGTATTTTGTCCAAAATTTCTTTCTTGCTATTTTCGACATCACTATTCTTCAAAAGTTCATAAGATGAAATCGCACCTTTAACCGCATTATCTTTAAGTATATCAGGTGACAATTTTTCAATTAGCTGCTCGATTCCGTCAAAGTCGCCTAATCCAACACTTGACCTTATTAATAAAGAATAATTGTCAGGAGATGGGTTGGACTTAATTAACTCTTCGGATGCTAGTTTTACCTCCTCAAACCTTCCTTGCGAAAGTAAGACCTCAAATTCTTCAGACACATTCGAATTTATTTTTGAAAATTTTTTTATTAGCGTGTCTAAGAATTTTTCTACTTCGGGTTCGGTTTTGGCTCCCATAAATCCATCAACTGGTTGACCGCCTGAAAAAGCGAAAACTGCGGGGATAGACTGTATTCTAAGTTGAGAGGCAATACCTTGATTCTCGTCTATATTAACTTTAACTACTTCAAGATGCTCTTTCTTTTTGGTTGCTTGACTTTCTAGAATAGGAGTTAAAGACTTGCATGGGCCACACCACGGAGCCCAAAAGTCAACTATTACTATTTTTTCTTTGGACTTTTCAATAACCTCGGGAACAAATGTATTTTCACTAACATCTTTTATAGACTCTACTATCATTTTAGAAAAATCCTTTCACCTCACGATCAATATAAGTCATTAAATCTATTGACAAACTTTTTTCTTACAAAAAATGGTGGTTTTGGCAATAAACTGTTCTCATATCCTTTAATTTCATCATGTTTTCCAAATATTCTGTCAGCCTCCTTTTTTGAAAATCCTGCAAGATGTATAGCTTCCAACCAAGCAGCCTTTTTGTCTGCCAACTTGACGCGTCTTTTGATTATTTTAATTCTTTTCGTTGGGATATTGAACCTCATACAAATTGCTCTTGTTAACTTTTCATCCAATTCTTCATAGGTGCCACCCAAATGGGATTTTAGAGGAGAGATCATATCGCCTATCACATATTCGGCGGAGTCGTGAAGTAGAGCAAATAATTTCGAAGAATTATCCATTTGCGGGAATAGCTTTGCAAAAATATTTTCAACTAAAAGACTGTGCTGCGCTACTGAAAAAGGGTATTCTCCGATAGTTTGACCATTCCATCTAGCTAAAAACGAAAGGCCATGCGCTATATCTTCTATTTCTATATCAAGAGGGCTTGGGTCTAATAGCTCAAGCCTTCTACCTGAAAGCATCCTTTGCCATTCCCTTTTTATTTTCATTTTGAAGTTGCAAAAATTATTATAACTCCTATTAGTTATATAGGTTTTTGTAAGGAAAATAAAATGAGTAAAGATTTTATCGTGAAAGATCTCAGTTTGGCCTCGTTCGGAAGAAAAGAGATAGCTATTGCTGAAACAGAGATGCCAGGATTGATGGCCATAAGAAAAGAATTTGAAGGAAAAAAGCCACTAAAAGGGGCAAGAATTGCAGGAAGTCTCCATATGACAATTCAAACAGCTGTCTTGATAGAGACACTGGTAGATTTAGGCGCAGATGTTCGTTGGGCAAGTTGTAATATTTTTTCTACACAAGATCACGCTGCAGCAGCTATAGCGGAAAGCGGTGTTTCTGTTTTTGCTTATAAAGGTGAAACCCTCGATGAATACTGGGAATATGCTGATAAAATATTTCTTTTTAAGGAAGAAACAGCAAACCTAATCCTAGATGACGGCGGTGATGCAACTATGTATGTTCTATTAGGATCGCGGGCAGAGAGTGGAGACACGGAATTTTTGGAAAAACCATCTTCAGATGAAGAAGAAGCGCTTTTTAAACAAATTAAAAAGAGATTACAATCAAGTGAAGGCTGGTTTACTAAACAAAAGGAGTCAATTCTTGGAGTTTCAGAGGAGACCACTACAGGTGTAAACCGGTTGTATCAGTTAGAGCGGGAAGGTAAGCTACCTTTTCCTGCAATTAACGTGAATGATAGCGTTACAAAGTCTAAATTTGATAACAAATATGGCTGTAAAGAGTCATTAGTAGATGGAATAAGACGAGCAACAGATACTATGATGGCAGGTAAAGTCGCAGTCGTTTGTGGGTACGGTGACGTCGGAAAAGGATCAGCAGCATCATTACGAGGAGCGGGGGCCCGAGTTAAGGTTACGGAAGTTGATCCTATATGTGCATTGCAAGCCGCGATGGATGGTTTCGAAGTGGTAACATTAGAAGACACAGTCGAAACAGCAGATGTATTTATAACAGCTACAGGAAACAAAGATGTTATAAAGCTAGACCATATGAGGAATATGAAAAATATGGCTATCGTTGGAAACATTGGTCATTTTGACAACGAAATCGAAGTCGCTGCTCTCAAAAATCAAAAATGGACAAAAATAAAGGACCAAGTTGATATGGTGGAAATGGCTTCAGGTAGAAATATAATTCTATTGTCTGAAGGCAGATTGCTTAATCTTGGAAATGCAACTGGTCATCCATCTTTTGTAATGTCTGCAAGCTTTAGTAATCAAGTCCTAGCCCAAATCGAGCTGTGGAAAAATGGTAAGAATTATTCCAATAGCGTATACACGCTGCCAAAACATCTGGATGAAAAAGTTGCAAGGTTGCACTTAGAGAAAATAGGAGTGAAACTTACAAAACTAGAGAAAGATCAGGCTGATTATATTGGTGTAAATGAAGCTGGACCATTTAAAAGCGACAGCTATCGCTATTAATTAAATTTTCCGTCCACGCTTTCCAAAGCCTATTGAATTTTGATTATCTAAGTCAACAGGCCATCTTGGTCTTGGGGACAAATTCATTTTATCAACTTGTCCTCCTAAATACATTTGTGTTCCCGCATACGCGATCATTAAGCCGTTGTCTGTACATAGATCTAGTGGCGGAGCAGAGAATCGGACCCCGAGATCATCACATAGCTCCCTCAGAGAATTTCTTATTTCCTTATTTGCTGCAACACCGCCTGCTAATGAAAAGGATAGACTTTTCACAGAGGAAACCTTGGAGAATAGTTCTATAGCTTTTTTTGTTTTCTGCTCAAAAATTAATTTCATAGATTTTTGAAACGATGCGCAAATATCTCTTTGATCGCGCATATATAGGCCAGACTGTTTTTCAACTAGATAATCTACTTGTCTTCTTACGGACGATTTAAGGCCAGAAAAGGAAAGGTTACAGTCATTTTTATTGATTAGTGGCAATGGAAATGAAAACCTACTTCTATCACCTTTTTCCGCCCACTTTTCCACTTCTGATCCTGAAAATATAGGAAGGCTCAACATTTTTGCTACTTTATCAAAAACCTCACCTGGAGCATCATCTATAGTTGTTCCAAGCCTCTTTATTTCATTCGCTTCCAAAACGGCTAAATATTGACAATGACCACCTGAAGCTAAAAGCAGTAGATAAGGATAGCTTAGATCATCTGTCATTTGAGGTGTGAGCGCATGACCAACTAGGTGATTAACACCAATCAGTGGTTTTTCTGTTGAAAAAGCCAATCCTTTCGCAAAATTTATACCTGAGATAAGACCTCCAATTAATCCTGGCCCCTTTGTTACACAAATAATATCAATATCATCAAGTTTAATGCTATTTTCTTTGAGTACTTTTTTAAAGCATGTATCCACTCTTTCTGAGTGTGCACGCGCCGCAATCTCCGGTACGACACCGCCGTAGCCTTTATGGAGTTTTTCTTGAGATAGTGTCACAAGTCCCAGTTTTTCTGAAACCAGTGTATTATCTTTACGAGTTACTTTGATAACGCCTATTGAAGTGTCATCGCAGCTACTTTCGACTCCTAGTGCTATGATAGACTTGTGCATAGTTATATATTACATTAATTGAAAAATTATAAATTAGAAAATCAGAGAATGAGTAAAGGTAGTTATCCAGAAAAATTGATTATTGGCACAAGAGGCTCTCCTTTGGCCTTAGCACAAGCCAATGAAGTAAGAAATAAATTATTATCATTAAATCAAATAGATCCTGAAAAGGTAAAAATAGAAATCATAAAAACGAGTGGCGACAAGTTTTTAAATACGTCACTATCAAAAATCGGGGGAAAAGGCTTGTTTACTAAGGAAATTCAACAAGCTCTTATCGACAAGCGAATAGATATAGCTGTTCACTCTATGAAAGATGTTGAAACGGACCTCCCAGAAAAATTGGTTATTTCAACTATCTTAAAGCGCGAAGATGTAAGAGACTCTTTTATATCGAGAAGATACTTCTCCATCGCAGATTTACCCTTGGGGTCTGTTGTGGGAACATCATCTCTTAGAAGAAAGGCACAGTTACTAAACAAGCGAAAGGATTTAAAGGTGGTTGAGTTTAGAGGAAATGTTCAAAAAAGACTTGAAAAGTTAGACAACAACGTGGCTGTTGCAACCTTTTTAGCTACTGCAGGATTAAATAGACTTGGGTTAAATGAGCTGATTAATCCTATATCAACAGATGAAATGTTGCCTGCTGTTGCTCAGGGAGCTGTCGGAATTGAGCATTTACGCAGCGAAAAAATGGAAGAATTTTTGGCACCTCTCAATGACAGTGTTTCAAAGAAAAGAGTTGAGGCTGAAAGAGCATTCTTAAAGGAGTTAGACGGATCCTGTAGAACGCCTATTGGCGGATTGGCGCAAAAAAACAATGAAGAATTTAAATTTAGTGGAGAAATTATAAGTGCTAATGGCGAGGTAAAGATACATGACGTTTGGCAAGGGGACTGGGCCATGGCGGTAGAAATTGGGCGCGAGGCAGGAAGAGAGATAAAGTCAAAAGGAGGAAAAAATTTCTTCCAATAAAGAAATTCTCTTAACACGGACTTTTAAAGACAGCTGCCGTTTCAAAGAAATGTTACAAAAAGAAAAGTTCAACGGTAGGGTTTTGATTTTTCCTCTCTTGGAAATAGAGTTTCAAAATATAAGTGTAAACATAGAGAAAGCAGATATTTTAGTCTTTACATCCGTTTATGCTGTAGAAAAATTATATATAGAATTGAAAAACTCGGAAACACCTATTTTTGCTGTTGGGCAAAGATGTGATGAATTTCTTAGAGAAATAGGAGCAAAAGAGACATTTATTTTCTCAAATGTAAAGCAGTTGCTTGATAGCTTGAAAGACTACTGTAATAACAAAAGACCAACTATATTTTATTTGCGAGGTGACGAAATATCTTTCGACTTAAAGGCGTATCTTTCAAAGTACAACTTTAATTGTGAAGAGTATGTGGTTTATAAGCAGAAAAGACCTATTGAGCAAAGAGAATTAAACAATGTCTTATCCAGAAAAAATTTGAAGGGAATAGCGCTATTCTCAGAAAAATCCGTGGACAGCTTGACAAAGGGCGCTTCAGAAAACAATCTCAATAAAATTTTTTTCTGTTTTAGCAAAAAAATTGAAAATAGATTAAGATCGGTTTTAGATAAAGACATTAGATGTAAAACAACTCAAGAGCCTATGATCTCTGAAATGGTCAAGATGATAGTTAAAGAGTATGCACGTTATTAAGACTAAAATTAAAAAGCTTAAAAGTGACAGAATCGAATACTAAGAAAAGTTTGAAAAAAAACAGTGGTGGGCCAAAAACATTAGGTTATCACTTTAACTATGCCCTTATGTTAGCCGTAATTAGTTTAGCATTATCAGCGTTAGCTTTAGGCTCTTTATATTTTATTTTTTTTGTTGAAATTAAAGATTTAAAATCTGAATTAAATTCTAAGTTGAACAAAAACACATTTCTCTCGGAAAGAGAGGAAATTGTTAGTTCTAGTAGCGAAGAGTTACAATCAGAAAAAGAATTTTTGCTATCAAGAATTAATATGGTCAATGACTTGGTTAAAAAGAACGCGAAAGATATAGAGTTAAAAATAAGCGCTGCTATTTCTAAAAATGTGAAATACAAAACTAAAGATGAGGCTCAAAACAAGAGTGACATTATTAATGAAGGGTTATCAAAAAACCAAATAGATAAGCTGAAAAATTTTCAACGAACATATAAAAGCGAATTAGATGCATTGCAGCAACGAATATCAAAGAACCAAGAGCTTATTGAAAATAACAAAAAGAGTTTATTAGTTTTAAGAAGTTCTTATCAGAATATAGAGAAAAAACAGTCCTTAGAAATGAGTCGAGAGCTTTTTATTTTAATAGAAGAATTCACCGAAATTTCCTATCGTGCTTTGAAAAACGAAATAAACTCGCTTGAGAAACAAGACTGGACAGACTGGTTAACAAGTTACTTCAGCACTATTTTTATATCTAGGTCTACTGAGCCTATTGAGGGTGATCACACAGACGCAATACTATCCAGAATTGATGATTCATTAAAAAGGGGAAAGTTAGAAAACGCAAAAATTGAGATTAGTAAATTATCATCCGAGACTAGAGCCTTTATGAAAGAGTGGATTGGAAAGCTGGATAAACTCATTGAAATGGAAGATCAGATAAATCAGTGATTTGGGTATTTATAAAGGCAATATTTTTTTTCAGCATTGCAATAGCGCTAGCTGTTGCATTTGATTTTGTAAAAGATACCGATGGGACATTAACGATTGACTTTCTTAATAGAGAATACCAGTTAAGTTTCATATCGTTTTTTGCCCTCATCTTAGCGCTCCTCTTTGTTGCTTTAATGATAAATATAGCCCTAAAGTTTTTATGGTCTTTGATCGGATTTTTGAGAGGAGATGATACAGCTCTAAAGAGGTTCTTTGAAAAAAGGTCAGAAAGAAAAGGACAAAGTATTTTACTCAGCGCATATACTGCTAGCTTTGAGGGAGATCATGAAAGAGCTTTATCAGAAATAAAGCGAAGCAAGAAATATCTCAAGTCAAAATCTTTGCCGAACATATTATCTCTTAGCTCATATGACGCCAAAGGAAACGTGGCAAAACAAGAAGAGATTTTTCAAGAATTAATTAAAGACAAAACGACACGGAGCATGGGGTTGTTTGGTCTTATAAAGATGAAACTAACTCAAGGGAATACAAGCCTAGCACTCAAACTGACAGAGCGGTTAATCAAGTTGAAACCCCGAAACCTATCATTTAATAAAACTTTTTTTAATCTCCAACTCACAGAGGGTGATTGGGATGGAGCTTTAATGAGTTATAAAAATATTAATAAGATTAAAAGAATAGATAAAGAAACGTATAGCAAAGGAGAAAGTATTCTTTTATTTCAGAAAGCTAAGGAACTAAGATCAGATGGAAAGACGCTGGATGCCTTGAAGATGTCCAGGCAGGCATTAAAAAAATACGCGGGCCTCGTTCCAAATTCAATCTTTTTGTCGGAGCTAGAGGTGCTTGAAGGACAAAAAAAGAAAGCAGAAACAGTATTGTTAAGCACATGGAAAGTCATTCCTCATCCGGATGTAGCAAAAAAATTTGCGGAGATCGAGGCCAATGAAAGCGTCGAAGATCGTGTAGAACGTTTTAAAAAAATATTAAATGTTAAGAAGACTGATGTGGAGACAAAAACCTTGAAAGCCGAATTAAATATTCTTTCTGAAAATTTTCCTGAGGCGAGGCGGGCTATTAGTGATCTAATCGAAACTGATAAAGCAAACGCTAAGGTGTATACCCTAATGGCTGCCATTGAAAAGGGGGTTGGATCATCAGATGCTGTTGTAAAAGGCTGGCTTGCAAAAGCCGTTACAGCTAAGCGATCAAAAAGGTGGATTTGCTCTAACTGTGAGA
>CACLZW010000039.1 GCA_902611475.1 uncultured Alphaproteobacteria bacterium
GAAAAGCCTTGACATCGTAGGCTATTTTAACCCAGATGGGTCTGATAATATTTGCTCTAAAGTGAGAACCATTTTGCTAATAGGACCAAAAGAGCCTTATTTTTGGGACGTATTTAAAAAAAGTAGGGAATATAAGAACAAAAAAGAAAACCCACTCGATAGATGGTCAAAAAAGACCATAAAGGAAATTGCAATAAAATTTGATGCAAGATCATTTTTTCCTTTTGAAGAGCCCTTTCAGCCATTCATTACGTGGGCACAAAAATGTTCGACGATGAGGTCGTCTCCTGTTCGCCTTTTAGTACATGAAGAGAAGGGCCTATTTATTTCTTTTCGAGGGGCACTCGGTATAAATGAATATATTGAATCACCAGATAACTCGAAAGATATCTGCACCCCATGTGTGAAACCATGCCTCACTGCTTGTCCAGTAAGTGCACTTAACCAAGACGGCTATGATGTTATTCGATGTAAGGAATATGTGAACACACCTAGTGGTCAAGAATGTAGAAATGGCTGCCTTGTCAGAAGATCCTGCCCCTCTGGTCAGAATTTAAGACTGAAGGAACAATCAAATTTTCATATGCGTGCTTTTCTAAGCGATTAGGTTAATGACCTAATATCTGACTCAAAAACAGCTTTGTTCGATCAGACTTTGGGTTTTTGAAGAACTCTTCCGGTTCATTTTGTTCAACAATCTGACCGTCGTCCATGAATATAACTCTATCCGCAACCTGCCTGGCAAAGCCCATCTCATGAGTAACACATATCATTGTCATGCCTTCTTCAGCTAGCTGAATCATAGTATCCAGCACCTCTTTAATCATTTCAGGGTCCAATGCGGAAGTCACTTCATCAAATAACATTATTCTTGGTTTCATGCATAGAGATCTTGCAATTGCTACTCTTTGTTGTTGTCCCCCAGAAAGTTGACCTGGGTATTTATGAGCCTGTTCAGGAATTTTCACTTTTTCAAGCATTTCCATTGCGATCTCTGTAGCTTCTTTTTCCGGAGTTTCTCTAACCCACATAGGAGCTAGAGTACAATTTTCTAAAGTTGTCAAATGAGGGAACAAATTAAAGTGCTGAAAGACCATACCTACTTCAGATCTGATCTTATCGATATTCTTTAGGTCAGTGGTTAGCTCTGTACCGTCAACAATTATGCTTCCCTTTTGATGCTCTTCAAGTCTATTGATGCATCTTATCAGTGTTGATTTACCAGATCCAGATGGTCCGCAGACAACAATTCTCTCACCTCTTCTCACTTCAAGATTAATATCCCTAAGTACGTGGAAGTTACCAAACCACTTGTTCATATCAGATATGTGGATAGCTACTTCATCTGTTATGTTTATCTTAGTTTTTTCCATATCAATCTTACTCCTAACCTAAATAGAAAATTCTATTTATCCGTTTTTAATTTTCTTTCTAAATATTGTGAGTACTGGGACATACCCCAACAAAAAATAAAGAACATCAATCCAATAGCGACGTAGAGTTCCCAATAAATACCATTCCACTTTTGATCCGCTCTTATTGTCGACGCAAGCCCTACCGGATCTCTTAGGCTTATTATGGATACAAGAGTTGTATCTTTAAACAACCCAATAAAGGTGTTCACAATACCTGGAATGGATATTTTTAATGCCTGCGGCATTATTATAAGCCTTTGTGATTGCCAGTAAGTGAGCCCTAACGACGCTGAAGCTTCATGCTGACCTAATGGTAATCCCGCTAGCCCGCCTCGAATTACCTCAGCCATATAAGCTGCGGAAAATAATGTAACCATAATTACTACTCTCAACACAATATCAAAGTTGGTTCCTGGAGGTAAAAAGTAGTTTAGTAAAACGGACGCAACAAATAACAACGTTATGAGGGGTACGCCCCGTATAAACTCGATGAACCCTACACAAATCATCTTAATTACTGGTAAATTAGATTGTCTACCCAATGCTAATAAAATCCCAATAGGAAAAGACGCAACAATTCCTGTAACTCCTACGATCAGAGACAAAGTAAATCCACCCATCTTTAAAGACTCGACGAAGGGAAGACTAATTGGCAAAATAACGTTAAGAAGACCTACCAACGGATTGGAGATAAAGAGAAAAAATACGACAGTAAATAAGAAAGCAAGGATAGCTGCTACCATATAGTTTTTTAGATACCGTCTTATCAAACTCAGAAAAAACAGCGCTCCTAAAGTTAATCCAATATATACTATACTAATTGACCAAAACGATCCCCCCCACAGTAGCCATACAGCTAATCCGGGATAAATTATTGAAAACCAAAAAAAACGAAAAAACCTTGGAAATAATATAGGAACGATTGCGAGTAACAAAAACATAAAAGTTAATGTAGGCCTCCAATACTCCTCAGCTGGATACAGTCCGAAAAGCAATTGTTTCCATCTAGCCGTAAGTACTGAAAAGCAAGCTACGTCTGGGTCTAAGTCTAGACATTCTCTTAGCGATTTAGTATTCCAGTGTCCTCCATAAGCCCAAGGTATGAAATCCCATAATATTACAACTATAAAGTATACCGACAACACTGTGAGTATCGAGTTTAGCCATGATGAAAATAAATTTTGTCTTAACCATCCAATAAGCCCAACCTCTGTTATTGGGGGCGCTGATGGAGGTATTTCTTTTTTTCTTACAAAAGCTATCTTAGTCATCATCGCACCACTATTTGAAAAGACCGATTGAAGTAATTGATAAACGAAGAAATCAACAATGATACTGCAAGATAAAAACCCATAAGCAAAAGCATTGACTCCAACTCTCTTCCAGTCTGATTAAGAGTAATTCCTCCTAGAGTTCCTCTAACGTCCATGTATCCTACTGCGATAGCGAGAGATGAATTTTTAGTTAAATTTAGATAATTTGAGATAAGAGGAGGAACAATAATCCTCAAAGCCTGTGGAAGGATTATAAGGCTCATTATTTTGTTAGGTCTCAAACCCAGAGATGCTGCTGCCTCAGATTGGCCTTTGGAAACCGCCATGATACCTGCTCTTACTATCTCAGCAATAAAAGCAGAGGTATAGAAGGCTAATGCTAAGGTCAATGCAAGAAATGAGTTTCGAAGGTGTATTCCGTCTTTAAAATTAAACCCTTTGAGATAAGGATACTCGAGTGACACTGGCTGGCCCATTGCAAAAAAAAGTATTAATGTTGGAAAAATAATTACTGCTACACTAATCCAAAATGTAGGTAAGCTTTTTCCAGTATCTTTTTTCTGTTTATTTGCGTATCGAATAAAATAAATAACGGCAACAATCGAAAGACCAAAGCACAGCAGTAACCAGTAGGCTCCTTCGGCCAAAACTGGTGCTGGAAAATACGTTCCTCGATTTGTTATCGCTACACTCTCAAAAAATAACATCGTAGCTTCGGGTTCAGCACCTTTGAAAGCCCTTGGTGCGGGGGTAAATTCCGTAAGCAAAGCAAAAACCATCACAATCCAAAGGAGTATTGGGACATTTCTGAAACCTTCTATGTAGGCAGACATAAGCTTTGCCACAATCCAATTTTTTGAAAGGCGTAAAATACCAACAAAAAGCCCGAGAACTGTAGCAATTATGCACCCTACAAATGCAACCAGTAGAGTATTAAGAATACCAACTAAAGCTGCCATTCCGTGTGTACTATCACTAGTGTAAGGTATTAGTCGTTGGTTTATATCATATCCGGCTCTTAGCCATAGAAAATTAAAGCTCACATCTTTATCAAGCAAGGCTAAGTTTTTGATAGTATTATCGACTAACCAGAAAAATACAGCCATAAATATTATAAACGTGATTACTTGTAGCGATAATCCTCTATAACGTGTGTCGCTAAGCAACATACTAAATTTAAAGCTTTCTGATGGTGGAAGAGTTGGTGAGCTCATATTAGTTCCATAATTTACATCTGACTATAATTTATAAAATTTTATCTACAGAGGTAATATAAATTAATAAAACCTGCAACATGTAGGTTTAGTAAAAATTCAATTATTTTTGTAAACGAAAAAGGGGCGTTCAAGACGCCCCCTTTTTAAATAGGTTCTCAAATCATCTAAATGGAGGTGAGTAGAGAATACCACCCTTAGTCCAAGACGCATTCACACCTCTTTCGATGTTAATACCGCTTGTAGCACCTAGATTATTTTCAAAGATTTCGCCGTAGTTTCCACCCGCTTTAATCGCGTTGTACATAGCGTTCTTAGGAAGTCCTACCATAGCGAGAATATCATCATCACCAGTTCCAAGAAGTCTATGGATCTCGGCATCTTTAGTATCTTTCCAACTATCGATATTAGCCTTTGTTATTCCTTTTTCTTCAGCAATAACTAGCGCATTTAGTACCCAACGTCCTATGTCAGCCCAATTATCATCACCGTGTCTTACAAGAGGTCCAAGTGGCTCTTTTGAAATGATTTCCGGCAGAACGAGGTGGTCATCAGGGTTTTCAAGGTTTACTCTTGTCCCGTGTAATGCGGAGGCATCAGTTGTGTATGTATCACACGCTCCAGCAAGATACTGCTGTTGAGATTCAGCATTATCAGCAGTTGGCACAGGCTCGTAGCTCATACCATTTTCCTTGAAGTAGTCAGCAAGGTTAAGTTCTGTTGTTGTTCCAACTTGAATACATACGGTCGCACCGTCTAATTCTGTTGTAGACTTAACACCTAGTTCTTTCTTAACCATGAAGCCTTGACCATCATAATAGTTTACACCTAAAAATGTCTGCTTCAGGTCGGTATCTCTACTATATGTCCATGTTGTGTTTCTAGCAAGTATGTCAACTTCTCCGGCTGCCAATGCTGTAAATCTTACTGCAGAGGTCAAACCGACAAATTTCACTGCCATTGGATCACCAAAAATCGCAGCTGCTAGTGCTCGACAATAGTCCACGTCAAACCCAACATCTTTTCCGCTATCATCGACAGTAGCAAAACCAGGCGCACCCGTGGATACACCACACAATAAATTTCCACGTGCCTTCACATCATCTAATGTTCCAGCAAAAGTACCACTAGCAGCTAAAGCCAACGCTGTGAGCACTCCCAAAAATAGTTTCTTCATATTTTTTCCTTCTTTAACCTAATTTAAGTTTCGAAACTTTAGTGTGTATATAAAAATACTCGTACACACTTCAAAGATGGTCATTTTAAACATTCTCACGTTTTTTTTCCACTTTTAATTATTCATGTTGAAAAAATTCATTAGAATCAGTTAATTAAAGGGCATTTCATCTTATTTTTTTAGAAAATTCTTCTCAAACACTGATTCTTCAATCAACCATGATTCTTGAAGCCCCCAACTAGATCATTTGAAGTATTTTTATCAGATCTTTGAAATGATCAAAATCTACATTTTTTTTCTGCTTTTCTTCTTCGACTTCACCCCAGACTTCAATTCTAAAGTTATCTTCAACATTAGCAACTTCCCAGGCGAGTTCTGGACTTACTACGTTTTTATAAAGCGCTAGACAAGTAAAAAAAGATCCCAGGCTTTTAGTCAGCTCATGTATTGCAGTTAAATGAAAATTATCAAGCTCTTCTAAGTATTTTTTAATCACGTTAGCGTTTAAGGGTGACTGCTCTATGAAAAGAAGTCCTGTTCCTATATTCAATTTTATTGAGAGAAATTTTTCAGCCCATTCTATCAAGGGACTATAGAGATTTTCTTGCTTCAAATGTAGTTTTGTTGGTTCACTTGCGATATAACAAATCGGATCACAGTTGCCATATTCCACCAAACGACCAAAAACAGCTTCCCTTTCTTTTTTTGTAATATCCGTCGCTGAAAAGCAAAATTTAGTGAAGAAACTGTTTTTAATAGCACTAAGTTTTCCATCTGCACTCCACTCCCTTACAACCTCGTTTGCTAATTGTTCAGACAGCTTTAATTTATGGCCTTTATCTGACTTGAGGCATACCTCATCTAAGTAAATGATGAACAAGTTTTTACTCTGCTCCTCTTTTCTGACGCTTTTCCAGTATTTATCTTTACTAATTATCATAGGTATTTAGTTTTAAACCTTTAATTGCATATCAAATTTTCCAACCAAAATGTTTCCAAACTAGACCCATATGCCTAGGCAATGGTGCCTCAATTTTTGTTATCTTTTTTGATATTGGATGCACGAAATTAACGCACCTTGCATGCAGAAAGAGCTTTTTGAAGCTATATGGAAGGTCTTGAGAATTCTTATCTTCACTACTTTTATATTTTCTATCTCCTACGATGGAATTTCCTAACTCAGCACAATGAATTCTCAACTGATGGGTACGACCAGTAGCAGGCTTTAATTCTAGCCACGCGTATTTTGACCCTACTTTTTCTATCACTTTATAGAAAGTTAGTGCTTTTTTTTTATTGGCATTATTCCGCCTACCTTTTTTTTGCTCTATAAGTCCCTGATTAATACTCGGCTTCCAAATATCTACTTTTCCGATATAGCTTTCCAATATACCTTTTTCTTTTTTTGGTACCCCTTCAACAAGTGCCCAATATATCTTCTCAACCTGTTTGTCCCTGAATAGAGTAGCAAAAGCGCTAGACGTCTTAACATCTCTTGCTAGCAGTAAAATACCAGAGGTTTCCTTATCGAGCCTATGAATTAATCTTGGTGGATCTTTTGAACCAAATTGTAGTGAAGATTTATATGCATCTATATGACGAGTTCCCTGACTACTACCCCCTTGTGAGGCTAAACCCTCTGGTTTGTTTAGAGCAATAAGATGCTTGTCCTTTAAAATGATTGTATCTAATAACTGCTTAGCCAACTTAGGATCAATTTTTGGGGTTGACTCACCACCAGTGGGGCTTAATGAAGTACTAGGTAACGTAATTACGTCACCCATTACGAGTCTGTGGGATGCCTGAGTTTTAATACCGTTAACTTTAATCAAACCTTTTCTACAGAGCGTATTCACCGAGTTGAAGGTTAACCGCTTATCATTCCTTCTAATCCAGGTGCTTAGTCTGCAGTCGGTTCCATCTTCTTCAACAATTATGTCTCGGCTATCAGCCATCTATAAGCAATTAATTACTCTCTATTTTCGGTGGCTTCGTTACTTTCCTGATCTTCTACACGTTTTCGGTCACCTGCACCTTTGGCGTTTTCGTCTCTATCGACAAGTTCAATTATAGCCATATCCGCCATGTCCCCATATCTATGACCAGCTTTTAGGACTCTTACACAGCCTCCATGTCGGTCTTTATAACGTGATGCTAGAACATCAAATAATTTTTTTACAGCATCTTGTTGCTTAATCCTTGAGATTAAAATTCTTCTCGAATGCAAATTGCCTTTCTTAGCGAGTGTTATTAACTTTTCTACAATCGGCTTAAGTTCTTTTGCTTTAGGAAGGGTTGTTTTAATTTGTTCGTGCTCAATTAAGCTACAAGCCATATTAGCAAACATAGCTGACCTGTGTTCATGCGTTCTGTTTAACTTCCTGTAACCATGCGAATGTCTCATAGTGAATCTCTCATATAGTTATTTAATATTGATCTTCATGTTTTTTTTGCAAGTTCTTCAATGTTTTCAGGCGGCCACTCAGAAACGTCCATTCCTAAATGAAGCCCCATTGAAGTGAGAACTTCCTTAATTTCATTGAGGGATTTTCTGCCGAAGTTAGGAGTTCTTAACATTTCCGATTCCGTTTTTAATATTAAATCACCGATGTAAACAATATTGTCGTTCTTCAGGCAATTTGCAGACCTTACTGATAACTCAAGTTCTTCAACTTTTTTCAATAAAAGTGGATTAAAAGCTAGTTCATCTTCCTCACTAGCAATCTCTTCAGCTTGGGGCTCCTCAAAATTAACAAAAACAGTTAGCTGATCTTGTAATATTCTAGCAGCAAAAGCTATTGCGTCCTCCGGTGTCACTGATCCATCTGTCTCTATGGATAGCGAGAGTTTATCATAGTCAAGAACTTGCCCTTCGCGCGTAGAGTCCACCTTGTAAGACACTTTTTTCACAGGAGAAAATATAGCGTCTACAGATATCAAACCTATAGCCATATCTTCGTCTCTATTTTTATCACCTGGAACGTAGCCTTTACCCGTATCAACCGTAAGTTCCATATCAAGTGATCCGCCTTCATCTAGCTGACATATCATAGCATCTTTGTTCAGAATGTTTATTCCATTTGTCTCAACAATGTCTCCGGCGGTAACAGCCTTTGGGCCTTGTTCTTTTAATGTTAATTTCTTTGGGCCCTCTACTTCCATACCTACTGCGATAGCCTTTAGATTTAAAACTATATCCGTTACATCCTCTCTCACACCTGGTATCGAAGAAAATTCATGTAAAACACTATTTATTTTTACTGAAGTGATTGAAGCTCCTTGAAGAGAAGAAAGAAGCGTTCTTCTAAGAGCATTTCCTAAGGTAAGCCCAAACCCTCTTTCGAGTGGTTCAACAACAATAGTTGCGGAATTTGGATTTTGTTCATCGTTTACTAAATTTAAACCCGAAGGTTTTATAAGTTCATGCCAGTTTTTGTGGATCATCTAGTCCTCCATTCTTACGTTAGCTCGATCCGTGACAGCTAAGCGTTCCCGAGGTTAAAATATTTACGATGCGTCTTTAGACACGTCGTCGTTTTGGTGGTCTACATCCATTATGTGCAATTGGCGTAACGTCTCTAATTGAAGTCACGTTCATTCCAATAGCGGACAGTGCTCTCAGTGCTGACTCTCGACCGGAGCCCGGACCTTGAACATGTACATCAAGAGACTTCATACCATGCTCCTGCGCCTTCTTTCCAGCATCCTCTGCTGCCAACTGCGCAGCATATGGGGTTGCCTTTCTTGAACCTTTAAAACCCATAGTCCCGCTCGAAGACCACGCAATCGCGTTTCCTTGCACATCAGAAATTAGAACTTTGGTGTTGTTGAAGCTGGAATTTATATGAGCAATTCCAGTTGTAATGTTTTTCTTCTCTTTCTTCTTTTTCTTAACCATATGATATTCCGTCTTATTTTTTCTTACCAGCTATCGCTTTTGCTGGTCCTTTTCTCGTTCTAGCATTAGTATGCGTTCTCTGCCCTCTTACAGGCAAACCTCTTCTGTGTCTTAAGCCCCTGTAACATCCAAGGTCCATAAGCCTCTTAATGTTTATAGTCCTTTCCCTTCTCAAGTCGCCCTCCACCATCACACTACCATCGATATGCTGTCTTATAGAGGCGACTTCTTGCTCAGAAAGTTGGTTAACCCGCGTCGATACGTTTACACCCGCAGCATCGCATATACTTTTAGAAGTCACTTTGCCGATACCGTGTATGTAAGTGAGCGCAATTAAAACTCTCTTGCTTGTCGGCAAATTTATCCCGGCTATTCTAGCCATTCTTACTCTCCACTCAAAATTTTTCTAACTTTAATAACGATTTAGACTGTCTTTATAGCGCTTAAATTAATAAGGTCAATAGATCAATATAATATTTCTTTTATTCCTT
>CACLZW010000040.1 GCA_902611475.1 uncultured Alphaproteobacteria bacterium
AAAAACCAAACTCATCCGCGCCTAACAATGCTCCAATAACAACATCTCGGCCGGTCCTTAGCCCACCATCCACCTGGACCGATATTCGTGATCTAAGCTTATTTTTCATTAAAGTTTGATGTGTTTCTGCCAAACCCAGCTCCCAAGGTGAGCCGGCATGTTTCACCGAGGTCAGGGGACTAGCCCCAGTTCCACCCTCCATACCCGAAATAGTAACATGGTCTGCTTTTGCTTTAGCCACTCCAGCAGCGACTGTACCTACCCCAACCTCGGATACTAATTTCACTGATATATCAGCTTTTGGGTTGACGTTTTTAAGGTCGAATATAAGTTGCGCTAAATCTTCTATTGAATAAATATCGTGATGGGGCGGGGGAGAGATAAGTCCAACCCCTCTAGTAGAATGTCGGACCTTTGCAATCACAGCATCTACCTTGTGACCAGGAAGCTGGCCTCCTTCACCCGGCTTTGCTCCTTGCGCCATTTTTATCTGAATCATGTCAGAATTTACTAGGTATTCGGTTGTTACACCAAACCTACCAGAGGCAACTTGTTTTATTGCAGACCGTCTGTTGTCGCCATTATTATCAGTAGAAAAACGTTCCACTTCTTCACCGCCTTCACCTGTGTTCGATTTTCCCTCAATCCTATTCATTGCTATGGCTAGGTTCTCATGCGCTTCTGCGGATATTGATCCGTACGACATGGCTCCAGTGGCGAACCGTTTTACAATTTCCTTGGCCGGCTCAACCTCATCAATTTTAATACTATTTCTGCCCGTTTCGCTTGAATCTTTAAGCCTAAATAAGCCTCTTATTGTGAACAACCTTTCTTCTTGCTCATCCATGGACCTTGAGTATTCTTTAAATGTATCGAAAGAATTACTTCTTACAGCATGTTGAAGGTTCGTAATTTCTTCTGAACTCCAAGCGTGTACTTCTCCTCTTTTTCTTACAGCGTAATCACCCCCGACATCTAGAGAATCTCTTAAAACTTCTAAGTTTGAATATGCTTCCTCATGGCGGGCAACCGTTTCCTTTGCTATTTCATTTATTCCTACTCCGCTGATTTGAGTAGAAGTTCCCTTAAAGTACTTGCTCACAAATTCATCTGATAACCCGACTACATCAAAAATTTGTGCTCCACAGTATGATTGGTAAGTTGAAATACCCATCTTGGACATAACTTTTAAAAGCCCTTTATTAACTGACTTTATGTATCTACTAACCGCTTCTGTCTCACTTACATCTTTAGATAACATGTTCCTTTGTTTAAGATCCAATATAGTGTCAAAAGCCATATATGGATTTATAGCCTCTGCTCCGTAACCCGCTAATACTGCAAAGTGATGGACCTCCCTAGGCTCTGCTGATTCCACTACCAATCCAACGGCTGTTCGCAATCCTTTCCTTATTAAATGATGATGTACCGATGCAATGGCCAGTAGAGCAGGCAAAGCAATCCTATCTTTACCAAACTGCCTGTCGGATAGTACTATAATATTACCACCCTCTTTAACTACATTCTCCGACTTTATGCATATATTTTCCAAACACTTTTCAAAACCTTTATAACCTGCATTCTTGTCAAAGGTAGTATCTAAAACTCTTGATACGAAATGGTTGTCACCAATCTCACTTATCTTTCTAATCTTTTGCATATCCTCATTTGTTAGGATCGGTTGTTTAACCTCTAACCTTTTCACACTACCCAAAGATTTATTATCAAAAATATTCGGTCTTGGACCAATAAAAGATACTAAGCTCATTACCGACTCCTCGCGAATGGGGTCGATTGGAGGATTCGTTACCTGTGCAAAGTTTTGTTTAAAATATGTATAGAGTAATTTCTTTTTGTTGGATATTGCAGAAATGGGCGTGTCTGTACCCATTGAGCCAATAGCTTCTTGGCCGGTTATCGCCATTGGAGACATAAGTGTCTTTAAGTCTTCCTGAGTATAACCAAACGCTTTCTGACCCGAGTGAAGATTGGCCTTTGATAAAGAAACTTTGTGTGTTTCATCTGATTCTAAGTCCTCTAAAACAATCTGTGTATTATTCAAAATGCTTTCATAATCCAACTCATTGCTGAGATTTGTTTTTACTTCTTCGTCTGTTATAATCTTTCCTTCTTCCATATCAATCAGAAGCATTTTTCCAGGTTGCAATCGCCACTTGGTAATCACTTTACTCTCATCAACTGGCAGCGTTCCAGCCTCGGAAGCTAATACGACAGTATCATCTTCAGAAACAAAATATCTTGCAGGTCTTAATCCATTTCTATCTAAGGTAGCTCCAATCTTTTTTCCATCTGTAAAAGCGATAGCAGCTGGCCCATCCCAAGGTTCCATTATCGATGCATGAAATTCGTAAAAAGATTTGCGTTTTCTATCCATTAGTGGATTTCCAGCCCAAGCCTCAGGAATTAGCATCATCGAAGCATGCTGTAGAGGGTAGCCCCCCTGATATAATAACTCAATAGCGTTATCAAACGACGCAGTATCGGATTGACCTTCTCTTGTTATGGGCCATATGTCGTTCAAGTTTTCTCCAAGAAGATGTGATTTCAGGCCTGCTTGCCTAGCTGCCATCCAGTTTACATTACCTCTACTGGTGTTTATCTCACCATTGTGAGCGACCATTCTATAGGGGTGTGCCAGTCTCCATGAAGGAAATGTGTTTGTTGAAAATCTTTGGTGAACCAAAGCCAAAGCGGACATATACCGAACGTCTTGAAGATCTAAATAATATTTAGCCAATTGATCAGCTAAAAACATGCCCTTATAAACGACCGTTCGTGATGACAAGGATACTGCGTAATATAACTCTTCACTCCCCAGTTCTTTATATATTTTGTTGGTTGTTTTTTTTCTCAGTACATAGAGATTTCTTTCAAAGTCATCCTCGCTCATACCCTCAGGTTTTTTGAAGAAGCCTTGCACATGTATGGGTTCAGCTTTACGAATTTCCTCGTCTCTTGACAAACACTCATTGTTTACGGGAATATCGCGCCAACCTAATAATTTTATGCCCTGTTCCTCGCTAAACTTAACGATGGTGCCTTTTATAAGTGTGTGATATTTGACTTCTTTTGGGAAAAAAAACATACCTACGCCATAGCCGCCAGGATCGGGAAGAAAACAACTTAATTTTTCCATTTCCTCCCTGTACATTTCATGTGGAATTTGTGTGAGCATTCCTGCTCCGTCGCCCACTAAAGGATCTGCTCCAGTAGCTCCTCTGTGTTCAAGGTTTTCAAGTATAAAAATTCCCTTTTGAATGATGTCGTTACTCTTTCTTCCCCTTATATTCGCGATAAATCCCAAGCCGCAGGAGTCGTGTTCATTTCGAGGATCGTAAAGACCCTCCATTTTATTGCGCTTCTTTTCAAAAATCTTCATTCGCTTTTTACTGTTTTTATCTTATTGTCTTTATGAGCAGACTTTTTAATATAGTTTTCAACAAAAGAAAAGAAAGTTTATAATTTGTATAGTTTCAGATTTTCTTTACGAAAAAGTAGGGAAAGTCTTAATAGTTTACTATACATCCTGTAAAAAACTAAAGTTTATGATTTAAAAATGACCATTTTTCACGTTTTTGTTTTGTCTCTTATACAGGGCGCAACAGAGTTTTTGCCAGTCTCTTCTTCTGCTCACCTAGTTCTTTACAACAAATTTGTGATTGGTCTAAAGAACGATTTAAGCCTAGACATTGCCATGCATATTGGTAGCCTTTTAGCAGTTATTTTGTTGGTTTCAAAACCCCTAAAGGAACATATGAACAAAGTTTTGATACAAAATGGTGCGAGTAAATCAGTTTTTTTCCTGGCTTTAGCAACGCTTCCACTTGTATTTATGGCTTTATTCTTAGAATATGCACGTCTTCTTGATCTATCAAGACAAGTAGAAATAATTGCGTTTTCCAATTTAATATTCGCTCTGTTACTTTTTGTGTCTGACAGAAAACCAAGCCAACGCAAATTTTCAGATATTACGGCAAGAGATGTTTTGGTGATAGGTATTTGGCAATCTTTCGCTGCCTTTCCTGGAACGAGCAGATCCGGTGCCTCTATAACTGGCGCACGGTTTTTAAATTATGGCAGAAAAGAAGCAATTATCATTTCTGCCGTGTTAAGTATACCAGCAATAGTAATTTCGAGTGGCTACATTGGATTCAAATTTTTTAGTAGCCCAAATAGAATTGATATTGAATTTATTATCTATGCAATATTATTTTCATTCGTTTTTTCGTATTTAGCTCTTAAGCTCTTTGTAAAGTTTGGAGAGCTTTTTTCTTTCACTCCCTATGTAATCTACAGGCTCCTGCTAGGATTAGCCTTGTTGACAGCATTATATTTCTAACCACGCTTAAAACGATTAACAATATTTGGCAAAATAATTTTAAGCTTTTTTGGTACTATACCTAAATCTGAAAACTTCTCGGTTTTTGATTCTACCAAGTTATCATTCTCTAGACTTTTAACCTGTGCCAAGGTTAAGAAGGCTGGCACAATATCACCTGATATTAAACGGAAAAAATCATTTGTTGCAGCAATTATTCTTGCCGGTAAAAAAGGTATTTTCAGTATAATCCTTTTTCGTTTGATTTCAGATAATAACATATCGATGAGCTCTTTAAATGTGTATGTTTCATCTCCACCTAATTCGAGATATCTTTTCCGCTGATCCGAATCAACCAATAAAGTTACAGCTTTGGCTACATCATCAACATATACCGGCTGAAACTTTGTACTCGAACCTACAACAGGAATAAATGGACTAATTGAGGATAATTTTGCGAACCTATTGAAAAAAGTATCCTCATTACCGAATATTAAAGAGGGTCTGATGATATTGGCATCCGGAAAGCAATCAAGAACGGCTTCTTCGCCAGCACCCTTGGACTTAAGCAAAAGACTGCTTGATTTGGACGATGCACCCAAGGATGATATATGAATAAATTGATTTACTCCTTGCCTCTTTGCCTCCCTAGCCAAACTTCTAGCTGCGTTAATGTGGAGCTTGTTAAAAGACTGTGAACGTGTTTCAAAAAAAGTCGCTACACAATTGATTACACAATCTGATTCTTTTATATAATCCTCTAGCTTTTGCTCTTCTTTTATGTCTCCACTCACCAACTGTATTTGACCCACTTTACCGTAAACCCTCAAAAAAAGAGCTTGGTTTGGATGACGCGTAATAACTCTTATAAAGTACCCTTTGGAAGCTAATTGTCTAACTACGTACCTGCCCAAAAAGCCAGAACCACCGAAAATTGTCACTAAATTCATAAAGTTTGTTCCTTAAAAATTATGTGTAAGATAGAGTAATTATTTTACATATCATTAAAAATTTACAAATTCCTAAAAATTTATATAAATAGAGCTTGAATATTTCATTAAGGAAAAAATGGCTGTTATTATCTACAAGAACGACATACCCAAAAATTTTGACATAGGAAGAGAGATAGCGGTAGACACTGAGACTATGGGCTTAAAATTTGTGAGAGATAGATTATGTTTGGTACAGATAGCAAGCAATGAGGGATCAGTCTATTTAATCCAAATTGATAAAAACCAGAAAGAAGCTCCGAACCTGGCTAAATTAATGACTAGTGAAAAGGTAATGAAAATATTTCACTATGCTAGATTTGACATTGGTGTGCTTCATCGAAATTTAAACTTTATGACCCAAAATATTTATTGCACTAAAATAGCGTCAAAAATAGGAAGGACTTTTTCTCAAAGCCACGGCCTCAAAAATCTAGTGAAGGAAATATTATCAATTGATATATCTAAAGAGCAACAGTCATCTTACTGGGGGGCGGACGTTTTGAATGAAAATCAAATTAATTACGCCAAGCAAGACGTCTTATATTTGCATAAAATTAAACAACATCTAGATAAGATTTTGAAGCGTGAAGATAGATACGATATTTTTGAGAAAACATGTCGTTTTCTGCCTATTAGATGCGAATTAGATAACATGGGGTGGGACGAAGTGGATCCTTTTTCACATTAGTTTTTTTTTAAGGAGCTTTTAAAACTCATTGAGCTTTTATTTAATCAGCAAATGGCATAAAATCTACAGAGTATGGCGACTGATGCAACCAAATATACAAGGCTAGTTTTTTGGCTTAAATTAACGCTAGGATTTAGTGCGGGCTTGCTATTTTTAGTCATTTTCGTCTTTTCTTATTCAAAAAAGGTGGACCCAACATTTAAAGTTGTGACAAAAGATGTAAGGATCGGCTTAAAATACCAAGCAATAGATACTCACATTACAGGAAATACCTCAGATGGTGGAACTTTTGATTTTCATGCCAGAGCTTTAAATCCAAGTCACCAAAATGACAAAACTGTTATATTGTCTAAACCTCTCGGCGAAATTTCCTTTTCTAGTGAACAGAGGTTTAATTTTTCGTCTGATTTTGCTAGCCTCAATTTAGATGAGAAAAATATATTTTTTAATGGTAATCTTTCACTAAAAAACTCATGGGGAACACTTATAAGATCTGAAGAGTTAATTGCTGATTTTAAGCGAAAATTATTGATTGGGCCTAAAACAATATCGGCCGATACTGAATTCGGTTCTTTAGAAAGTGGGAAAATGGAATACCACTATAATTCAGACGAAGGTGAAGCAATATTTTTTACCGACGGGGTAAAAGTTGAAATATATGTTGATTAAATCAATGTGAGGTGAACTAGTGAATAAATCATTACTGTCTTTTATTAATATTTTTCTTTTTTTGTTATTATTTCATGGAGCAGGGATATCTTCTGAAGTAAAAGGAGAAGTATTAAGATTTAGTTCAGACACCGCTCAAATTAAAAAGAGTGATGGTATTTTACATTTATCTGGTGAAGTAAAAATTTCTTATGGGCAATATGTGATCAGGTCAGATCTTTTAATGGCAAAAACCAACAATATAGATTCCCCCGAAGTAAAAATAATTGAAGCTAGTAAAAACATCTATTTCTCAAATAATAAGGACATTTCAGCAAAAGGAGACAAACTCTTTATGGATGTAGATAAAAAGCTTGTTTCGATAGAGGGCAATGTTGAGTTTTCTCAAGGCAAATCAATAATTAGGGCAGAAAAAATAAATGTTGATTTAGTGACAGAAACAGTAGATTTTGAAGGGATAAAAGATTCTTTTATAAAGAACTAAAAGGATAAGATTTGATTAAGCCATATTTAACAGTGGACAACCTAACGAATGAAGAAGTTGGGTTGAATGTCCAAGGTTTAAGAAAAGTGTACAAATCCAGACTTGCTTTGATGGATTTTAATATCTCTGTGACTAGAGGTGAGGTGGTTAGTTTACTTGGTCCAAATGGTGCTGGAAAAACAACAGCATTCAACATTATTGCTGGAATACATAGATCAGACGGTGGTTCCATTAAACTGGATGGAGATGAAATTTCAAACCTTCCCATGTACAGAAGGTCAAAGCAAGGACTAGGGTATCTTCCTCAAGAATCATCAATTTTTAAAGGCCTTAATGTCGAAAAAAATATTGATGCGATATTAGAGCTGAAAATTAGAGACCCAAAGGAGAGAAGGAAAAAACTCGAGCAATTATTAGGCGAGTTTTCAATAACACATCTCCGAAATGCTAAGGCAGTCAACCTTTCGGGTGGCGAAAGAAGAAGAGTTGAAATAGCACGGTGTCTAGCCAGTCAACCTAAGTATATCTTACTGGATGAGCCGTTTGCTGGTGTTGATCCAATAGCTATCGATGAAATAAGAGGGTTGGTCCGAGAGCTTAAAAATAGAAACATAGGAATTCTAATCACTGATCACAACGTGAGAGAAACACTTAAAATAGTTGATCGAGCATACATTATAAACGATGGAAAAATTATCAAGTACGGAACTCCTGAGTTTGTTGTGAGTGATCAAGATGTGAGACGAGTTTATTTAGGCGATAGATTCGCTCTATAAATTTATATAAAACGCTAGAAAAAAATTTTTTTTTATTGTAACGTCCAGCTATAAGCGGGGGTTTTTAAAATGAAAATGTACGAAATACTATCCAAAAAGGCGATAAGATCGAAGGTGAAATCGGCTAATAAGAAGCAGCTTTTGCAGGAAATTTCTAGTATAGCGTCAGAACATGTAGGAATCCCATATATGAACATCGCTAAGTCTCTGCAACAACGAGAAATTCTTGGGCCAACTGGAATTGGAAATGGTGTGGCAATCCCCCACGTGAAAATAAGAGGCTTGACCAAAATATTTGGTTTTTTTTCAAGCTTAGAGCGCCCTATTGATTTTGAATCAGCCGACAAGAAGCCGGTAGATCTTGTGTTTACCTTATTAGCTCCAGAAAATAATGGTGGGACTGAACATCTTAAAGCACTTGCAATGGTTTCAAGAGTGTTTAGCGATAAAAATATCAGGTCTAAACTTAGGTCTTCAGAAAATACCGAGTCTTTGTATGCCATACTAACAAGCAATGAAGATTCAAAAGCCGCCTGATACCTTGGGTTTTAACTTTCACTCTTTACATCTACAACTTTTCGTATGATTTTTGTGTGGAAATTTACCTCGACCAAAACTCTATTTTATAAACTAATGACGGCCAAAGTTCGCCAGCGAGGCTTTTAACTGTCTTACGTTAGGCTCTGCCAATCTATTTTCTTACTGTCTTTTGACTCTCTAATCGCTATAAAGCTGCCATTTTCATAGTCTTTTTTTCCATAAACGAGTTCCTTTTTTGTATTTATATCAATAAGGGAGCCCCCTGCATATTTGAGTATCGCATGACCTGCAGCCGTATCCCACTCCATGGTTCGGCCAAATCTTGGATAAATATCTGCCTTCCCTTCTGCGAGCCTACAAAACTTAATCGATGAGCCAATTTTTAAAGTTTCATGCTCACTATCAACTTTTAAAATTTTACTTTCTCTTCCAACCAAATTATTTTCAGAAGTTATTAGCGTAAATGCCTTCCTATTTCCTAACTCCCCTGATATTTTTACCTTTTCAGTTTTTTTTAAGTAATTGTATTTGAAACTTTCCTGATCGGGTGAGGTGTAAAAAACTTCACCGCTAATTGGACTGTAAATAACTCCCAACTCGGGTTCACGATTATTAACGAAAGCAATATTTACCGTGAAATTGTTGGTTTTGTTTAAAAACCCTTTGGTTCCGTCCAATGGATCGATAATGAAAAATGCTTGTTTCTCTAAAACTTTATTCTCGGATTCCTCTGATATTGCAGGTATCTCAGGAAACTGTTGCTCTAAACCCCTCAAAATCATTTTGTTTGCTTCTTCATCAGCAGTGGTTACGGGGGTCCTGTCACTTTTAATAGATGTACTGAATTTACCGCTCTCGTAAATTTCACGTATAGTTA
>CACLZW010000041.1 GCA_902611475.1 uncultured Alphaproteobacteria bacterium
ACATCAAAAGTGCTAGCCGAGGGCTTAAAAAAAATAGTAAAGCTTGAAGGTGTCGATGAAAAAAAAGAGCCGTATGAAAAAACAAAAAAAATTACCAAAGGCGTAGTTGTAGCTTTGAGTTTAGAAGTAAAACAGAAAGTAATAAAGTCCCTGTAGATTTTTTTTAATCAACCCATATCATAGAATTTTCTTAAAAGATCCAAAGCGGTAGGTTTCAAATTATTTGGGTTGGACCAAAATTGGTCATCATTAATATTGATGAATCCTGGAATGTCCTCAAGTGCTTCGGTATTTAAGTTCTTCAAACCCATAGACCAAGTCGAAAAGTTTCTTTCTTCGAAACTTCCATCTTCCAGAACTGTTATGGTATGATGTCTTGGGTCAGCAGAAATTCTATCCCAGGTAGATGAGATTGATTTTTTTGGCCCCTCAATGATTTGAAGGAAGTTACCTCTTTTAAACTTTTTATTGAACCTATAAATAAGTAATCCTGTTATTTCATGAGCCTCGTTCCATTCTCTTGCCTTTTGTAATAATTCCTTAAGCTCACTGCTGCTTATTTCTGACTGAGAAAAGCTGTAATAGACAATATATTTCAACATTGTATCATTTAATTATTATAGACCTAATACCATTATGGTAGAGTAAAACTGGGAACAAACCAAATTAAGATTACTAGGGAGATAGCTCCGATGAGAGAAGCCGTTATAGTATCAACAGCAAGAACACCCATCGGCAAGGCATACCGTGGGTCGTTTAATAACACACATGCACAAACCTTAGCAGGGCATGCTATTTCAGAGGCAGTGAAACGAGCAAAAGTAGATCCGACTGATATTGATGATGTGATACTAGGAGCTGCAGCTCAACAAGGTACGCAGCAAGGAAATATTGCAAGGCAATCTTTACTTAGAGCAGGGCTTCCTACAACTGTCGCTGGTATGTCAATAGACAGACAATGTGCATCGGGGATGATGGCAATAGCTACTGCAGCCAAACAGATAATTGATGATGGAATGAATATTACAGTAGGGGGCGGAGTAGAGTCTGTTTCGTTGGTCAGAAATGAAAATTTTAGGATGGATAATGCTAGAGATCCTTGGCTTGAGAATGAAATGCCTGAGCTTTACATGACTATGATTGAAACAGCGGAAACAGTAGCAGATCGATATGGGATATCTCGTGAAAGACAAGATGAATACGCGTTACAGTCACAAATGCGAACAGCACATGCCCAAAGAAATGGTTTTATGGATGATGAAATTGTGCCTCTTAATTCGACAATGAAATACTACGATAAAGAAAATAAAACAGAGACTTATCATAAGGTGAATTTAATAAAAGATGAGGGGAACCGACCTGATACAAGTTTTGAGCGCTTGAGCGCGCTCAAACCAGTTTTTAAAGATGGCATTCACATAAGTGAGGGAAGTCACATCACTGCAGGGAATGCCTCTCAATTGTCAGACGGAGCATCTGCAAGTATTTTGATGGAGTCAAAAGAAGCTGAGCGGAGGGGGCTTAGCCCTCTAGGAGTTTATAGAGGTATGGCTGTTGCCGGTTGTGATCCTGATGAAATGGGAATAGGTCCGGTATATGCGGTACCAAAGCTTCTGAAAAATAATGGATTAAAAATGGACGATATTGATCTCTGGGAGCTGAATGAAGCGTTTGCAAGCCAAGTGATTTACTGCAGAGATAGGTTAGGAATTCCTAACGAGATTTTAAATGTAAATGGAGGAGGGATATCTATCGGCCATCCATTCGGAATGTCAGGTGCTCGACTAGTAGGGCACGCATTAATCGAGGGGAAACGACGAAATGCAAAGCTTGTTGTTTGTACAATGTGTGTCGGCGGAGGCATGGGGGCTGCTGGACTCTTCGAGGTTTTATAATTGCTTAAATTAAAATATCCAAAAGATTTAAAGAAATTTGAGAATTATGATTTGGGTTACAGCGATTGGTTTTTAATTGACCAGCAAATTATAAATGCCTTTGCGAAGCTTTCAGGTGATGATCAGTGGATTCATGTAGATACTGAAAGAGCATTAAATGAAATGCCAGAGGGAAAAACAATTGCTCATGGTTTATTAAGCCTTTGTATCTCTCCCAGTTTAGGAAAAAATAAAATTCATATCGAGAATTTAAAGCACACTTTTAACTACGGTATTGATAAAGTGCGATTTATTTCGCCTGTAAAAGTTGGGTCATTTATAAGGCTAAAGTCAAAAATTGCTGAGGTGACAATTCGTGACGACAACACTGTTCTTGTGAGAATTGAGAGAACGATGGAAGTTAAGGGATTTAAAAAGTTAGCTATGTATGCCGAAACATTATCATTAATGTATTCGGGTAATTCAATTAGCTGAAAATATTTTTTACGAAGCTTCCGAGAGATTCTTGTAAACCTTCATTGTTTAAATGAAACCTATCTATTTCCATGTCCCAATCCATCTCTTTGAACTGGTCTTTATTGTCAGCAAACCATGGTTCTGATCTATATTCTATCTCTTCATCATCACAAATTTTTGCAGTCACCAACCATGACTTAAAATCTATATCCTGTAGCTTGTTTATCAAATCCTTACACATCTTGCTGTTTCTATCCATAAAATATCCAAAAAGAACAGCTCTTGTCCTATGGTCTGTATTTGTTTTTCCCATTGGTATGGGATCCAATTCAAGAGCGCTCTCTAAAAGCTCTATTCCTTTCTCTGTCGAACCCGTTCGGGTTAAAATTTCTCCATAAACTGATAATACTCTAGGATCATTTGGTACCATTTTGAATGAGGTACGAGCGTGTCTTTCGCCAGCTTTGAAATCATGAGTACTCAACGCAACTTCCGCTAGCATTCTATGCACTTCAAAATCATTATCATTTAATTGTTGAGCCTTCTCTATGCATTGCATTGAATTGTCCCACCATTCTTGCATGTTTCCTTCTAAATAACCGCGTCCCATTGCTTGTCCTATTGCGCAAGCCTTCCAAGCATATGCCTGACCATTATTATTATCAGCTTCGATTGCCTTATTGAAGGAGTCGATAGCTTGAAGGCACGCCTCTTTTTTAAATTTGTGGTGCAATACTTTGCCTCTTAATAACAATTCATATGATGTAAGATTTTCTGTGGGTTTGCGATTGGCCCGTTCAAGGCTAGAAATCTCAATTTCACCTAAGAGTGCAATTGATATTTTTCTTACAATTTCGTCTTGTACATCAAAAATATCTTCTAAGATACGATCATATTTATTGTTCCAAAGAGCGTTTCCATCAGTTGCGTCAGATAGCTCAACAGAAATTCTTACTCGTTTACCAGATGTACGAATGCTCCCTGAGACTGCATAATCTACTCCAAATTTTTTACAAAAATCTCTTATACTACTGGTAGCATCACGAAATTCGAAGCAAGACTGTCTGGATAAGACCTCAAGTTCTCGTATTCGGGAAAACTCTGTTATTAAATCTTCAACAACACCATCAACTAAATAACCGCTGTCTTCATCATTGTTCATGTTATCAAAAGGTAAAACTGCTAATTTCGGCTTGTAGCTTTTAACCGCCTCTTGAGCGTCTTTTTCCTTAAGTGCATCGGTCTTAGAAATTTTTTCGCCAGAGGGGGAAATTCCATATACTTGAAAGGCCTCATCAATATTCTTTAAAGATTTTGTTCCAGCATCTTCAATAGTGAAATTTATTCTTTTATTAACCTGATCTTGTACGGCTGTTGAGAGAAGAATTTGTCCTGGGGAACAGGCAGTCTCAAGTCTAGCTGCAATGTTTACACCGTTACCATATACATTATCTCCTTCAATTATAACATCATCAAGATGTATGCCAACTCTCCAGTCAAGCTGAGATTCTTGAGGAAGTGTATTATTTCTATCATTGATAGCTTTTTGAAAACCTATTGCTGCATTCACACATTCAATGGGACTTTCAAACTCCGCTATTACTGAGTCCCCTGCTGTATAGAAAATTCTTCCTCCGAAATCTTTTATCTGTGGATCAATTATAGATCTGCAGGCTTTTAGGTTTTCAAGTGTTAGTTCTTCATTCTCATCCATTCTTTTGCTAAAGCCGACACAATCGGTAGCAAGAATTGTTGTTAATTTTCGTTTAACTTTTGACATTGTTTATTACAGAAATCTGAGACTTTAATAGGCAACCAAATGCCCATATCACAAGTTAGTGTAAAACGAACAAATGACCAAAAGCTATAAAAAAATTAGTTTCCGTCGTTCGTTCCTTCAAATTCAGACATGGGCGGACATGTACAAATTAGATTTCTATCCCCATGGACATTATCAATTCTATTAACTGGCGGCCAATACTTATCTACACGAAAGGAACCGGGAGGAAAACAAGCTTGTTCCCTAGTATATGGTCTATTCCACTCTCCAACTAGATCTTCAACTGTATGAGGAGCGTTTTTCAAAGGATTATTGTCAGGATCGATACGACCCTCTTCAATATCCTTTGCTTCATGGAAAATCGCTATCATAGCGTCACAAAATCTATCAAGTTCTGCTTTGGTCTCACTCTCTGTTGGTTCAATCATGAGAGTTCCCGCAACTGGAAAACTCATGGTTGGTGCATGAAAACCACAATCAACTAATCTCTTTGAAATATCATCAACAGTAACACCTGTATCTTTAGTTAGGGGTCTAATGTCTACGATACATTCATGCGCAATTCTTCCATCAGGCCCAGTATAAAGAATGGGATAAAACTCTCCTAATTTTTTTGCAATATAATTGGCATTCAAGATGGCTACTTTTGTAGCTTGCGTGAGCCCTGTTCCGCCCATCATTAGACAGTAAGCCCATGAAATAGTTAATATTGAGCCTGATCCAAATGGGGCAGCAGATACAGCTCCTCCATCATTATCCTCAACTGGATTGCCTGGAAGAAACGGAGTTAAATGATCTTTGACTGCAATCGGCCCCATTCCTGGCCCTCCACCACCATGTGGGATTGCAAAAGTTTTATGAAGATTTAAATGGCTTACATCAGCGCCAATTTCGCCTGGTTTAACCAGTCCAACCATTGCATTTAGATTTGCACCATCAAGGTAAACCTGACCACCGAACTTATGGGTAATTGCACAAATTTTTGAAACATTAACTTCAAATACACCATGTGTTGAAGGGTAGGTAATCATGCAACATGACAGCCTATCTTTATATTCCTTAGCTTTTCTTTCGAAGTCTTTTATGTCAACGTCCCCATTATCTGATGTATTGACTGCAATTACTTGTAATCCAGCCATCTGTGCTGATGCTGGATTTGTGCCATGTGCCGACATGGGAATCAAACAGATGTCTCTGCTATTATCTCCCCGTGATTTATGGTATCGCCCAATTGTAAGCAGTCCGGCATACTCTCCCTGGGCTCCTGAATTAGATTGCATCGATATTGAGTCATATCCGGTTATGTCGCACAACATTTTAGACAAATTGTCTATCATTGTCTTATATCCTAAAGTTTGTTCTTTAGGGGCATATGGGTGGACTTGAGAAAACTCAGGCCACGACAGCGGGAGCATTTCTGCAACCGCATTGAGTTTCATGGTGCAGGAGCCAAGTGGTATCATAGATCTATCAAGAGCTATATCTCTGTCAACAAGTCGGCGCATATATCTTGTCATCTCACTCTCTGCTCTGTTCATATGAAATATAGGGTGTGTAAGAAAATCAGTATGTCGATATAATTCGTTCGGGATTCGATAGCCTGAAGTTAAGTCTTTATCTTTTCGTTTAATACCAAATGATCTCCATACTGCCTCAATAATAGCTGGCCTAGTTCTCTCATCCAATGATATCCCAATTCTAGACTCGCCTATCTTCCTAAGATTAATTCCCTCGCTAATTGCTGATTTGAGGATTACATTTTGCATGGGACCGACGTTTATCGTAATCGTATCAAAAAAATGTTTTTGTTCCACATTGAAACCATGTGCCTCCAATCCCTTGGCTAATCTAACGGTTTTTCTATGAATCCTTTGCGCGATAGCTTTTAATCCATCTGGCCCATGCATCACAGCATAAAAAGATGCCATTACCGCTAGAAGAGCTTGTGCCGTACACACGTTGCTAGTAGCCTTTTCACGTCTAATGTGTTGCTCTCTTGTTTGTAGAGCCAATCGATACGCTTTGTTGCCTTTACTATCTATGGAAACACCTACAATTCTACCAGGAAGAAATCGCTTGTATGTCTCTTTGGTAGCCATATAAGCGGCGTGGGGCCCTCCAAATCCTTGCGGAACACCAAATCTTTGTGTTGATCCCACTGCGATGTCGGCCCCCATGGAACCTGGTTCTTTCAGTAAAGTTAACGACATTGGGTCTGCTGAAATTGTAACAAGAGCACCGTTTTCGTGCAGTTTATCAGTCACATTTGTAAAGTCTCTGAGTGTACCAAAAGTTCCAGGATATTGGAATATTGCTCCAAAGCAATCTTCATAGTTAATGTCTTTATCCGGATCACCGATAATAATATTTAATCCAAGTGGATGTGCTCTTGTCTTCAGAACTTCGATATTTTGTGGGTGGCATTCTTGGTCAACAAAGAAATTGATGGACTTATTTTTGGTAATTCTTTTTGCCATAGTCATTGCCTCTGCACATGCAGTCGCTTCATCAAGTAAAGAGGCGTTCGCTATTTCCAGTCCAGTTAGATCACTGATCATTGTTTGAAAATTAAGAAGAGCTTCCAATCGTCCTTGGGAAATCTCTGGCTGATAAGGGGTATAGGAGGTGTACCAGGCAGGATTTTCTAAAACATTTCTTTGAATTGCAGGAGGTGTTATAGTTCCGTGATATCCTTGACCTATTAAACTCATCATTTTTTTATTTAGTAATGCTGTTTCTCTTAGATAGAAAAGCATCTCTCGTTCAGATTTTGGTTTATCCCAGTCAAGTAATTTTTTTTGTCTTATGGATGGAGGAATTGTTTGATCAATTAATTGATCAATATTATTCAGACCAAGATGCTCAAGCATTTTTTCCATCTCCTGAGGCGATGGACCTATGTGCCTCCTATTAGCAAAATCGTAAGGTAGATATTCTGTTGGCTCAAAACTATTATTTTCAAAATTCATTTTTCCCCCTAATAATTAAATTATTCGATATGTTTCTTGTATTCGTCTTCACTCATTAGACCGTCAAGCTCCCCTTGATTCTTCAAGGACATTTTGAAAAACCAAGCCTCGCCAGTTGGATCGTTGTTAACCATAGATGGGTCATCCACTATTGCATTATTGATCTCGATAATTTCACCATCAAGAGGTGCTAATATGTCCGATGCAGCTTTTACACTTTCTATAACCACTATTTCTTGCCCTTTAGTGACTGAAGTTCCTACATCTGGCAGTTCAATGAATACAATATCTCCCAGTTGTTCTGCAGCATACTCAGTTATACCAACCTTGACAGTATCTCCGTCAGGCTCAAGCCATTCATGTTCTTCTGTGAATTTCATTATACTATCTCCTTTTAATTTCTTTTAAAACTGGTTGCAATAAATGGCAGTTTTGTGAGCTTTACAGGAAAGAATTTAGTGCGTAGTTCTCCAAAAATAGGGTTACCAATTTTGAATTTTTTATAATCCAGGTATCCCATTGAAATAGGTCTTTCAAGAGATGGTGAGTAGCCGCCAGATGTGATCACACCAATTTCATTCTTTCCACTATCATCACTAAACAGCTTAGTCCCAGATCTTAGTGGAGCTCTCCCATCGGGGAAAAAAGCCTCTCTCTTGAAATAAGGTTGTTCCTCAATTTGGTTCAAAATCTTTTCTTGCCCTACAAAACCACCTTCTCGCTCCCCTCCAGTCCGTCTCACTTTTTGGATAGCCCATTTTAAACCGGCCTCAATAGGAGTAATTGTTTCGTTTAAGTCCTGCCCATATAGGCAAAGCCCACATTCCAGTCTGAGAGTGTCTCTGGCTCCCAATCCAATCGGTTCAATACCATCTTGGTCGAGAATGTTTTTACAGAAAACTTCACATAGACTATTAGGTAGTGATATTTCAAATCCATCTTGTCCAGTATAGCCAGACCTTGAAACCCATAGTATCTCTCCTTTATACAAAAAGTTTTTCACATCAAGATACTTTAAGGAACTTAATTCTCCGATTAGGTTGGATAATATCTTTTCTGATTGAGGACCTTGAATAGCAA
>CACLZW010000042.1 GCA_902611475.1 uncultured Alphaproteobacteria bacterium
GTAGAGAGCGTACTTTTACACTACTCTAATAGTGCCTTGAAATCTTTCGTTAGTCAGATTGGTATTGGGATCTGACTAAGGAGCAACTAAATAGTTTTATTACCGTTGGCAAGGTAATTGGTGCATATGGTTTGCAAGGCCAAATAAAAGTGGATGTTTATCTTGAAGATTTAAAACTTTTACGAACCATAAAGGCTTTTTTTCTGGGTAAATCACTACTAAAAACCAGAATAAAATTTTTAAAGAATTCAAAAAAATCGATATGGATAGCATCAATCGCTGAGACAATGAACAAAGAACAAGCAGAAGGTTTGAAAGGGCAGCTTATTTTTCTTGAAAAACGATTGCTGCCTAAGTTAATGGCTAACGAATTCTATTATGAAGAGCTTAAAGGGCTTCAAATTAAAATTGATGGAAGTATACAAAAAGGTACCGTAAAAGATGTATTTAATTTTGGTAGTGGAGATGTGTTAGAAGTTTCACTTGACGATAAAGAAGCAACAATATACATCCCTTTTGATAGGGATAATGTGGGAAGAATAGACGTAAGTAATAGGGAAATTTTATTGACACCTATTAAAGGCTTACTTACCTGAACTCAAATAAATAAAAAAGAAAATGTACAAAACTCAACTAAGCGCTAAGGTTATAACCTTATACCCGGAGCTTTTTCCTGGTCCATTATCGGCGTCAGTTACTGGTAGAGCATTAAAGAATAAGCTTTGGTCCCTAGAAACTATCGACTTGAAGAAATATGGAAGGGGTAAACACAAGAAAGTAGATGATAAACCTATTTCGGGTGGGCCGGGTATGATTTTAATGCCTGATGTTCTAGATAAAGCCGTACTTAAAGCAAATAGTTTAATCAGTGGTAAAAATAAGCTTGTAGTTTGCATGAGCCCAAAGGGAATTCCTCTAAGTCAAAATTTAGTGAGGAACATGCTTCAATATAATGAGATAATAATTGTTTGTGGTAGATTTGAAGGTATCGATCAGAGAGTTATTGAGAAACATAAGATGACAGAAGTATCTATTGGAGATTTCATTTTAACGGGAGGAGAGCTGGGAGCTATGGTTCTATTGGATACCATTGTTAGATTACTTCCCGGCACCTTAGGCAATGCCGAATCTATTATTTCAGAAAGCTTTACAGATGATTTGCTTGAAGCGCCACAGTTCACGAAACCAATAGACTGGAACGGGATAAAAGTACCAGAAATTCTTCGAACTGGTGATCACCAAAGAATATTGGAGTGGAAAAATACAACATCGGAACAAATCACAAAAAAAAATAGACCCGATTTATTTATTAAATACGTTGAAAAAAATAAAAAAAAGATTAAAAGAAAATAGTTAAAGAAAATTTTATGGTCTTAAAATGAATATCATTGAGAAAATTGAACATAAACACATAGAGAATATTGGCAAAACTATACCTGATTTTGCCTCTGGAGATACTGTAAGAGTGGGTTACAAAATAACTGAGGGTGAACGAACCAGAATACAAAACTACGAAGGCGTTGTGATTGCAAGGAAGGGCGGATCTACATTAGCCGCGTCGTTTACTGTTAGGAAAATATCATTTGGGGAAGGAGTTGAAAGAGTCTTTCCACTTTACTCTACAAATATTGACTCAATTACTGTCGTACGAAGAGGTCGGGTTAGAAGATCTAAACTTTATTACTTGAGAGGGCTAAGAGGAAAGTCTGCTAGAATAGCTGAGAAGACAAATTATAAAAACGAAATTAGCACCTCGACTAAAGCAGAGGGCTAAGAAATGAAAAGAGATATACACCCAGATTACCATTTTATTAACGTGAAGATGACTGATGGGACGACATATAAGACTAGATCTACATACGGCAAAACGGATGAGAATCTGAACCTTGAAATAGACCCCTTAACTCATCCGGCATGGACTGGAGGGTCACAAAAACTACTCGATACTGGTGGCAGAGTTTCGAAATTTAAGAAAAAGTATGAGGGGTTTAAGCTCTAACATCTTTGATTGTAGTGTATTCTCTACCTAGAGACTTATAAATCTTGGCAGAAAAAATGGCAAAGATTATTGTTTTTGGCAATGAAAAAGGGGGATCGGGAAAATCGACAACGGCTATACACGTGGCCATAGCTCTATGTTACCAGAATAAGAATGTAGGTATTATTGATCTAGATATTAGACAAAAAAGTACGTTTAGATTCTTAGAAAATCGATCCGATTTTTGTAGAAAACAAAAGTCTGATTTACCAAGACCAACTTTCTATAAAATTGATCAATCTAATAAAGATAGCAAAGCTGAGTCAAATTCAGAGGAAGAGAAAAGATTTGCAGACGCCTTAACGACTTTAGAAGAAACATGTGACTTTTTAATAATTGACTGTCCTGGAGGTATATCAAATTACGTAAAGATGGCTCACACTGTAGCTGATATACTTGTGACACCGATGAATGATAGTTTGATTGATTTTGATCTTTTAGCGAAGATAGAGGCGTCAACAGGAAAAGTGGTCGGGCCTTCGATTTATTCAGAGATGGTTTGGGAATGCAGACAAATAAGAGCATCCGCAAAACATCCACCAATCGATTGGGTTATACTTAGAAACCGGATATCACACGTTTTTAGTAAAAATAAGCATCAGGTTGGTAACTCTCTAAAAAATCTCTCAAAGAGGATTGGTTTTCGGTTAAGTACAGGATTTTCGGAGCGAGTTATATTTAAAGAATTGTTTTTATCTGGATTAACTTTACTTGATCTCGAAAAAATGGCCGATTGGCAACCTACTCTAAGCCATATATCAGCCCGACAAGAAATGAGGATGCTATTAGCTGGGTTAAATTTAACTGATGATTAGTTTGCTAAGATAGAGCAGAAAGTTTCTCGGGACTGTGTTCTAACACAAAGATTCTCTGCTAATGCATTTGTAATTTCATTAACAAAAATTGAGTATTTTTTTTCCTTATTCTTTGTTATTTTTATAGATCCATTATCGATATCAGCTAGCAAATCAATATTTAACAAAAGAATGTTTGGCATATCTTTCTCTGCTGAAACAAGAGTATTGTACATTCCGATCTGTACATTGACATTATTTCTCTTCATACTTTTCTTTGAAGTTTGACTTGAGTTTTTGAGTAGTTCTTTGATATTTTCTTTTCCTTGTGACTCTAGCATATCTTCAAATGATCTTGGTTTTGCGAGGGGGACGGTAACAGCGGCTATCGTTCGAGTTGAATCAATTTTTGCCAAATTTAGTGGTGTTAACTTACTTAATTTCTTTCTTTTAGGAATAGCTTTGAAGGCATCATCAAATAGCCTAATCATTTTTTTTGCTCTTTCAGAAGAGGAACTAGTTCCGATTATAATTCCTATAAGCCGTTTTTCATCCCTTTTAGCAGATGCCGCCAAGTTATGCCCTGCTGCGTTTGTATAACCTGTTTTTATGCCAGACGCACCGTTATATTGCCTTAGAAATTTAAAATTTGTATTTTTTATTGTTTTTCCTGAAGCATACGTTTCCAATCTACTAAAAATATTGAAGTACTCTGGATAGTCTAGCATAAGTCTCCGGGCTAATATTAGCAGATCTTTGGCAGTCGAATAGTGGCCTATCTCTGTTAAACCATGAGCATTCAAAAAATTTGTAGAATTCATACCCATTTTTTTTGCAGCTTTATTCATATCGCTGATAAATATTTTTTCTGAACCTGAAATAGCCTCTCCGAGCGCTGTTGCGGCATCGTTGGCAGACCTTATGGCAGATGCTCTAATTAAATACCTTATTGAGACTCTCTGACCTGGCTTATACCAAAATTTTGATGGAGGTTCTGATGCCGCATTTTTACTTATAATAACTTTTTGATCTAACTTTAGTCGTCCATAACGTATTGCATCGAAAGCTAAATATAAAGTCATCATTTTTGTAAGTGATGCAGGATGAACTATTTGCCTCGAATTATGGCTGTTTATAATTTTGCCATCTCTCGCATCAGCAACTACATATGCGTAAGTTCTAGCGGACAGCTCCGATCCAAAGATAAATACAGCAAGTATCGTGAAAATAAAATGCATTACCGATCTAAAATAAATATCCAATGCGTTTCTATTCATTTATTTAAAGTTCCAAAATATATTTCTTAAGTTAGTGAATTCATATTCACTTATGATATAAAATAAAAAAAGGCCAACAATTTTTAAAAATAAAATTTATTGTAGGTTCCAAAAGAAAATGTTAGTTGATATTTTTCTTTATTTTTAAATATACTTAGACTGGACTAAGAAAAAAAGTGAAATAAAAAACGGGAAACGGAATGGCTAATAAAGATGACGATATAAATAATGACTTTTCAGATACGTCAGTGCTTGTAAAAAAGCGCAGCAAGCTAAAAAAGCCACCGCTCTATAAAGTTTTACTACTAAATGATGACTTCACTCCCATGGAATTTGTTGTACATGTGTTAGAGAAATTTTTTGCCATTGGGCATGAAAAAGCTGTCCAGATAATGCTTACTGTGCATAAAAAAGGTATTGCTGTTGTCGGCGTGTATTCTCATGATATAGCTGAAACCAAAGTCACTCAGGTTATGGACTATTCTAGGAAAAATCAGCACCCATTACAGTGTACCATGGAGAAGGAATAGATTGCATAGTCTGACAAGCCAAAGGTTTGAAACATTTTGGAGCCAAGTAGCACCATCTTATTCAGGCCAAAAGGTAGCTATTTTAGGCTCTGATCGACCACAAAACTTCAACTGCTTACAGAATAAAGATTTGTGCCACTTTATTTCAAATGTAAAAGATACTTTGAGAGAAGCCAAAAGTTTAGGTTTTGTGATTTCTACCATTTTGCAACACTATTACGACATTATTATTCTCGAGCTGACAAAAAGCAAAGAAACAAATTTGGGTCTTATAGCCTTGGCTGAGGAGTATATAAAGGATAAAGGAAAGGTGATTATAAACGGTGATAATCAAATTGGCGTTAAAAGTTTTCTCAAAAAGATCTCTAGCGACTGGCCAGCAGAGAAAACAGTGATTAAAAAAAAGGGTAGGATAGCAATATACCAAAAAAAAAAACAAATATTTAGCCACTGGAAAAAATATCAAAATTTTCATAAAAATAGAGATGGCTATTACACCCGATGCGATATGTTTTCTCCAAAAGAGATAGATAAAGGTTCTAGAAAACTGACCTCAGCATTCAATGCGAAATTATTTGGAGAAGTTGCTGACTTAGGGGCTGGATGGGGATATTTGAGTAAGGAAGCGCTTAGGCTAAATGATAAAATTACAAAAGTTACGTTATTCGAAAGTAATTATTCGGCATATCTTGCATCAAAAAAGAACATAGATGATGAACGAGCAAAATTTAGATGGGCTAGTCTAGATAATATAAAAAACTTAAAAGCACGATTTAATCATGTGATTTGTAATCCTCCTTTTCACTCTGGACGACCTAAAGATATCGGTTTACTAAGGTCCTTTATCTTTCACAGCGCGAGGTTAATATCAGATCAAGGTAGTGTTTGGATGGTTTTTGTCTCAGGCGTATATTTAGAAAATGAACTTCAAAATTACTTCGATAATATTAAGATTCTGTACAAAGATAATCACTATTTTGTTTGTCAATTACTAAAACCAAAAACCGAGAGGTAACAGTATGCTAAACCACTTACAGAATAAAACTGCCATTATTACGGGAGCGTCAAATGGAATAGGAATGGAAATTGGAAGAAAATTTCTTTTGGCAGGAGCAAATGTTGTTTTTTCAGATTATGTTAAGTTTGATCTTGAAAGCATAATCTCTGGAGTTGCCATAGACTCTGGGAGTGCCCATTCTTTTTATGGAAATATGCAAGATAAACTGGCTATCAATAATCTAATTGCAACAACATTAAATAAATATGAAAAAGTAGATATTTTGGTCAATGCGAATAGGACCATCATCCCTTCAAACCCATTGGATGAAAAAGGGGGAGCTCTCGAGAAGTCTATCTCTCAAAATTTAATCGCTACCTTGAACGTAAGTCAACTTTTTGCAAAGTCAGTAATTAAACAAACTAAAAGTAGAAAAAATAGCGAAATTGTTGGTTCGATAATAAATTTAACCTCAATAGCTGCTAATCAAACAATACCCAACATGATGCCATATTCGGTAAGTTGCGCAGCCTTGAACCAATTGACTAGATCACTTGCGGTATCGCTTGCAAAAAATGGAATAAGAGTAAATGCTATATCTCTTGGTAGTATTATGAGTTCAAGTTTGAGAATAAACCTTCATAGCAATCCTGAATTACAAGACTCAATAATTGATGCAACCCCACTGGGATATATTGCTGAACCCGAAGAAGTATCAGAACTTGCTCTATTTTTGTCATCTGAGAGTGCTAGCTTCCTCACAGGGCAGGTGATCACAATTGATGGGGGACGATCCATTTTGAATAAACTAGAGAAGGCTGCCTACTAAATACTCTACCCATACCTTCTTTAATGTTCTTTATCAGTAATTTCACCAAATACAGCTTGGGAAGGTTCTACTACTCCTATTTCTGTTTCAGGAATCTCACTGACTTGAGCTTCATTAGATTGTTTTCTGGGCATCTTATCTAGTACTTTCTGGAGCTCTACTTGCTTGCAAAGTCCTAATATCACTGGATCAGTTGGAGTAAGGTTATTTATATTCCAGTGAGTTCTTTCCCTTATAGCCTTAATCGTATTTTTTGTAGTACCGATTAGTCTGGAAATTTGCCCGTCAGTCATATCTGGATGAAATTTCACAAGCCAGGCTATGGCTGCAGGTTTATCTTGTCTTTTAGAAAGAGGCGTGTACTTTGGGCCCCTAGATCTTTTCTCTCCGACTGCAGCTGGGTTCTTGTAAAGCTGAAGATCTAAGTCTTCATTTGCTTCACACTTCTTTATCTCATCTGCTGTAAGTTGACTATTGATAATGGGGTCAATTCCACGAATACCACCAGCCACCTCGCCATCGGCAATCCCACTAACTTCTAATTCATGAAGCCCGCAAAAGTTCGCTATTTGCCTAAAAGTAAGAGTAGTATTGTCTAACAGCCAAACAGCTGTAGCCTTCCTCATAAGTGGGTATTCCATCCATTCCTCTCTAAAATTTTTAATTTGCTATCGGCGTTTATCTTATCTTGCTTTATACAAAAAAAATCCACTGTCAATCAAGACTTAATATAATCTTACCCAAATGACTTCCACTTTCCATGCGGATATGAGCGTCTTTGAATTTTTCCAATGGAAATATAGAGTCTACGTGAACTCTAATCTTTTGAGTGTCCAATAACGGCCAAACAATCTCTCGCAATTCTTCTGCGATTTTACTTTTAAATTCAGTCGTTCTGGGTCTAAGAGTGGAGCCGGTTAAATTAATTCTCTTCATCATTAATTTATTTAAGTCTAGTTTTACAGAATTACCTTTTAGAAAAGCAATACTCACCAGCCTTCCTTCTTGATTTAATAGGTCAATATTTTTTTCAAAATAGTCACCTCCAATCATATCTAAAATTAGATCTATATCGCCTCCCTTATTATTACTTTTAAAAATATTATAAAAGTCTTGATTGGAATACTGGACAACTTTATCAGCCCCTAAAGAATAACAAAAATCTGACTTTTCCTGGTTTTTTACCGTTGTCAGTACCGTTGCTCCCAATTGCTTTGCCACTTGGATTGCAAACATTCCTATACCACTTGAACCACCATGGACAAGAAATCTTTCATTTTCTTTTAATTGACCTAACTTCACCACGTTAATCCAAACTGTAAAAAGACACTCACACAAGCCTGCAGCTTCCTCCATGGATAAACCCTTAGGAACTGGAAAACAGTGCGCTTCATTTGTTAGAACATATTGTGCGTAGCCACCTCCGGGTACTAATGCACATACTTGTGTTCCTATCTTTGTTTTTGTTATATTCTCACCAGCCTCTACTATCTCTCCGGCAACCTCCAATCCCATTATTGGGCTAGCGTCGCTTGGCACTTTATATAATCCTTGTCTTTGCAAAATATCAGGGCGATTTACCCCAGCAGCTTTAACTTTAATTAATACCTCGTGTTCACCTGGCCTCGGAATATCTATGCCTGTTTT
>CACLZW010000043.1 GCA_902611475.1 uncultured Alphaproteobacteria bacterium
GGTCTATTTATTACCGAGACCAAATTTCTTAAGGCTTTATATTCTTCAATTTTACCACTATCCGCTAAGTCGCCTGTAAAGACTAGCGTATCAAAATCATTATGATTGCCTTGCAAGTGCAGTATAGCTTTCTCAAGTTTTTGAGATGATTTTTTTAAACTTGGTTCATCAGCAGAGTTTAAGTGAATATCTGAAAAGACTATGATTTTTTTCATTTTTAGCTCTCGAAAACTTTATTGGTCTAAATGTCTGCCCCACCCCACGACGTGACTCTATAGCTCTTCTAAAGTTGCATTTTACAAAAGATAGATTCATTGGTCTACGATTTAGTCTGCAGCTAAGTTTATTGTCTATACCCTTTTGAAGAAGTCGGAAATTTGAATTAATGGATATCTACTGTCAAATGAAACCCGATAGTGATATAATTCGAATATGTGACCATATATGATGCTAAAAATAACCTATTGTATAACTCAGAGACTAAAATTCCTTTTCACTGGCCTTCATGAAAGATATGTGGACTTTGGGGAGAATTAGGAGTCCAAACCCTTTGAATTATAGGAAAATTATTTTTTACATCAAAAAGAAGTAAATCAGCTCGCATACCAACCTTAATCAAACCGCGATCATTGAGATTAGCTGCTTTTGCTGGTGTCTCAGTAACCGCCTTTATTCCCTTTGCAAAATCTCCCAAAATATCTCCAAGTTTTACCGCTCCCATTAGCAGTGAAGAAGGCATATAATCCGATGAAAGAATATTACAGCAACCCATGGAAACAAGGTCCTTAGCGGCGACATTTCCCGAGTGGGACTCCCCTCTCAGAATGTTTGGTCCTCCCATGATAATATTAATTGATGATCGATTTAATACCTTTGAAGCTTCAACAGTTGTTGGAAACTCGGCAATTTTACATCCATTTTCAATTGATGTAATTGCATCATTCTCTGTCGTGTCGTCATGACTTGCGAGAATAGCGCCAAGTCTTTTATTAGCACTTAAAGTTGCGGCATGGTTTCTATCTCCCCAAGCCTTTTTTATTTTATAAAGACGTTCAAAATGATCTTCCAAATCTTTTGGACTCATAGAGTATTTTCCCTTTAAATACTCTGCCATTTTATCTAAGTCTCTAAATTGCTTTTGGCCAGGAGTATGATCCATTAAACTAACTATTCCAACTCTATCTTCTGGGGTAAACTCTTCCAATTCAATTTCCAAAGTTTCAGAACAAACTTCTGCTCTAAGATGCGTAAAATGACTTATTTTCAGGCTTTTCTCTGCTCTCAGCTCCTTAATGCTGTCCGTAACTTGCCTAGCATATTTAAGATAGTTACCCCGTTTATCTGACACTATCGAACCAACCCGCAATGCGTCAAAAACAGTCGTAATACCAGCACTTTCTAGTTCTCTATCATGTGATAAAATCGCAGCTCTTATTGGCCATTTAACATTTGCTCTTGGTTGCATATGTCTTTCCAAATTGTCTGTGTGTAGTTCAACCAGGCCTGGTGATAAATAATTTCCATTACAATCGAAAGAACCGCGTATAAATCCTTTTCCGGAGTTAACCTCTTTAATGACCCCATCTTCTACCCTGATGCTTCCGTTTACTACTTCGTTCTCCAGAACTAGACGAGCATTGCTTAAAATAAATTCATGCATATAAATTCACACGTTTGACTTAAAAGTTTCATATAAATATTTCAAATTTTTTGTACTCTGTAATTAGGACATTTTTATGACAAATTATTCCAGATACGCAATTTATTTTTCTCCCTATCCAGATACATTTCTCGATAAAGTTGGGTCTCGATGGTTAGGCTGGAATCCAAAGAAAGGAAAGATTACCAACCACAATAAAATAAAAAATCCGAAATTTGTTGACTTAAAGTCTATCACGGAAAAAGCAAGAATATATGGCTTACATGGCACACTCAAAGCACCATTTGTACTAAAAGAAAAATATTCATACAAAGATCTAATTAGCGATGTAGAATTAATTTCAAAGCGACATCGTAAGTTTATAATCCGAAATCTAGTCTTAAAAAAGCTTGGCAGCTTTTATGCTTTAGTTCCTGAAAGAAGCACTAAGGCACTAAAATCTTTAGCAGATGATTGCGTTTCATCTCTAGATAAGTTTAGAAAACCTCCTTCATCTACAGAACTAGAAAAAAGAAGATCTAATGGACTTGATTTTCAGGAGGAGGTAAATTTAAAGAAGTGGGGTTATCCATATGTGTTCAATAAATATAAATTTCATATTACATTAACTGGAGAAATAAGATTGGGTGAAGAGAAAAATATTCGAGAAACAATAGAATTAAATTTTCAAAAAGTTATCGGATATCCCTTACCTTTTTTAGATATCTGTCTTTTTGGGCAAAGGGATGATAGCTACTTTTGTGAACTGAAAAGATTTTCTCTGCTTTAATGCATTACAGATAATAATTGAATAACTGCTTTATCTAGATCATGCTCATTGTTTATAATGATTGAGCCCGTTGGAATATCAAATTTCGCCCTTTTTAACCTTAGTTGAATATCCTTTGCATTTTCTCTAGCTCTTTTTTTCAATCTTTCGAGAACGGTTTCTTCTTTAGCATCAATGTAAATTATTTTTAAATCTGGAAATTGCTGCTTATATTCCTTAATAGCATGTCTAGATCCATTGAAAATTACGTTTGTTCCCTTATTAAGGTGATATATAATATCAATAGGTATCCCATAAAAGTTATTATGCGCATACCAATGAATAGCGACTCTTTTTTCCTTTAATAAAATATCTATTTGAGACTGATCCACTTTAATAAAGTCTTCGTTGTCGACCTCAGCATTTCTAGAAATATATCTTTTAGGGAAATATGCATCGACTTTATTCTTAGCAGCATTAAGAATTGAATCTTTCCCCACTCCAGAAGGGCCTACCACTGTAAATAATGTTCCTTTACGCATAATAGATTTTTCTCAGCTTGCTGAAAAGTTGCTTACATCTATTTCTCGATCACACACTTTATCCCTTACTTCTTTGTCATGAAAGATACCGAGTATTGCTGACCCTTTTTCTTTTTTTTCTGAAATCATATCCATGACAATTTTTTTGTTTTCACGATCGAGGCTCGCCGTCGGCTCATCCAAAAGAAGCAACTTGTAGTCTTTAGAAAAGCCAATAGCGATATTTACCCTTTGTTGTTCCCCTCCTGAAAAAGTCAGTGGGGAGAGGTGCCATAACTGAGAGCTTAAATTTAGCCTAGACAATAATGTCTCAGCGATATCCTTCGCTCTGGCGCGACTTTCAAATTGATCAAGAAGAGGTTCCATAACCAAATCTATGGTGCTTACTCTCGGTAAAACTCTTAAAAATTGACTTACATACCCCATTTTTTGTTTTCTTAATATCGACATTTCAATGGCTTTTAAATCAAGGATATTTTCCTTATCTATATAAATCTCTCCTTCTGCACATACATAATTACCGTAAATCATTCTCATTAAAGTTGATTTGCCACAACCAGAGTTACCTATCAATGCAACACATTCCCCCGAATTAACATTAAAGCAAGCATCTCTAATAACTGAAAATTTCCCTTTGTCTAAGTTCTTTAGATTGAAGGATTTTGCAACATTTTTTACTTCCAACATTTTTACACCTTTAGTATTGAGGAGACTAGTAATTGCGTGTAGGAATGCTGTGGATCATCCAAAACTTGGTCGGTTAATCCAGTTTCAACAATTTTGCCATTTTTCATAACAATCAATCTATTCGCCATGAACCTTGCAACTGCGAGATCATGCGTTACGATTATTACTGACAATCCTAATTCTCTAACCAAAGATCTTATAAGATCAAGTAATCTTGCTTGGACAGATACATCAAGCCCACCCGTAGGTTCATCCATAAATATTAGCCTAGGTTTCGTTATAAGATTTTTAGCAATCTGAAGTCTTTGTTGCATTCCACCAGAAAAAATACTCGGTTTGTCATCCAGTCTGATTGCATCTATTTCAACCTTTTCGATCCATTCGGTGGCTTCAGCCCTAATTTGGGAGTAATTTCTATACCCTATTGCCATTAGTCTTTCGCCAATGTTCCCTCCAGCACTCACTGCCATTCTAAGACCATCTCGAGGATTTTGATGGACAAAGGCCCACTCGGTTCTCAGTAGGTTTCTTTTTCTGGGTTCCGGCAAAGACAATAGATCCAACCAATTATTATCTCTATCCAAATATGTTATATTACCACCATCTGGTACCAAGCTTCCAGACAAGCAATTTAGAAGAGTTGATTTGCCAGAGCCAGACTCTCCAACAATTCCAACGACCTCACCAGTGTAAAGCTCTATACTTAAGTTGTTGCAAGCATACACATCGCCAAATTTCTTATTTATAGCCTTCGCTTTTAAAATCTGTTCCATTGTTTAACTTTTTTGACTATTGCAGTAATCACTATCTGAACATGAAAACATTCTAGTTCCCTTATCATCAATAACCACTTCATCGAGATATGTATTGGTGGCACCACATATTTCACAAGTCTTCTCGGCTCTTGAGGCTTCAAATGGATAATCTTCAAAATCAAGACTTATAACCTTAGTATATGGAGGAACTGCGTAAATCCTTTGTTCTCTCCCAGCTCCAAAAAGCTGAATTGCCGAGCAAAAATTCATTTTTGGGTTATCAAATTTTGGTGTAGGTGATGGATCCATTATATAACGATCGTTAACTTTTACTGGATAAGCGTATGCTGTGGAAATCTCCCCGTTAATAGATATGTCTTCATATAATTTAACATGCATCAAGCCATATTCTTCTAATGCGTGCATAACCCTTGTTTCGGTCTCTCTAGGCTCTAAAAATCTTAAGGGCTCTGGTATTGGGACTTGATAAACGAGTATTTGATCTTCTGATAAAACTTGTTCGGGAATGCGGTGTCTGGTTTGAATTACAGATGCTTTTCCAGTGTTTTCAGTGGTTTTTACACCAGCTACCCTTTCAAAAAATTTTCTTATAGAGACTGCGTTGGTTGTGTCATCTGAACCCTGATCTATGACCTTCAATACATCCGTTTCTTGCAAGCATGCTGCTGTGACCTGAACGCCGCCAGTACCCCAACCATAAGGCATTGGCATTTCCCTACTTGCAAAGGGAACCTGATATCCTGGAATGCATATCGCTTTTATTAGAGCCCTTCTTATCATTCTCTTGGTTTGCTCATCAAGGTAAGCAAAATTGAAATCCTCTTCGGAGTTACTCATCCTTTTTTTGCCTCAAAAGCTGTTTTTCTTATCTTTCTAATTAGCTCCAGTTCTGCCTGAAAATCGACATAATGAGGAAGCTTAATATGCTCTACAAAACCAGTCGCTTGAATATTATCTCCATGGTACAGAACAAACTCTTCATCTTGAGCGGGAGCACCATCGCTAACCTCTCCCAATTCTTTCCAACGTAGAGCGCGATCAACTAAAGCCATCGATATCGCTTTCCTCTCCGATTGACCAAAAACAAAACCATAGCCTCTAGTAAATTTAGGGGGGTGGGTCTTTGAGCCCAGAAATTGATTAACCGTCTCGCATTCTGAAATCTCTATCTCAGCTATCTCTATATTAAACCCTATCTCTGGGATTTCAAATTCAACAGATATAAGTCCTATTCTTAGCTCACCAACGAATGGATGATTTCTTCCGAACCCCCTTTGGGTTGAGTATGCCATACCTAATAAAAACCCTTCATCGCTTCGAGTAAGAGCCTGTAGCCGCAATGCTCTATTAGCAGGAATTTCCAAAGGCTGTCGAGTGAGATCTGGCGACTCCGCTTCACTAGATGATGTCTCTTCTGTCTCAATAATTCCTTCATTATTTAGGAACTGAGTGACGTGTTGGAACATTTGTTCAGTATCTTTTCCAGGCTCAAATTCATCGATGCTGCCATCTGCTAATAGTTTGAAATCTAAAAGTCGATGAGTGTAATCAAAAGTCGGTCCAAGAAGCTGGCCTCCTGGAATGTCCTTAAACGTCGCGGATATTCTTCTTTTAGCAATCATTTTGTCCGTATTTATAGGCTGCCCAACTCCAAATCTCGGTAAGGTTGTTCGGTATGCTCTTATTAAAAAAATCGCTTCGATTAAATCTCCTCTAGCTTGTTTTATTGCTAAAGAAGCAAGCTCAGGATCAAATAGCGAACCTTCAGCCATCACTTTTGCTATTGATAAAGATAATTGAGTCTTTATTTGATCGACACTCAGATCTGTGACTTTTCTGTCTCCTCGACGTTCATCCTCCAGCCACCTATGTGCATTATCAATCGCTCTTTCGCCTCCTTTTACAGCTACATACATATTATGTCTCTACCATTGTTGTTCTAGGCAGTCCCATAACAAAATTTTCTTTTGCCAAAAAAATATCAACTCCTAAAGGAAAACTGATAGCACTTTCTCTTTCAATAATCTTTTCCGGGAGCTCTACATGAAGCGTCTCTTTAATCCCTGGTCCATTTAGAGAAAAACTTTTTACATCTTTGCTTGCATTTTCAATCACAATATTGGCCGACCTGTCGGGATACTCGTCCGTACCAATAGGAAATTCGTGAAAAGGTAGTAGTTCCTCTATATGCCCCACTGCGAAATCAACATTTTTATCGCCAGAAATTTTTGCACCGGTATAAAAATTTATCCAATCCTCGACATTTTTATTTCGAAAGGTCTCTCCTAAAAAAATCTTAGTATTAAAATCACAAAAAACTAATATAAGCGTTGCACCAGCGATAGATAGAGGGGTGGGAAGTCCATCAATGACCTGAAAATTCTGAATTTTTCCTGGCATTGCCATCGCTTTCAACGCTATCCTAAAAGCTCTAGCAGCATCCTTGGACTGGTCTTGGAAGAAGGGAAGCGGATTTGTCATTTTTCGTCTTCTCCACGCACAAGAGTAAAAAAATCCACCTTTGTTTTTTCTGCTTTTCTTTTAATTAAGTCATGTCTTTTTTTCTCAATTTCTTTTAGTTTTATTACTATTTTACTTTCAATTAAGGTCCTTTTATCGCTTTGCATTAAAGCGTCACATAGCGCAGCAACTGTCGACTTCTTTTTACTTCTACCTTGCACATATCCATGACCAACTAACTTACCGTCTTCTAATTGAATAGAGCATCGCGTAACGGAAATTTCGCCTGCATTAAATTTTTGCCCAGTGTTTCCAATCCTTGCTGTCGCCATAATTGTGCCTATTTCCGGTTTTCTCAGATAAG
>CACLZW010000044.1 GCA_902611475.1 uncultured Alphaproteobacteria bacterium
GAAGTACTTCTAAGTTTTCCAATAATCTGCTGATCCTGTCAGTTGTTTGAGCTCCCTTGGATAGCCAACCTTTAATTTTATCCAAATCTAAATTTACCCTATTATTGTCGTCTTTATTCAGGAGAGGGTTATAAGTACCTAACTTTTCTATAAATCTTCCGTCTCTAGGCATTCTACTGTCAGCAGCGACGACCCGGTAAAATGGCCTTTTTTTTGAACCGGCCCTAGCTAGCCTTATTTTAATACTCATTAATTATTCTCCTATTTCTTTCTTTATTTGCTCATGTTTTTTCTTAGATTCTGTCGTTATCAGCTTCATAAGATTTACTATGAATTCTTTATCGAGATCACTATCTCCTATAAGCTTTTCAAGTGTCTTAACTTGTTCTTTTTCCCTTTCTCCATCATGTGTCTCAATATCGTTTTCAGCTTTTTTTAATCCAATCCTTTTTGTAACAGAGAATCTTTCTATTAAAGCATGCACAATTATTGCATCGAGTCTGTCGATAGTACTTCTCTCATTTTTTAACAATAAATCAACATTAATTTTGTTTTTTTTCATTTGATTATTTTTTAAGGTTTAATCCTGTTAAGTTTGTAGGAAGTTTCGATCCCAATTGCTTTTGTAGTAATTGCGCATCAGGCAAAGAAGGTACCGCACCGTCGCTCTTTCCTGAAATTTGCTGCATGAAGCTTTTCAACATGCCTTTGCCACCCATTTTACCCATTCTTTTCATCATATCTGACATTTGTCTATGCATCTTGATCAACTTATTTAATTCGGGCACCTCTAGCCCTGCACCTCTTGCTATCCTCTTCTTTCTACTTGCCTGGAGAAGGTTCGGAGCCAATCGTTCTTTTTTTGTCATTGATTGAATTAGGGCAATTTGGCGTTTTATAACAGAGTCATCAAGAGATTTGTCATCTAAATTTTTCATGAGCTTTCCCATTCCAGGCATCATTCCCATCAAGCTCTGCAGTCCACCCATTTTTTGCATTTGCTCCAACTGGTTTTTTAAATCATTCATATTGAACAACCCTTTTTGGAATCGGCGCATGGATCGCTCTGCTTTTTCGGCTTCCAATGTTTCAGAGGCTTTTTCAACTAGGGAAACTATATCACCCATACCTAGTATTCTTCTTGCAATACGATCAGGATGAAATTCTTCTAATGCATCAACTTTCTCGCCAGTACCTATAAATTTTATCGATTTTCCTATCGTTGAAACCATCGAGAGGGCAGCTCCCCCTCTACCATCGCCATCCATTCTAGTTAAGACAACCCCTGAAATATTTAATCGCTCGTTGAAGGCGCTAGCTACATTAACGGCCTCCTGGCCGGTCAATCCATCAGCTATCAGAAGTGTCTCATTAGGATTACTTAAATCTTTAATCTTTTCGATTTCTGTCATTAGCTCATCGTCTATTTGCATTCTGCCTGCAGAATCAAGGATAATTACATCATATCCTCCTAAAGATGCTTGCTGCATTGCTCTGGATGTAATTTGCTCCGGTGACTGACTCTTCACTATTGGCAAAGTATCAATAGAGTTACTTTTACCCAATATTTCAAGCTGTTCCATGGCTGCTGGGCGTCTTGTGTCTAAACTAGCTAATAAAACTTTTTTCTTTTCTTTATTTTGTAACCTTAAAGCTAATTTCGCTGAGGTTGTAGTTTTTCCTGAACCTTGTAACCCTACCATTAAAATTGTTGCGGGTGGATTGTCAATTTTAAGAGCATTTGATGTTTCGCCGTGGCCTTCTAAGACCTTTATTAATTCATCATGCACTATTTTAATTACTTGTTGACCGGGAGTAACCGATTTAGTTACCGCTTGTCCCCGTGCTTTTTCTCCTACTGATTTTACAAACCTTTTTGTAATTTCTAATGATACATCGGCTTCCAATAAAGCTATCCTGACTTCTCGCAAAGCAGTTGATATCTCATCATCTCTAAGCACCCCCTGCTTAGTTAGCTTTTCTAGAGCGTTAGAGAACCCTTGTGATAACGTTTCAAACATTGGTACCTACTTATTGGTTGATAAAGTAATTAACAGAAATTAGCGTTTCGATACAATAAAATAAATGTTAATAAAAGAAAACCCCTGTTTGCCAGCAAATGTAATTGGCTGGCCTCGCTTCATTAGGACGAATATGACTAAAACCATACTAGCATTTTACAAGTTTTTGCATCTAAAGAACCCACAGAAAGAAAAAGCAAGACTATTAGCGTTTCTCGAAGAGAATTCAACGGTAGGTACGATAATACTTAGTTACGAGGGTATTAATGGGATGTGTTCTTTAGACCAAGATAAGACAGAAAAGGTGAAAAGCTTTCTCAAAAAAAATTTTAGATTAACAAGGTCTGATTTTAAAGAAAATCTTGTGAGCTCCAATGTTTTCAAGAAATTAAGTGTTAAAGTAAAAAAAGAAATTGTAACTTTGGGGATTCCTGAAATTGACCCCACGGCGATTGTGGGAACCTACATCGAACCAGAAGAGTGGGATTCTTTTATTTCCAAAAAAGAGGTTATTACTATCGACACTAGAAATGACTTTGAAGTCGAATTAGGTACATTTGAGGGAAGCGTAAATCCTCAGACAGTCAGTTTTCATGAGTTTGTAGAGTGGTGGAAAGATAAAGGTAAAGCTCTTAAGAATAAAAAAATTGCGATGTTTTGTACTGGTGGAATAAGGTGCGAAAAGGCAACTAGTTTACTTAAAAGTGAGGGATTAGAAGAGGTATATCATTTGAAGGGTGGTATATTAAATTATTTCGATAAAGTTGGAAATTCGGAGACGTCAACATGGAAAGGAGATTGCTTTGTTTTTGATCAACGGGTAACAGTTAATAGCCATCTTAAACCAGGTGACTTTGAGTTATGTCACGCATGCAGAAGTCCTTTGAGATTGACTGATAAGAACCATGAGCATTATGAGCAAGGGGTTTCTTGCCATAAGTGTTTTGGTACTAAAACAGATAAAAAAATTTTATCTCTAAAGGAACGAAAAAAGCAAATTGATCTACTAAAAGATAGAAGAAATAAAAATGAATGACGAGCAATCTCTTCTTAATATTTATAATAAGATGATCTCAAGCGATGAAATTGAGAAAAACAAATCGCAAGAAAAACTTGTATCTTTTCTTGAAGCTTTAAAAAAGAAATTGGAGAAAAGTGTACAGCTGAAACAGACAAAAACTGGGAAAATGTTTTCAAAGTTTTTTTCAACAAAGTCCTCTGAGGAAAAAATGGGAGTGTATATTTATGGAGGTGTTGGTATAGGAAAATCAATGCTAATGGATCTTTTTTTCAACCTATTGGATATAAAGGGAAAGAAGAGAATACATTTTCATGAATTTATGAAGCAACTGCATCAACTCATAAAAATTGCAAGAGAAAACAATATAAGAGATCCAATAAAATCGGTAGCTTCGGAGTACATAAAAGACATTCAATTGCTTTGTTTAGATGAAATGCAAATAACTGATGTAGCAGATGCAATGATAGTAGGGAGGGTTTTCGAGGAATTCCTAGGAAAGAAATTAAACATTGTAACAACATCAAACAGACATCCAAATGATCTTTATAAAGATGGTCTAAATAGAAAGTTGTTTTTGCCCTTTATTGATATCATAGTGTCGAGTTTGAATGTAGTGAAACTGTCAGCAGATGTTGACTACAGAAAGATAAAAATTGCCGGGAAGAAGAAATATTTTTTAAGTACGTCTTCTCAAGATAACAGCCAATTTAATGACCTCATTTCCCAATTTAATCTTTATCGAGGTGCAGGAATAACGATACAAATGAACAGCCGTGATTTCAGAATAGAAAGGTTCCAGAGTGGTGTAGGCTTGTTGACATTCAACGAAATCTGTTCGATTCCTCTAAGTGCTTCAGATTACTTAGAAATAGTCAGCCACCTCAGATTATTGTTTTTAGATAAAATTCCAGATTTGTCTAATGGTGGAGATGATAGTGCTAAAAGATTTATTAATCTAATCGACAGTGTTTATGATAAAGAAGTAGAGATTCTTTGTAGAGCTGAGGTACCTCCAGAAAAATTATATAATAGTGGAAAAAATACCTTTGAATTTCAAAGAACTGTTTCAAGGCTTTTTGAAATGCAATCAAACAATTGGCCCAATAGAGAGAAAACTTGTTAAAGCGAGAAGGTTATAGATCCATTATACGGAAGCACTGATACTAACTTTACGCGAACTCCATCTCCAGTAGATAACCCCTTATCTCTCGCTTTACTTTTTCCATACTTAAAGGAAGATCTTTTTTTTTCGTTATTGGAGTCTAAATATTTTTTTAATAATACACCCTCAATTGGGAATTTTTGCAGTTTTATAAAAATACAGGTTCTGGAGGAACCTGAAACTATACCATCGAAGTAATCATCAATGTGATTAGCCATGAATAGAGCTGAATAGCGATCTAAACTCTCTCGCTCGGCGCCAACCGATTTTTTTTCAGATTCGTTAATGATTTTGCAAATTACCTTACGATCCTCCATAAAATTGAAGTCATCAATTTCCCATTTTAGAGCTAAAGCCAATGAGCGATGTACGGTAAGATCTGCATATCTTCTTATTGGAGATGTAAAATGGCAATATAACGGCAGGTTAAGTCCAAAATGTCCAACTTCTATATCTGAGTATTTTGCTTTTGGTAATATCCGTAATATAAAGTTGCTTAACAACTCTTTTTTTTCAGGATGTTTGCATTGTTCTAATAACTCATTGATTGAATTCGAAGTAACTTGTTTTCCTCTAATTGTTGCTAAATCATTTAAACTCGTAAAGATGTTTAAATCTTTTAAAGCATGTTTGTCGGGTATTTCATGGTATCGAGAAAGGTATTTTGTATAAGATTGACTAAGGGTTTGTGACACGCAGAGATTTGAAAGTATCATAGTCATTTCAATAAGTTCGTTGCTTCTCAGATTGTTCTTTTCAAAAACGTTTGTAGGGTAACCTTCGGAAGATAGTGAAATCTTTTTCTCAGCCAAATTTAAATTTAAACGATTTTTTAAATGTGGCGATTGCTTTAGAATATTAAATGCTTTCTTATATACACTATATTTTCTTTTTGTTTTGCACTCCGATAAAAAGGCTTCAAAGTTTTTATAAGAGAAATTTTTTTCAACAGTAATTATGCCTCTGATAAATTCATGCTCTATCTTGTAACCCCTATGATCTAAGCGCATTTTAACTACTACTGCTTTCTTAGGTGAGTTTTCCTGTAACGAACAGAGATTATTACTCAAATCTTCCGGGAGCATAGGAATAACTTTATCGGGAAAATATGTTGAGTTCCCTCTTTTTAGGGCCTCTCTATCAATAATAGAATTCGGTTTGACAAAAAATGACACATCTGCAATACCAACGAATAAAAGTATGCCTCCTGGATTATTCTTTGAATTATCTGTCTCTATATAAATAGCATCATCTAAATCCTTAGCGTCATCTGGGTCTACAGTAATAAAGGGTTTGGCTATTTGATGTTCATTTTTTGAAATTTTATAACTATCAAATATTTTTTTTGCTTCGTTTAGTATCCTTCTAGGAAAAAACTGTCTCAGGTTCCATTCGATCGCAGCTATTTCTGAATAGCTACTTGGACAATTTATAGAGCCAAATATATGAAAATCGTGTATTTTAGAGCTCTTGGGATATTTTGATGGGGCCCCTATTGCAAAATATCCAAATTTTTGGTCGAAATTTGCTCCCTTTTTTAATGGAATTACACTAAGTGGTTTATACCTTTTATTTGACAATAGAGCTAATTTCGCACCCGTTTGATCATGGAGATAAACAGCGAATATATAGTTCCTTGGATATTGTATTTTCTTTAAAATCGATACCTCAGGGCTTTGTTCTTTGAGAAACTTAATCGAAGCCACTACAAGGTCACCAATGTTTAGGTTGTTTTTGTCTGAAGCACTGCAAAAAAAATCGAGTGGTGAACCGCCATTCGAACCACTTAGCGTAAATATTTCGTCATTGCTTATTCTTGTTATTGCAAGGATCTTTTTCGAGTTATGTTTTAAAGACTGTATAATTAATTTTTTCTTTTTTCATCTATTAAAGCAATACTCTCTTCAAGAGTGAGTGTTTTAACGGACTTTTCCTTCGGTATAGTCACATTAATATTATTCCATTTTATATAGTCACCATAGCGACCCGACATAATTTTTACTTCCTCGCCTTCTGGATGAGAACCTAACACTTTTAGCTCCTTTCCAGCTCTTCCACCCTTATTATTTTTCTTTTCTGCTGCCTCTACCAATAATTCAACAGCTCTGTTCATGCCAATCGAAAAGATTTCTTCAAAATCCTTAATGTTTGCGTAAGTTCGTCCATGTTTAATATATGGACCATAAGGGCCTATAGCTGCAATAACTTCAGACTGATCTTCAGGATGTAGCCCTAATTTTCTAGGTAGCTCTAATAATTGTCTTGCTCTCTCAATTGTAAGCTCTTCGATTGTATAGTGCTTGGGAATTGCGGCTCTTTTTGGTTTTTCCAAGCCATCAAGAGCAATTTCAAGATATGGTCCATAACGACCATTTTTTATAAATATATCGTTACCATCACTATCTTGACCTAAAGGTTCTTCTTGAGCTATTACCTCAGATGAACTTTGACTCAAGCTAGAATTTAAAGGTCTTGAGTATTTGCATTCGGGATACGTTGAACACCCGATAAATGCACCTGTCTTTGACAACTTTATACCAAGCTCACCATCATCGCATGAGGAACAGTTTTTCTGTATTTTTCCAGTTCCATCATCGAACAAATAGTCGGCTAATTTTATATTTAAGTTATCAAGAACCTCAGTGATACTAAAGCTCATCGCATATTCCACAGATCCAGATAATTCCTCCCAAAAACCTTTGATTACATCTTTCCAATGCTTCTCACCACTAGAGATATCATCGAGGTTTTCTTCAAGCTCAGCTGTATAGTTATACTGAATGTATTTATTGAAATATGCCTCAAGGAAAAAATTTAAAAGTCGACCAGAATCTTCGGGAACAAGCCTATTTTTCTCTTTTTTCACATAATTTCTTTCTTGTATTTTTGATATAATCGATGCGTATGTAGAGGGCCTTCCTATACCTTCTTCTTCA
>CACLZW010000045.1 GCA_902611475.1 uncultured Alphaproteobacteria bacterium
TTTCTAGGTTATTGGAGTTTGTAGGTTTCAAAGTCACTCGGGAATATTATGTCAATGATGGTGGAGCGCAAATTGGTATTTTAGTTAGAACCATATATTTTCGATATCTAGAAAAGTTGGGAGAAGTTATAGAGCTCCCTGACGAATCTTATCCTGGAGATTATCTAATTCCAATAGCTGAAAAGCTTATAGAAAAATATGGTAAAAAACTCAAGAATCTCAAAGAGGTTGAAAGAAATAATATTATTCGCAGTTTTTCTATAGAACATATGATGGAAGTAATAAAAGCAGATCTGAAGTGTCTAAATATAGAGATGGATAATTTTTTCTCGGAGCAGGCAATGATCGATTCCAATGCAATAGATAAATCCATTAGCGCACTTAAAGATAAAGGGTTGATTTATACAGGAATAATTGACGCACCTAAAGGTAAGATTCACGCTGATTGGAAAGCGCGCGAGCAACTTTTATTCAAATCAACCGAATTTGACGATGATATTGATAGACCAATAAAAAAATCTGATGGATCATGGACTTACTTTGCTCCTGACTTAGCCTATCATGCAGACAAGTTAAATAGGGGCTTTGATGTGGTAATAGATGTTTTAGGAGCTGATCATAGCGGATATGTAAGCCGGTTAAAAGCAGTCATAAATGCATTCGCTGAAAAAAACGTTGAGTTTGAAGTAAAGCTAGTACAACTAGTAAAACTCATTAAAAACAAAAAAGTCCTGAAGATGTCAAAAAGGGCTGGTGACTATGTACTTATTCAAGATCTTTTAAAGGAGGTTAGCTCTGACGTTATAAGATTTGTGATGCTTAGCAGAAATAATGATATTCCATTAGATTTTGATATTGATTTAATGCTCTCTAAATCAAAAGATAATCCTGTATTTTATGTCAATTATGCACATGCAAGGATAGTTTCAGTTTTTAAAAGGGCAGAGGAATTAAACCTGTGGCCATTAACGAAGATAGACAATTTAGAGAAAATGAACCTTCCATACATGGAGAGCGAACTTGCCTTGGTAAAAAAACTTTCAGAGTGGCCAAATGTTGTAAAACAATCAGCCAGATATCATGAACCCCATAGAATTGTTTACTATTTAAACGAGGTTGCATCTTCTTTTCATAGTCTATATCAATCCTCGAGTGTTTCTGGTCCTTATAGATTTATAGTTGAGGGATCAAAAGAGCTATGTATTAAACGTTTGGTTATAGCAAAGTCCACTCAGATAGTTATAAAAAATGGGCTTTTTATTCTAGGTGTTGTTCCTTTGGACGAAATGTATTAATCTTGAAGTAAAAACATGAGCGAACAGGCACACGAAATCACATCTTATACCGCAGAGAAGAAAACCACATTAGATTATTTATTCTTAGTTGGGGGTTGGTTGGTGAGTTGCTTTTCTTTGATTATCATAGGCTTAATTTCCTATTGGGCGATTAAAATTCCTGAAAAGAATGTAAATAATTTACCAATAATTAATGCACTAAAAGGAGACATAAGAGTTGCCCCTGATGACCCTGGTGGAAAATCATTTGATGAAGAAGATCTATCAATCTACAAAAACCTTGAGAGTGACCCTAAGATACCAGAAAAAAATGAAATCATTTTGAATAGTCCAGACCAGAATTTGGTAAATCTTCGAAGAGAAATTAAGGTCAAGGAACCTAATTATGGTGATCAGAAAAATCTAAACTTAGCTATTGAGGATGCTCTCAGAGAGGTCGTGAATAGTAATAAAGAAAAAAATGACGAGCCAGAAGCCGTAACCCAACGAGGGAGTGTGAAACTTTATTTAGGCTCATTCGATACTTTTGCGCGAGCAGACGAATTCAGGCAATTCATAAAAAGAAGAAACGATACCCTTCTTAATATTAACAACTTAAAGGTTCTGGAGCAGTTAGAGGGGGAAACAATTTTTTTTAAAGTTGAATTGACTAATATTGGTTCTGAAGAAGAAGGTGAAAAGTTGTGCTCAATACTTTCTAGCAGGCAGTTTTCGTGTCTATTATTAAACGATTTAGGTAGTAATTAATAGAGAAATGGATCAATCAACAGAATATAATGAGGATATAAAGCCTGAATTATATGTCAGCTTGGACGGATTTGAGGGCCCCTTGGATCTTTTGCTTACACTTGCAAAGAAGCAGAAGGTGGACCTAAAAAAATTACAGTTAGGTATTCTTGCTGATCAGTTCTTAGATTATCTTAGGGAGCAGAGGTATAAGTTCAAATTAGAATTTGCTGGAGACTATCTAGTTATGGCCTCCTGGCTCACGCTATTGAAAAGTCAATTAATTATTCCTGAAGATGAGCTCAAAGAGGAGGATGCTGATAAGTTCAATGAACTATTGGCTTTAAGACTTCAAAGATTAGCTAAAATAAGAGAAAAGGCTATATGGTTGTTTGATAGACCGCAGCTTTCCAAAAATTTTTTCCCAAGCAATCTTTATCGAGACGAAAGAGTTATAAAAGAAGATTTTTTAAAGGTTCAGCTGGCAGATATACTAAAGGCCTATGTGGGGATGGTCGATAAGAGAAATTTTAAAGTGCCTCTGGATGCTAAAGAGGAATATTTGTTTTTAGACAAAGCGATTAGCTTTATTGAGCAGAAAGTGAATGGATCAAAAGCATTAATTAGTTTCCCAAATTTGGTTAAGGAAATACATGCCTTGTCAGGGATTGAAGCCAAGCGCTGTGCTGCATCTATTTTCTGTGGATTACTCGAATATACAAAATTAGGAAAAATTCAAATGAAGCAAGCAAATGCTTTTTCAAGTTTAGAGTTGGCTAAAGTTAGCAACGGAAATACGGTTTAATGGAATTATCTTTAAACCAACAAGACATGGAGCGGGTTGTTGAAGCATTACTATTTACTTCCTCAGAGCCACTTTCAATTAAGGATTTAAAGAAAAACTTGCCTCAAAATGCGGATATAGATTCTATAATTAAAACACTACAAAAACATTATGAAACAAGAGGTGTTAATTTAAAACGCGTTGGTAATTCAATTGCTTTACGAACCGCTAAGGATCTAGATCATCTATTCGTTAAGAAAATGGTTGCTAAGAGGAATTTATCAAGGGCAGCAAGAGAAACCTTAGCTATCGTAGCATACCATCAACCAGTTACTAAGCTAGAGATAGAAGAGATAAGAGGCGTTAGTGTTGGGTCCGGTACAATTGATCTTTTGATGGATTTAGAATGGATAAAATTTGGTAGAAGGAAATCAAGCCCAGGCCGTCCTGTGACTTTCCAAATAACCGATAAGTTTCTTGATTATTTTGATTTAAGTAGTCCAAAAGATCTTCCAGGAATTAAGGAACTTAGGGATCTTGGGTTGTCTGTAAAAAATTTAAACCGAGATTAGCCTACCGCCAATCTTTAAAATGCTTTGATAACTTAAGTGTTTGTCCGTGGTAATTAGAGCCAATAATTTCTCCATACATTGCATTTGGCATGCTGGATAGTGTTTCATATACTAGTTTGCCAATAATCTGACTGTCTTCCAGTATAAATGGGGTTTCGTGACACCTAATTTCAAGCACAGCCTTCGAGCGCTTGTCCACAGTATTTTTTGTGAAACCAAACCCAGGATCAAAAAAACCAGCATAATGTACGCGAAACTCTCCCATCCTGACTTCATAAGGAACCATCTCGGCAGCTGTCTGGGGTGGTATGGTAATGTACTCTTTACTTCTTAAAATATAAAATGCTCCTGGATCTAAAGTTATATAACCCTTTTTTGAGAATAGTTTTTCCCAAAAAGTTTCCACTTTATAGAAGTTAAGCTTACTCAAATTAATTGCTGGGCAACTTTTTCTCGCTTTGAAGCCAATTGGTTCATTTTCTTTACCCTTTAAATTAACTGAGATTGTAATGCCGTGATCAATCTGCGTTACACTTTCTACAATATTAAATCTAGTATTCAGCTTTTCTAGTTGTCGGTCAGTTATAATTTGTTGCTCGTTATGAAATCGTAGCTGGTTTAGTGTTATCCCTTCCTTGATTGTTATTGAAAAAGATATGGGAGCTATCTCCACATAAACTTTGCCATGATAACCTTTTCTGACTCGATCAAAACAGCTAGAATTATCGGAAATCAATCGTGTCAATATGTCTAATCTTCCAGTTGAACTTTTGGCATTAGCTACCGCCGAAATGTTATCTGGCAAATTTAATTCTTCCTGTATTTGTACTACATAGATTTTACCCTTTGCAAGTGTCTTAAAGTCACCAATATCTATGTCCCTCTTTTTTAATTTAGATAGCTTTTGTCTGACAGTTTTCTTGTGTCCAGGTAAAAATGAAGCTTCAACTTCCCAACATTTTTTAGAAAGTCGTAAGTCCATACTAGCAGGTTGGATTTGGTTATCGGTTAAGGGAAGCAGACACTTTATAGATGATCTCTTATGTAAAGCTTTTATTTGCTCAGCAGAAAGAGCCCCTTTTCTTTTAAAAAGCATTAATTTACTCATTTGTTGGTCGGGCTAGCGAGATTTGAACTCACGACCTTTCGTCCCCCAGACGAACGCGCTACCAGACTGCGCCATAGCCCGCTGTTAATCAAATTTTTTTCTAGATATCATTTTTTCTCGTAACTTATTTAAAGATGCTATGAGGGAATTAATCTCGAGCTTTTTCTCTTCACTAAAAAGGCTTTTGATAAATATCGTCCTTTCCCCAGTATGGTTGAAGTTAACTTGTATCTTTCGTTTTTCAACGGCTAAGTACTCATCTATTGCCTCAATTGGTCGAGCAACTATAAACTCTTTACCTTTTTTTATAATCGTCTCTTTAACCTTCTTTATCGTAAAATTTTTCCCATGGAGTAGGGTTTTAACACCTCTTAGAAAATCAATGTCTCTCGGTCTATAATATCTTCGTCCCCCCTTTCCTCTCATGGGTTTTATTTGTTTAAACTGGCTTTCCCAGAAACGAATTACGTATGGTTGCAACTCTAATTCTCCAGCCACCTCAGATATGGTGCGAAAAGCTCTGGGTGCTTTTTGGGTTTCAAATTTAGTACTCAATTTTTCTCAGGCTTGTTGATGCGCTCTTTCATTAATTTGGAGGGTTTGAAGCTAATTACCCGCCGAGCATTTATAGTAGCTGCTACCCCCGTTTTTGGATTTCTACCAATCCTTTCCCGTTTTTGTCTTGGAGTAAAAGTACCAAATGACGAAAGTTTAACGCTTTTACCATCAATTAGTGCGTTCGATATCTGGTCCAAAACAGTCTCTAACATATGGGCGGATTCATGTTTTGATAGCCCTACATGTCTAAAAAGCGCCTCACTAATATCTTGGCGAGTTAATGTTTTGCGTGCCATCGTAACCTCCCCTTACAAATTAATTTAAGTATTATTGCGATGTCAACTTAAGTTTTTAAAGTAAGCTAAGCGGATTTTGTTTGACACATATTCTTTGCTAATTTTAACGCTGAGTAAAAGCTTTTGGAGTCAGAACTACCATGGGATTTTATTACTAGGCCGTTTAAACCAACAAACACCCCTCCATTAAGAGTTCTTGGGTCCATTCTTTCTTTCAGACGTCTAAGCTTTCTTTTCATTAGTAGACCCATGAATATTCCAGATATAGATGAACTAAACTCATCCAAGAAAAATTTTTTAATTAAATTTGCCGTGCCTTCAGCCGTTTTTAAAGCGATGTTTCCACTAAAACCGTCGGTCACTATAACATCAGCTTTATCAGAGGAAAAATCGCTACCTTCTACGAACCCCACATACTCAATTTCTCCATCTGTAAAAGTTTCTGTAAACAGCTCCGATGCCTTTCTTAACTGTTCATTCCCTTTATGTGTTTCTGTACCAACGTTCAATAATCCCACTTTGACCTTTTGCGTATGAAAAACTTTGGAGAATATATCTGAGCCGAAGTTAGAGTAAGCGAGCAGATCAGATGGCTGGGCCTTGATATCAGCTCCAGCGTCTAAAACAACATTAAAACCCTGATCAGAGGTTGAAGGCCAAAAGATAGCGATAGCAGGTCTTTTAACATCAGGAAGTTTTCTCAAAAGTAGAGTTGAAATAGCCATTAAAGACCCAGTGTTTCCGCATGAAATTGCTACCTCCGCTTTGGATGATTTAACACTTTCTATTGAATTCCACATACTTGAGTTTTTCCCTCCCCTAATTGATTGAGAAGGTTTATCCCCCATTTGGATTACTTTGTCACAGTGCCTGATTTTACACATCTTTTTTATCTCAGGGTATTTATCAAGCGCTCTGGACAGAGCTTTTTTGTCGCCATGCAAAAGCAAGGTATCACCAGTGTTTTCAGAACAAAACTGCTTCACTCCTCCGACTATGTCATCTAAGGAGTTATCGCCTCCCATACAATCAACTGAGAGAGTGATTTTATTATTTCTTATCATTAGCTTTCAGGTATACCTAATCTAGCTAAATAACATCAATCTTCGTCATCACCAACTTCAG
>CACLZW010000046.1 GCA_902611475.1 uncultured Alphaproteobacteria bacterium
ATACCATGCAAAAAATTGGTTGTTCCATCTAATGGATCCACTATCCATCTTCTAGTGGGGTCTTCCCCCTCTATTTCCTGACTTTCTTCGGCGCACCAACCGTAACTTGGTCGCGCAGACAGTAATTCCTCTTTGATAATCTTTTCTGCTCTCAAATCAGCTTTTGATACGAAGTCACCTGCTTTTTTTGATACAACCTGAAGCTTTTCGATTTCGTTAAAATCTCTAATAAGTGATTTAGAAGCTTTCCTAGCAGCTTTTATCATTATGTTTAAATTGGCAGTATTGTTTTGCATAAGACGCCTTTGGTATGCTTAAGATCTCTCAAGATATTCGCATGTTTCAGTAGAAACTATTACTGCTTCCCCTTCAGCAATAAATTGAGGAACCATAATTCGCAGACCGTTATCGAGGATTGCTGGTTTAGAGCTGTTTGCAGCAGTTTGTCCCTTAATTGTAGGCTCAGTTTCTTTTACAACACAGGACAATTTTTCGGGTAATGAAACGTTTAAAGCTTCATTCTCAAAAAATTCTATTTGAACTACTAATCCTTCTGTAAGAAAATTGGTCACGATGTTAAAGGCATCCTCCTTGATGGTGATTTGTTCAAAGGTTTCATTATCCATAAATATGAAGTCTACATCACTTTTATATAAGAACTGGTAGTCTTTTTGTTCAAGTCTTACTCTTTCAATCTTATCAGCTGACCTGAACCGTTCATTTAATTTAGAGTTTGTTCTAATATTTTTTAACTCTACCTGAGCAAAAGCGCCACCTTTGCCTGGCTTAACATGAGATGTTTTCACTGCAATCCATAAACCATTCTTATGCTCGATAACATTTCCTTTTCTTATTTCATTTCCATTAATTTTAACCATTTTGAGCACTTATTTTTTCTAGAATGGTACCGATGGTTGGATTCGAACCAACGACCCCTAGATCCACAATCTAGTGCTCTAACCAACTGAGCTACATCGGCATGACTTACATCCGTAATTAGTAAGTTAAAAAAGAAATAATTAACAGCTTTTTTTGTAAGACACAAAGTTATTTTAGAATATTATTGTGGTGGCTGCATATACATGTTTTTTCACATTAAAGAACTATCGGACCAATAAAAATTGCTAGTTTAAAAATTTGTTTAAATTTTTTTTAGATTATATATGGTCGTGATTGTGAGTTCTGGCTTTCTTGTAAAAGTTTAATCCTAGTGGCCTTAAAATCTCGAAAGGGAGTTGGCTCTGTCAAGGTCGTGGCCTCTGATAACCGATGCCCACCTGTTAATTCAGGCTCTCGAGGATAAAACAACTACGGTTTTGCTGGTTCTCACCTTTTTATAGAGGTGGTTTGTTGTTTGAAATCGATAAAGTACAACATAGAAAAATTGCGATTAGTAAAAGAAGGAAAATCTATGAAGCTTTGCAGCGAGAGGAATATGCCAAACGAATTACACACTTTTTCAATGAATGGATTTCAGGTCAAAAGTCTGTTTTTGTTGTAGCTTTATATCACCCTGTAAATAGCGAAATAAATCCCCTCTCGTTGATAGAGTATCTTAATACTAAAGATAAAACCATTTGCTTGCCGATGGTCGTAAACGAAAAACAACCTTTAATATTCAAGCCTTGGCGTCCAGGAAAGAAAATGGTTATTGGACATTACGGAATACCCGTACCTGATAATGACCAGACCTTAATTCCTGACCTAATTATTTGTCCTCTTCTAGCTTATGATTCAAAGGGAATGAGGCTAGGTTATGGTGGAGGCTTTTATGATAGAACGATAAAATATTTAAGAAGAAATAAGCAAGTAAAATATATCGGACTTGCGTTTTCAGGGCAAAAAAGTTATCACGATCTACCATCAGAGGTTCATGATGTTCCTCTAGACGCAGTTTTAACTGAAACAGGAATGGATTATTTCCAATAATTTTAAATGAAGAAACCTAGAACATGAGAGTAGCTTTTTTCGGAGATATTGTTGGAAAAACAGGAAGGCAAAAATTAGAGAGTAGTCTTCATCAATTTGTTTCTTCTGAAAAAATTGATTTTGTCGTAGTGAATGCAGAAAATGCAACTTCTGGAGCAGGACTATCTGCAAACCACGCAGAAGATTTGCTGAATGCTTCTGTCGATTGCATCACTCTAGGAGATCATGCCTATGACAATAAAGAAATAATACCTTTATTAGCACACACAAAACAAATAGTGAGACCAATTAATTATTCAGATGATTGTCCTGGGCAAGGCTGGCAAATTTTTTTGGTAAATGATAAGAAAATACTTGTGTTGCAGGTTTTGGGACGTGTGTTTATGAAAAAAAAATTCTTGGATCCATTTCCTTTCTTAGAAGATATATTTTCTCAATATAAGCTTGGCCTGAATGTGGATTGCATAATTGTAGATGTACATGCAGAGGCAACCTCCGAGAAAATGGCCGTTGGCCATTTTTGTGATGGCAAAGCAAGTTTAGTAATCGGTACTCATACACATGTGCCTACAGGAGACACAAGAATTTTAGAAAATGGGACGGCATTTCAGTCTGATGCAGGAATGTCTGGTGACTATAATAGTATCATTGGTATGGATAAAGCCGAACCAATGCGGAGATTTTTGAAAAATCAAATTAGTGGAAGATTTATGCCAGCAAATGGAGAGGCCACTCTGTGCGGAGTAACAGTGGAATTGAATAAAAACGGTACGGCAAAAAAGATAAAAGCAATTAGGATCGGTGGAGTTTTAGGGCGCTCATCATAATAACGAATAATAGTTTTTTTTGTTGTTTTATGAAAAATTTTTATGGTAAAAACTTAAATGGCTGGTCATAGTAAATGGGCAAATATTCAGCATAGAAAGGGTCGACAAGACGCGGCCAGATCTAAGTTGTTCTCCAAGTTGTCCAAGGAGATAACGGTTGCTGCAAAAATGGGCGATCCTGATCCGGAAAAAAACCCTAGATTACGTTTAGCTGTAAGAGAAGCAAAATCGAACTCCGTGCCAAAAGATGTTATAGATCGGGCAATAAAAAAGTCTCAAAGTTCAGATTTCGAAAATATGGATGAGATTCGATATGAAGGCTATGCCTCTGGTGGCATTGCAGTGATAGTAGAAGCATTAACTGACAACAGAAATAGAACAGCGTCTAATGTGCGCTCTTTATTTACTAAGTATGGTGGTAACCTCGGTGAAAGTGGGTCTGTGGGATTCCTATTTGATCAGTGTGGGTTAATCGCATTCGATCTCAGGGAACAAAGTGAAGATGAAGTCTTTGAAAAAGCAATAGATGCAGGGGCAGACGATGTTGAGTTTTATGATCAAAGGGCGTTTATTTATTGCTCTGCAGAAGAATTAAACACCATTGCAAACTTTATGGAGAAATGTCACTTTGAAGATATAAGCAGTAAGATAGTATGGAAAGCCAAAGAACCAATTAAAATAGGTATCGAGCAATTACAAAAAGTGGCCAAATTGATCGAGGCCTTGGAAGACGATGATGACGTGAGATCTGTTACAAGTAACTTTGAGGCTTCAGATGAAGACCTAGAAGCTCTTTCAAGTTAAAAATATTATCGTGTAAGGACAATTATGGAAAACATTTTACAGCAGCTTGAGAAACGTAGGGAAGAGGCACGACTTGGTGGGGGAAAGAAACGAGTAGAAGCACAGCATGAGAAAGGAAAACTTACAGCTAGGGAACGCTTAGAGGTTTTGCTTGATAGGAACTCATTCGAAGAATTTGATATGTTTGTAACTCATAATTGTACTGATTTTGGTATGGAAACTCAAAAAATCCCGGGTGACGGTGTAATCACTGGGTGGGGAACGATCAACGGTAGATTGGTGTATGTTTTCAGTCAAGATTTTACTGTTTTAGGTGGGTCCTTATCAGAAAGTCATGCAAAAAAGATTTGTAAGATTATGGATATGGCCGTTCAAAACAGGGCGCCAGTGATTGGATTGAATGATAGCGGTGGTGCAAGAATACAAGAGGGTGTAGCTTCTCTCGCTGGATATGCGGAGGTATTCAAGAGAAATACATTGGCTTCCGGTGTTGTGCCACAAATTAGCGTAATTATGGGGCCTTGTGCCGGCGGTGCAGTTTATTCGCCTGCTATGACGGATTTTATTTTCATGGTAAAAAATTCAAGCTACATGTTTGTCACCGGTCCAGATGTAGTTAAAGCTGTTACAAATGAAGTGGTTACTGCAGAAGAACTTGGCGGAGCAAAGACGCATACCAGCAAATCAAGTGTTGCTGATGCGGCATACGACAATGATATCATTGTGCTTAAACAAGTGAGAAGATTTTTCGACTTTATTCCACTCAATAATACTGACAAGAGCCCTACTGTAGAAGTATTCGACTCGATAAATCGATCAGAAAATTCCCTGGATACATTAGTTCCTGAAAACCCCAATACACCATATGATATGAAGGAATTGATATTTAAAATAGCGGATGAAAATGACTTCTTTGAAATTCAGAAGGAATTTGCAAAGAACATTCTAGTTGGTTTCATTAGGGTGAACGGGTCAACTGTAGGAGTTGTGGCAAATCAACCTATGGTGTTAGCAGGCTGTCTTGATATAGATAGTTCTCGTAAAGCTGCCCGATTTGTTCGCTTTTGTGATGCATTTGAGATACCAATCTTAACTTTCGTAGACGTTCCAGGATTTCTACCTGGCACCTCACAGGAATATGGTGGGGTAATTAAGCATGGCGCTAAACTTTTATTCGCTTACGCTGAAGCTACAGTGCCTAAAGTTACGGTTATAACAAGAAAAGCATACGGTGGAGCATACGATGTTATGGCATCTAAGCACCTTAGAGGAGATTTCAATTATGCTTGGCCAACTGCTGAGATTGCAGTTATGGGAGCAAAGGGAGCCGTGGAAATAATACATAGAGCGGATCTTGGCGATAGTGGAAAGTTAGAAAATCATAGAAAAGTTTATGAAGAGAGATTTGCTAACCCTTTTGTTGCGGCTGAAAAGGGATTTATAGATGAGGTCATTATGCCAAGAAATACACGGCGTAGAATTGCGAGAGCATTCGCCAGCCTAAGAAATAAAAAATTATCAAATCCACTGAAAAAACATGACAATATTCCACTATAACGAGGTATAAGATTTTTAAGCATAGGGGATTTCCATCGGGAATAAAGCAAACGAAGGTGCATTTTACTATACGGCGCGAAAATAAAGTTGAGCCTGCTAAAATTTTCAGAAGAGAAAGGTATGCAGATCGACGAAAAAATGACATAATTGCTGATACGGTTTTTCTCTCTCATCTTTATGATTTTTTTGGTGATAAGCCATTTCTGAGAGGAAACCTTGATGCTGGAAGGATTAGCTGGTTATTCGATAGGGAGATTAAAAGTGCAGAAAAAAACTTCGATCCCAAATCCTATGAGGCTCTTTTGGTTTTAGATATAAAAGAAATAGAAAAAAATTTTCCTGATGTAATAGGGTAGTGAATTAAAATGTTTAATAAAATACTTGTCGCAAACAGAGGTGAAATTGCCTGTCGTGTAATTAAGTCAGCCCAAAGTATGGGTATAAACGTAGTTGCTGTTTATTCAGACGCAGACAGGTATTCCCCGCATACCTTGATGGCCGACGAGGCAATATATATAGGAGAAAGTCCTGCACAAAGTTCTTATCTAGATAAAGAAAAAATTATTTCTGCTATGAAACAAACGGGAGCAGAGGCAGTTCATCCAGGCTATGGATTTCTCTCAGAAAATTCAGATTTTGCTCGAGAAGTAGAAAAAAATAATTTGGTTTTTATAGGACCTTCAAGTTCAGTAATAGACTCAATGGGTGATAAAATATCATCAAAAAAAATCGCTGAAGAAGCAGGAGT
>CACLZW010000047.1 GCA_902611475.1 uncultured Alphaproteobacteria bacterium
CTTTTGATTATTGTGTTTTTTATTCTGCATTAGATGGAGTAAATCTAGGCTTTGATGTGTTTGTATTTCAAGATTTAACCAAAGCCATTAATCTCAACAACTCTGAGAAAATCGCAAGAAAAACGATGGTTGAAAAAGGAATAAAATTAATCAACTTCATTTAAAATATATAAATCTGTAGTTGAAATTCGTTTTTAACTAACTACATTTAGGGTCCAAAGCATGGAGGATAAAGTGTCCACATTTGATGAAAGAAAAGATGGTTTCGAGAATAAATTTGCACATGAGCAAAACATAACATTTAGAATTGAGGCTTTGAGAAATAAGATGTTAGGGGCTTGGGCTGCTGAAGTTAAAGGTTTAGACGAAGACGAAACCGAACAATATATAAAAGATGTTGTTAAGTCAGATTTTCAAGAAGCTGGAGACGAAGATGTGTTCAGAAAACTACAAGATGACCTTGAAGGGTTAGTTGATGGACAAGCCATTAGAGCAAAAATGAATGAATTTCTACAAGCTGCTAAAGATAGAGTATCAAACAGCTAGCATTTATAGAAGTTTTATCCCTTAGAAGATAATTATTTTTTTATCATTTTTTTATTAGATATGGATGCATCATCAAATTACGTCTACGCACTGCCAACATCACCTAAATCTTTATATAAGTTGCTTAAAGACTTAAAAATTAAATTTGAGGTTTTTGAACATCCCCCTTTATTTACCGTTAATGATGCAAAGAAATATAGAGAAAATATGCATGGGTTTCATACTAAGAACTTATTCCTACGAGACAAAAAGAAAAAAAATTATTTGGTTATCGCTCACGAAGATAGCGTGATTGATCTAACCCTACTAACTGAAAGAATAAGATCATCAAGACTATCTTTTGGGAGTAAAGAAAGGCTTTTTGAGGAGCTTGGAGTATTTCCAGGAGCCGTAACTCCGTTAAGCGTCGTTAACAACAAAAAAAAGGATATAAATATCTTTCTAGACGCTGAAATGTTAGGACAAGATACAATTTTTTGTCATCCACTTGTAAATGATATAACAATATCTTTGAGCTACAATAGCCTTTTAATTTATTTTGATTATCTAGGTTTATCTTTCGAAACAGTAAGTTTGAGTTTCTAACGTTTTCTTTTGCCTTCAAGATATTGATTAAACTTAATAAGTTCACTTGGAGACATGCTATAGCTATGTTCTGTGTCTGGAAAAGTGTTAGCTTTTACTTCACTAACAAATTCTTTGAAGGCGTTTTCAGCCACATCGGCAACATTTCCAAAACGCTTTGCAAATTTTGGCTTGAATGTATTAAATCCTCCTATCAGATCATAGCCATTTAATAATTGGCAGTTTCCCGCTGAACCACCACCAATTGAAAACGTAAATATAGATACAGCTCTATCAACTTCGCGGGCTACCTCTGCCGGGACTGCTTCAATCTCTATTCCTACCGCACCAGCATTCTCTATAGCAATTGCATCTTCGATAATTTTTTCTGCATCTTCAGCATTTTTGCCCTGCATCTTGAAACCACCATATACATGAACTAAATGAGGTAATAATCCGACATGGCTCATAACAGGAATGCCCGCTGAGGATACTGCATTTATAATATCAACTCTATCTTTCCCGCACTGTAATTTGATCGCATCAGCACCACTCTCTTTCATCATCTTTGAAGCATTTTTAATTGCCATACTTTTCGTAGAATAAGAGCCATAGGGCATTGCTAAAATACAAAATGTATTGGGCGCGCCTTTTCTAACAGCCCTACAGTGGTGTATCATCTGATCAACTGTGACTGAAAGAGTATTCTCATGACCATATAGTGTCATTCCCAAGCTATCACCAACACCAATTATATCGATGCCAGCCGCTTCTGCCCATTGGGCAGACAGAAATTCTCCTACTGCAACCATAGCCAAGCGTTCTTTTTCAGCCTTCTTTTTCTTAAGATCTAGAATAGTGAGCTTTACTTTTTTCTTATCCAATTCTTGCACCTAAATGGCGCGGTTGACGGGGCTCGAACCCGCGACCTCCGGCGTGACAGGCCGGCACTCTAACCAGCTGAGCTACAACCGCGCATATGAACAAAAGTTCACTGTTGGTGGGTGATGAGAGACTCGAACTCCCGACATCTTCGGTGTAAACGAAGCGCTCTACCAGCTGAGCTAATCACCCATTAATAGTTGATTAGCCTCTTTCTTTCTTAAACTCAAGAAATAATTCGTATAAGAATAAATCAATTCAGTTGGGTAGCTCAACTTCGCTTGACTTTTTACCTTTAAGATCATCACTCTTCTCATAATCAGAGAAATCCCAATCGATACTTTTTAACCTTTCTATAAGGGCGACTTTCAAGACCTCTTCTACGGTTGTCACCGGGATAATTTCTAGCTCGTTTTTTACGTTATCAGGGATTTCCACCAAATCTTTTGCGTTTTCGTTTGGAATTATGACCGTCTTTATTCCCCCTCGTAAAGCTGCGAGCAGTTTTTCTTTCAAACCACCAATTGGCAAAACATTTCCTCGAAGAGTTACCTCTCCCGTCATAGCGACATCTTTCCTAATTGGCGTCTCTGAGAGCATGCTTACTATTGAGGTTACCATCGCGATACCAGCTGACGGGCCGTCTTTAGGTGTAGCACCTTCTGGAACATGTACATGTATATCATACTTGTCGAATAAAGTTGGAATAATACCAAACGAGGGTGACCTAGAGCGCACAAAGCTGGAGGCAGCGTCAATACTTTCTTTCATAACTTCGCCCAGCTTTCCGGTAGATTTCATCCTTCCTTTTCCAGGTAACTTTATTGCCTCTATTGAAAGAAGGTCTCCTCCAACTTCGGTCCAGGCTAGACCGGTTGCAACGCCGATTTGATTTGACTCCTCAGCTAAGCCATATTTAAATTTCTTAACTCCGAGTAAATCGCTTATGTTCTTTTCATCAACTTTTACAGACTTTTTCTTGTCCTTAATGATATTTGTTAAAACTTTTCTACACAATTTAGAAATCTCTCTCTCAAGATTTCTGACTCCTGCTTCTCTTGTATAATGCCTTATTATTTCATAGAGACCTTTATCCTTAAGTATAAATTCATTTTCGTCTAGGCCATGGTTATCGACTTGCTTTTTAATAAGATGTCTTTTGGCAATCTCGGCTTTTTCGTCCTCAGTGTATCCAGAAAGCTGAATGACTTCCATCCTATCAAGTAGTGGCCTGGGCATGTTGAAGGTATTTGCTGTTGTAATAAACATTACATCTGATAGGTCATATTCAACCTCTAAATAGTGATCCGAGAACGTAGAATTTTGTTCAGGATCCAATACTTCAAGCATTGCGCTAGCAGGGTCCCCTCTAAAATCATGTCCCATTTTATCAATTTCATCCAATAATATCAGTGGGTTAGATGTCTTAGCTTTTTTCATGCTCTGGATGATTTTTCCGGGCATCGATCCAATATAAGTTCTTCTGTGCCCTCTTATTTCACTCTCATCTCTAACTCCGCCTAATGATATTCTAATAAACTCCCTATTAGTCGCTTTAGCTACCGACTTTCCTAAAGACGTTTTACCAACGCCAGGTGGGCCGACAAGACACAAAATTGGTCCTTTCAACTTTTTACTACGATGTTGAACAGCTAAATATTCAATAATTCTTTCTTTGACTTTCTTAAGACCAAAATGGTCATTATCCAAAATTTCTTGAGCAAGATTTAGATCTGATTTTATTCTAGACTTTTTTCTCCAAGGAATAGTCAAAAGCCAATCCAAATAATTCCTAACAACGGCTGATTCAGCTGACATCGGAGACATTGATTTCAGTTTTTTCAACTCAGCAACAGCTTTTTCTTTTGCTTCTTTACTAAGTTTTGTTTTGTCTATCTTGCCTTGAATCTCTGCGATCTCATCTTGCCCTTCAGGACCATCTCCTAACTCTTTTTGGATGGCTTTCATTTGCTCATTGAGATAATACTCACGCTGGGTTTTTTCCATCTGGTTCTTGACCCTTGTTTTAATCTTTTTTTCCACGCGTAACACACTTAACTCACCCTGAATAACTTCAAGTATTTTCTCGAGCCTCTTCTGGACGTCAGAAATCTCCAGAAGCTCCTGTTTTTTATCAACAGTTAAATTAAGGTGTCCTGCAATTGAATCTGACAGCATTACAGGATCGGAAGCTTTTCTGATGGCTTCTAAAGATTCTTCAGTTATATTTTTATTGAGCTTTGAATACCGATCAAATTCCGTCGAAACGGTCCTCCTCAATGCTTCAATCTCATCACCCTGAAAATTTCTATCGGTAATTTCTTCACAAAATGCTTCAAGAAATTTATTGTTACTTAAAAATTCTGATATCTTTACACGATGTTTTCCCTCTATCAAAATTTTAACCGCTCCATCTGGTAATTTTAAAACCTGCAAGACGTTGGCTATTACGCCAACTTTAAAAATATTATCTTCTCCGGGGTTATCTTCTCCTGCATCTTTTTGCGCAACGAGGAGTATCTGTTGCTCTGTCTTCATCACTTCTTCCAAGGCAAATACCGATTTTTCTCGTCCGACGAAAAGTCGAACTATCATGTTCGGGAAAACAACAATGTCTCTTAAAGGTAAAACAGGAATAGGTGATTTGAATGCGCTCATGGTATCCTCCGATCTCTCACACCAATATATATGATATCAAAACAAAGAAATTCAAGCATGGTATTTTAGAAATCTTTCTGTTTTATTTTTTTCTAAACAATCATTTAAAAAAATTTTTAGCAAAAGAAGCAAACTCGCCTCTTTTTATCAGCTCTCTGATTTTTTTCATCAAATCTATGTAGTAGTATAAATTATGGTGCGTCAGCAGTATAGACGCTAAAATCTCATTGGAGCGAACCAGATGACTGAGATATCCTTTAGAATAGTTAGAGCAACAATAACAAAAACATGCTTCATCAATTGGACTGTTATCCAATTGATATTGTGCATTCTTTAGATTAATTGTTCCATTTTTAACAAAAGCTTGACCATTTCTGCCTGATCTTGTCGGAATGACACAGTCAAACATATCTACTCCTCTCAATACAGCACCAACAATATCACTAGGCTTACCTACACCCATCAAGTATCTAGGCCTGTCTTTAGGAAAAAAATCTGTAGAATAATCTAAGACCTCAAACATCTTATTTTGAGGCTCCCCGACGGCAAGACCGCCTATAGCATAACCGTCAAAACCGACTTCATTAAGATAACGTGAGCTTTCCTCCCTCAGATCTTTAAACATTCCCCCTTGTTGAATTCCAAATAGTATGGAGCCATTGGAACCTTTAAATGAAGATTTAGACCTCTCGGCCCATCGTAATGACAATTTCATACTTTTTTCTGCTACTTCTTTCTCTACAGGGAATGGAGTACACTCATCAAAGGCCATTATGATAGTGCTCTTTAATGTTTCCTGGATCATTATTGAAGCTTCTGGAGTTAGCAAAAACTTCTTGCCATCAATGTGAGAACGAAAGGTCACACCCTTCTCATCTAGTTGCCTGAGCTTTGAAAGGCTCATTACTTGGAAACCTCCACTATCGGTGAGGATTGGACCTGACCAATTCATAAATTTATTTAAACCTCCCAAATGGTTGATTACTTTTTCTCCAGGCCTAATCATGAGATGATAGGTGTTGCATAGAAGAATTTGAGCTCCTATTTTTTCAAGCGTTTCGGGAAGCATTGCCTTCACAGTTGCAGCAGTTCCAACTGGCATAAAAACTGGAGTTTCAATATAGCCCCTAGCAGTTTTTAATAAGCCAGCTCTAGACTTTC
>CACLZW010000048.1 GCA_902611475.1 uncultured Alphaproteobacteria bacterium
CTCATCATTTGAAACCCAGCAAAGCGTTAAGCCATTTTTCTCTGTTGAATTTTGAATTGATGGAAGTTTTACTTCAATATTTTTTTTTATGACACTAAGGCTTTTTTTATCCCTATGATCTACTCGTATATTTAAGGATTTTATTGATCCAATTAAATAAACGTCTACAAATGCATCGCCCTTTATTTTATCCATCTTGTTTAGCACCCTCTGGGTCATAAAAATTAGGATCTACAATCTTCGCAAAGATAGTCTCTTTGGACGAAATCTCAAACTCTAAGGTTGATCCTTTTCTAGACCTACCATTCTGTATTAATCCAAGCGCTATTGATCTTTTCAAGGTGGGCGAGAAATAAGTAGAGGTCACGTGTCCAATAGCTTCACCATCTTCTACGGCGTGACATCCATCCGGGAGAACTTTGTTTGTATCAAGGGTCAGTATGCCAACGAGCTGCTTTCTAATACTAGAATTTAAATGTGGCAGACTAAATGCTTTTTTTCCTATAAAGTCTTTTTTCTTTTTCGAAACAATCCACTCCATTCCCAAATCGTGTGGAGTAACGGTACCATCTGTTTCATCTCCGACAACTATAAATCCCTTCTCAGCCCTTAGAATATGTAGTGCCTCAGTTCCGTAAGGTTGTACTTTGTATTTCTTGCCCGCCTTAATAAGCTTATTCCATAACTCTTCAGCTTGATTGGAATTAACCGCTAATTCGTAAGATAGTTCACCTGAGAAAGATATTCTGTAAATCCTTACCCATATATCATCAATATTAGTTTCTATGAAGTTCATAAAAGGCAGTTTTTCTGCGGATAAATCAATCGACTTGAAGGTTTGTAAAAGCTCCCTAGATTTTGGTCCTGCAACTGCTATTTGTGAATATTGTTCGGTTAAATTGACAATAAATACCTTTAAGTGATGCCACTCTGTCTGAAGCCATTCCTCTAACCAGGCATACACTCTATCTGCACCCCCAGAAGTTGTATGGCATAAAAATGATTGGTCATTGAGACGTGCTACCACACCATCATCAAAAACAAAACCTGCCTCATTACACATTAGACCATATCGACATTTTCCAGCTTTTAAAGTCGAAATCATATTGGTGTAAATTAAATCTAAGAATCGACCAGCATCAGGTCCTTTGACCAAAATTTTACCAAGAGTTGATGAGTCAAGAAGACCAACATTTTTTCTAACGCTTAGGATTTCGCGACTTAGTGTTTCCTCCAAACCTTCATTGCCTTTGGGATACGCGTATGCTCTTCTCCAATCTGCTACGGGTTCACATATCGCATTGTTTAACATATTCCATTTATCAATAGGAGTTTTTCTAACAGGCTTAAATAGCTTTTTTGCATACTGGCCAGCAATTAATCCGAGTGGAATTGGTTTATATGGCGGTCTAAAAGTTGTGTGCCCAATTTTATCAACAGGTTTTCCTAAGCTTTGTGATAATACGTGAATGCCATTAATGTTTGATGTCTTACCTTGATCAGTTGCCATTCCTAAGGTGGTGTATCTTTTTGCATGTTCTACATTCTCAAACCCTTCTTGAACAGCAAGTTGCAAATCACTAACCTTCACATCATTTTGAAAATCAATATACATCCTTTTTTGTTTATCTTTTGACGCCCCATGAGGTAATACGAAAATTGGTTTTGTCGTTTTTTCTGGCTCTTTAGAAAATATGCTTGTCTCAATATATCGTTTTGACTTGATTTTTAGGCGCGAGGCCAATTGATTGATTTTGCGTGGGACTTGGTCTTGGATCTCGTAATTACTAAAGACGCCTGCACAAGCACCAAGAGCTAGCATATTGGTTTCACCTTCCCTACCTATTGGCGTGTTTTCAGGATCAGGTTTATAAAACCCACATTCATCATCCCATAGAAGTTTTCCTCCACAATGTGACCAAAGATTTACATTTGGCGTCCATCCACCAGACACCGCTATTGCATTACAGGGGATCAATTCTTCAATTGTACCTTCACCATTTACAGAACAAATACCTATGGCGGACGCTTTTCTTTTACCTTCGACCTTACCTATGCACTTCCCAAATAGTATTCTAATACCTAAACCCTTAGCCTCTTTGACGATTGGGTTATCGGAAGAAGCTCTTGCGTCTAGCACCACCGGTATATCAATGCCTCTGTGTTTGAGTTCAATCACAGTTTTATACGCATAGTCATTATTGGTTGTAAGTACTAACCGGTCACCTAATAAAACACCATATTTTTGCAAGTAATCACGAACTGAAGCAGCCAACATTATACCTGGCAAATCGTTATCTGGAAATACTATTGGTCTTTCAATGGCTCCAGTGCAAAGAATAATTATTTTTGCCCGAATTTTCCATAATGCTTTTTTAGTAGCTGTATTGCTATGTTGATTTTCTTCATAAGCCAAAACGAAACCATGGTCAAAAATACCAGTAACAGTGGTATTTAATTTAACAGAAATATCCTTAGACTTTTTCAAAATTGCTATACTCTTTTCATGAAACTTCTTGTACCGGTCTTTCTCTTCTGTTTTACTATCCTCTAGGTACCTTCCACCGATCACACAATCTTTCTCACAAAGCATTATTGAAAGGCCTCTGTCTCTAAGTGCTTTGGCAGCCGTTATGCCTGCTAATCCACCTCCGATTATTAGTACATCTGTATGGTGATAAATATGTTCATAATGCTCTTCATCATAATCTCTTGGTGTATTTCCTAGCCCGGATGCTCTTCTAATCATTGGCTCGAAAAGATGCTTCCATGCTGCTCTCGGCCACATAAAAGTTTTATAGTAAAAGCCTGCAGCAAAAAACCTAGAGAATACATTATTAATTGAAAGAAAATCGAATTTTAAAGACGGCCAGTGATTTTGCGAAGCAACGTTCATATTATGTTTTAGTTTTACCTCCGTGGCTCTGATATTCGGTTCGAAAAAAGGTCCTTCTCCTATTCCCATCAGGGCATTTGGTTCTTCTTCACCCGCCGAGAAAATACCTCGTGGCCGATGGTACTTGAAAGATCTTGCCACGAACATTTCATTATTGGCTAGCAGAGCAGATGCAACAGTATCACCATAAAAACCTTTAAGATTTTTTCCATTAAATCTGAAATCAACTATTTTTTCTCTGTTTATCCGAGAACCTTCCTGTGGCAGTCTAGAACTCATTTTACCCAACCTTTGAAGTCAACTCTCGAACGCCGAATGGTTGCTAAAATAGATTTGGGTGGTTGCACGTCTTTCGCTGAATACGAGCCAAATACTTGATTGGTTAGGCTGCATCTAGCTATATGGAACCATTTTCCGCAACCATAAACATGCCTCCACCGCTCAAAAATAATACCTTTATCATTTTTTCTTTCGTATAGATATTTATAGAAATCTTTATCGCTTGAAGAGTGATCTCTTCTTATTAAGTGGGCTTGACCGCCACAACTCAACTCTGTTTCATCACAATCTCTTAAGCAAATAGGGCAATATATATTTAACATTACTCTCCTTTAATGAGCTACTGCTGCAGCAGCGCTCTCATCTATTAGTCGTCCTTCTGAAAACCTATTTATTGAAAATGGAGAGGCCAACTTCCCCGGTTGCTCATTATAAATCATTTCTGCCGTAGCCCAACCTGAACCTGGGATAGCTTTAAACCCCCCAGTTCCCCATCCACAATTTATATACAAACCATCAACAGGAGTTTTAGAAATTATCGGAGATCTATCGCCTGTCATATCTACTATTCCTCCCCATTGTCGCAGTTGTCGTAAACGACTTATTACCGGAAAAGTCTCGACCAAAGCACGCACTGTTTCTTCAATATGAAGAAAGCTTCCTCGTTGACTATAGTTATTATATCCATCGGCTCCACCGCCTATAACGAGCTCGCCTTTGTCAGACTGACTTAAATATCCATGTACCGTATTGGCCATGACAACACAATCTATGATGGGCTTTATTGGCTCCGACACCAATGCTTGTAGAGCCACTGACTCAATCGGCAATCTGAAGCCTGCTAAATCAGCCAGAACACTGGAATGACCTGCCGCGACAAAACAAACTTTTTTTGCTTTTATGTCTCCTTTGGTAGTTTCCACTCCCACGATTTTCTCTCTTTTCTTTTTTACTCCAATAACCTCACACTGCTCTATAATGTCGATGCCAAAGTCAGAGCACTTTCTTGCATATCCCCAGGCCACAGCGTCATGGCGTGCTGTTCCGCCCCTCGGTTGCCAGAGTGCTCCTAGCACTGGGAATCTTGGCCCCTTGATATTAATAATTGGCACTATTTCTTTTACCTCCTCTGGAGTAACCATTTTGGTATCTACCCCATTAATCCTATTTGCATGCGATGTTCTTTTCATCGCTCTCAATTCATGTTCTGTCTGGCACAACATTAGAACACCTCTAGGGCTAAACATAATATTATAATTGAGATCTTGTGAAAGCGTCTCATAAAGAAATCGAGACTTTTCATAAATGCCTATGGAGCTTTCTTGCAAATAGTTGGAACGGATTATAGTAGTATTACGGCCCGTATTTCCCCCACCAATCCAACCTTTTTCTATCACAGCAATATCCGTTACATTAAAATTTTTAGCCAAATAATAAGCCGTTGCGAGCCCATGGCCTCCTCCACCCACGATTATTATCTGATATTCCTTCTTGGGCTGTCGTTTTGTCCAAGCCTTTTCCCAGCCTAGATTATCTCTAAAGGCTTCTGTAAAAATGGAAGAAAGAGAGTATCTTTTC
>CACLZW010000049.1 GCA_902611475.1 uncultured Alphaproteobacteria bacterium
CGATGTTGTAAGACTCAAAGATGAGGGGTTTGCGTTAGGAGGAGGTATAGAGAATGCAATCGTCGTTGGAGAGAATGAGATGACTGTACAGGATGGACTGAGATATGCAGATGAATGTGTTCGACACAAGATTCTTGATGCCCTTGGAGACTTGAGCCTTGTAGGAAGGCCAATTTTAGGAAAATTTATTTCATGTTCTGGTGGTCATGGCCTAACAAACCTTTTACTGAGAGAGTGTTTTAAAAGGGGGGACATATTTGTTAGTAAAGATTTCTCAGATGGAGATAGGGATAAACTTCCAGGTTTTGATATTTCAAAATCTGATACACAGAATGTACTCTAATTACTAAAGAATATTTGGCCCTCTTATCTTGACTTATAGATAATATTGAAGTTAGAAAGAAATATGCTCTTTTTGTTTGGTTTATTAAAAATCTTTACCATGTGTTCGGTGATTTTTCTACTTTTAAGCTGTAGTAACAAATTACCAAGCGAGATCAACGAGAGCAATACACCTGAAGAGATAATCAAATTGGGAGATGAGGCGTATCAAAAAGGCTATTTTGAACGAGCAGGAGATTACTATCTGGAAGTGAACACGTATTTCCCCTATTCAGTAGAAGATGAGCTTGGATTGAGCAAAGCAGTGGACGCTTATTACAGAGCAGGAAAGTTCGAGGACTCACGTTTGGCATCTGCCAAATTTTTAAGTCTCTACCCAGAAAGTAATAGAGCCCAACAAGTACTATACTTTCGATCAAAAGGTTATTGTGATGAGATAGATATTATTGATAGAGATCAAGCGGCTGCAAGAGAGTGTATAGCTAGCTTTTCAGCTTTTCAAAGGTTATATCCTAAAAGTAGTGCAAAAAAAGAAGCCGAGAGTGATATTAGGAGAGCTAGAGAATTTCTGGTAGGTCAGCAATTAAATGTTGGAAAATATTATTTAAAGAGAAATAATCCAACGGCCGCCATGAGAAGATTTAAAAAAATCAAGAACGCTACAAAAGTTTCAAGTTTTTTACCTGAGGTCTCCTACAGACTTATTGAAAGCTTTCTAATAATTGGACTATTGAATGAGGCATTGTCTGAAATAAAATATATGAGAAAAAAATTCCCAACCAGTGATTGGACTAATGAAGCTTCTAATTTAATCGATAAGTCAGGACTTAGTTAGCTTGATAAAAAAACTTTTTGTACAAAATATTTTTTTAATCGAAAATCTAGAATTAGAATTTACATCGGGTCTTAATGTATTAACAGGTGAAACTGGGGCTGGTAAATCCATTCTTTTGGATTGCTTAGGTTATCTTCTTGGCAAAAAAAATACAAGGATTGAGCTTGGCAACCGAGCTGAGACGGCCACCCTTATTGGGGAGTTTGAATCAGAGAAAAATGGCTTAATTAGCAAATTCCTGTCTGAAAAGGGATTTCCAACAGATGGTATTCTGATATTAAGACAGAGTATTGGTACGAAGAGCAAACGAAGAGCTTTTATTAATGACCTACCTTGTTCATTAGATTTAGTTCGAGATCTGGGCAACCTAATATTAGATCTAAATGGTCAGTTTGAGGAACAAGGGTTGTTAAATGTAAAAACTCATAGAGGTTTACTGGACACCTATGGTAATTTACAGAAAAATTTAAAGAATGTTGACAAGTATTGGACAGAGCTTAGTAAATTAAAAAAACTACTTGATACCGAGTATAAAAGAAAAGATTTGGTAGAAAATACGGACTTCTTGGAAAAATCAATTCAACAGATCAATGAGCTACAACTTGATCAAAACGAACTGGATAGTATCGAGTCGCATAGAGAAGAGCTTAAAAAAGCTAGCCGAAGTTCCGCTGGTATTCTGGATACTTTTCAATCCCTAAATAAAGAGTTGGTGGAGGAGAGCATTTTGAATGCAATTAAGTCTTTAGAAAGATTAGAAAAAAAAGTGGAAGTTGATAACCATTTACCAATTGAAAAGTTTTATAATGCTTTGGAACAGTTTTCACAAGCTTGTGAAAGTTTAGATCAACTTAGAGAAATAAGCGCTAATAGTGAAAAGCAACTTGTTGAACTAGAAGATCGTTACCATTCAATAAAAAGAATATGTCGGGCTCACAATGTTGAGCTGGATCAAATATTAAACTTACAATTTTCATTAGAAGAGGAATTAAAAAGTATAAGAAAAGTTGATGAAAAAATAAAAGAGATAGAGAAGGAAATTATATTAATAAATGATCGATATAAAAAGGAAACAGCATTTTTATCAAATGAAAGGTACAAATTTGCTGCTAATCTGGACAAAAAGATAGAAAAAGAATTAAAGCCATTAAAGCTAGAGCTAGCTAAGTTTAAGACTGAGATAGTGAGGGATCAAGAATCTAAATTTGGATGCGATCATGTTTGCTTCACTACTGAAATTAACCCAGGCTCTGGCTTTAAACCGCTTAATAAAATCGCTTCTGGTGGAGAGTTATCAAGGTTTCTTCTTGCTGCAAAGCTATGTTTATTTGGTGAAGAGAGCAAAAAAACACAAATCTTCGATGAAATTGACAGAGGAGTTGGTGGAGCTACAGCTTCAGCAATTGGGAAAAGGTTGCTAGAGTTATCCAAGCACGAACAAGTATTAGTTGTTACCCATTCTCCTCAAGTTGCTGCTTACTCTGATAATCATCTTAAGGTTGAGAAGATTATTTCTGACAAGTCAACAGTCACAAAAGTTACAACGCTAAATGAAGAAAAGACTGTAAGGGAAATAGCGAGGATGCTATCTGGAGAATTGGTGACCTCAGAAGCCTTGGCTGCAGCAGCCAAACTAAGAAATACCAGTAGGGGGATTAGTTAATTTTTACAACCTTGCCTGGATTTAATATACCATTTGGATCAAACGTTCTTTTTATGGAGGACATGACCTGGTAGGCTTCCCCGTGCTCTTTTTCCATGAACTCAATTTTACCTATGCCTACTCCATGCTCTCCCGTACAGGTACCTTCCAGTTCTAAGGCGCGTTCTACTATTCGCCTAGTCAGATCTTTTGCTAAATTTATATCGTCATCATTATTAGGTCTAACCATTATTCCAGAGTGGAAATTTCCATCACCTACATGCCCCATTATGCTAGGTGCCATTCCTTTTGATTTCATCTCTTTAGCCGTTTGATCGATCATTTCAGCCAAGTTTGATATTGGCACGCAAATATCGGTTACTAAAAATGTATGGTTAGGGTTTTTGGCTTTTATAGCATAATAATAGTTGTGCCTTGCCTTCCAAAGTTTGTTTCTATCTTCAGTCGCGGTACTCCAGTGAAAATCGCTACCACCATTTCCAGCCGCAATCTCTTGTACAGTTTCAGATTGTTCTTTTACCGAGGTTGCGCTTCCATGAAATTCAAAAAACAAGTGTTCTTTTATTGGTAAGTCAAGTTTCGAGTACTCGTTTACAGCTTCGATAGATGATGAGTCCATAAGTTCGGATCTTGCAATTGGTATTCCGATTTGAATTGTTTCAATTATTGTTCTTATCGCACTAGCTGTGTCTGGAAATGAACAAATTGCTGATGCAATTTCTTCTGGTATACCCTGCAGGCGTAATGTTAATTCTGTTATTATGCCCAGTGTTCCTTCTGATCCGACTATTAACTTCGTGAGGTCATATCCCGCTGAAGACTTTCTCGCTCTAGAGCCTGTCTTGATTATTCGCCCATCCGACATTACGACCTTTAAACCGATTACATTTTCTTTCATCGTACCATATCTAACGGCTGTTGTGCCTGAAGCCCGTGTAGCTGCCATCCCTCCAATAGACGCGTTAGCTCCAGGGTCAACTGGAAAAAATAACCCAAATTCCTTTAGGTTAATGTTAAGTTCCTCTCTTGTTATTCCCGGTTGCACCGTGACATCCATATCATCTGGATTAACGTTCAAGATTTTTTTCATGTTTTCAAAGGATAAAGTTACACCACCATTTACTGGAATTGAGTTTCCTTCAAGGCTAGTTCCTGTTCCCCAAGGTATTACAGGGCACTTATGTTTATTGCATATTTCCATGACTTCAGAAACTTCTTTTTCATCTTTGGGGTAGGCAACAGCGTCAGGAAGCATTTCTTTGTAATAGGTTTCGTTTTGCCCATACTGCTTTCTTTCAGCTGCTGAAATGCACAGACGCTCTCCCATCAAAGTTTTTAACTCACTTATAGCATTTTTAATTGACATGTTCGGCCTCTCAAATACAAAATAACTGTAACAGTTTAAAAAATAAAATAAAATATTAATGACTCTCCAAAATCAAGTTGAAAACACTTTGAGCTCCCCTTTCAGGACAAAAAACCAAATTGTGCTTGGTGATTGGATAGACTATAACGGCCATATGAACGTTGCCTATTACACTCTAGCTTTTGATAAGGCTTTAGATTTCTTTTTTGAAGATGTGCTTAATATTGGACCGTCTTTTGTTGAAAAAAATAAAGAGGGACCATTTGCTCTTAAAGCTAGTTACAATTATTTCAGCGAGTTATTGGAAAGTGAAAGTTTTTTCGTCGATATAAGTATTTTAGACTTTGACTCAAAAAGGGTCCATGTCTTCGGTGAACTGAGAAAAGACAAGTCGCTTGAATTATCAGCTGTTTT
>CACLZW010000050.1 GCA_902611475.1 uncultured Alphaproteobacteria bacterium
GATGAAAAAGGTCGTTATCTCGGAAATACAGGAGGACATTCAATGTTTGATAAATTTAATCAGCATTGGAAAACCCACTTGGATCAAGGGACGATAACAAAAGAAGAATATATAAACACTACTTTTGCTCAGCACTACAGAACGGTGGAAGAGTTTTGTGCGCCGTTTAATGATAAAATGTCCAAGGTTTCAAAAGCTGGTTTAAAGCTTTTATCATGCAGCACCAAATTGACAAAATGTCCCTATCGTGAGACTTATGAAGAGAATATTAGGACAATGTCAAAAAAAGAGTTTGCTGACAGCCTTATTCCAACTACCAGAAGTTGGTCAGAGACGGTTTTTCGAACGGCTTTGTCTAATAGATGTGAAAATGAGAGCAATGAAATAATCGACTCTTTTTTTGAAAATTATAGGGCAGAAGTTGAAAGAGACCCGGATGGTCATGCGATGGACTATATTCATATAATTATGGAAATTGAAAAGATATAGTTTTAAGTCTCATTGATTAAATTTATTCAGGTAGTAAAGGTGTTCAAAATTTTTATCTTTTTTAAAACAGGCTTTTTTTTCAATGAATAAGGTTGCGATCGTTACAGGAGCTGGGACAGGGGTGGGAAAAGCCACAGCTGTTAAGCTTTCTGATGCTGGTTTTAGTGTTATTTTGATAGGACGACGTAAAGATAAGTTAGAAGAAACAAAGGCAGTGTGTAATGATCAAGCACTGACATTTCCTATGGATGTTAGTAATGAGGTGGATGTAAAAAAATGCTTTGAAATGATTGAGGAAAATTTTTCCCGTATAGACCTACTTTTTAATAATGCTGGTACGTTTCTTTCTTCAAAAACTATAGACGAAATAAATTTCAGTGAATGGAAAGAGGTCATTGAGGTCAATATTAACGGTATGTTTCTTTTCAGTAAGCATGCATTTTCGCTTATGAAAAGCCAGTCTCCCATGGGAGGTCGGATAATTAATAATGGAAGTGTTTCCTCTATTACCCCAAGACCTGGATCAATAGCATATACCTCAACAAAACATGCAGTCACGGGAATGACAAAAAGTTTGGCACTCGACGGAAGACCATTTAATATCGTTTGCAGCCAAATTGATATTGGGAACGCCGATACACCAATGACAGAGGGAATAAAGAAAGGAATAATACAGGCAGATGGTTCAATTAAAAAAGAGCCTACATTCGATCCTGAACATATAGCTAATGCAGTATTACATTTAGTGGGTCTCCCCTTAGATACTAATATTCTTAATATGACAATAATGGCGAGTAATATGCCCTTTATAGGGAGAGGTTAAAAAACACAAAATGCAAAGAAAGAAAGCTAGTGCAAATATTCAAATAGATAATGACAGAATTAGAGTAACGGAATATTCATTCAATGGAAATGAAGAAACAGGATTTCATATACACAAATGGGATTATGTGGTCATACCTCAAACTAACGGGCAATTATTGCTAATTGATGATAAGGAGGTTGAAACAACCACTAAACTTATACAAGGGAAGCCTTACTACAGAAAAGCAGGTGTGTCGCATAACGTAATTAACAATGGGAAAGAAAATTTAGTTTTTATAGAGGTAGAGATAAAAGCTCATTCAATTTAAAAGATCATTTAGCTATTAAATACTAGCATTTTTCTTTTTGAGTTTTATGTGTGAGATCGGATCAGAAAAAAACATCATGTAAAATAACACCTCTGTTTGAAAATAATTTCTGTGGTATTTCGGTTTTATTGAACCTTTGTTCTGCTTCTCTGAAGAGTAGTTGACAATCTACGAAAGCTTTTTCATCTGTATATTCCCACAGATTACCTAATCTTTGAATGCCATCTTTATTGAAAACTTGACTAACTGTTTGTCTTATGGCCCCTGCTCGGGCGAATTTTGATTGCATGTCAAGTACCACCTTTTGCCATTCTTCTCCTCCTACTATAAGATCGCTCTTCGATTGGAAATCTTGGGTTATATAACTCATAATTTTGGACTTGATCATACTTTACTCCTCAGTATTTATGTTAATTAATAATATTGAAATTTTTAATTTATTCCATTACAACCTAAAACATGCCGAACGTGGGATTTGATATTATAGGGATAATGGGTGCGGCTCTAAGAAATCTCATTATCCTAAGCATATCACTGTCAGTCTTTCCAACAATAACACAATCTGCTGAACTAACACTAGATATTACATCCTACACTTATCGTGAAGTTGATCCAAACGATAACTTCTTCATGGAGGATAAATCTGCTCCCTTTTTATTCAGTATAGGACTCAGGAACTGGGGAGACGCTAAAACAACCTCAAATACAAAAAGTACTAATTTTAGTTTTCTATATACGCTTGAGTATAGTTTCGGAAATGTTGACTATTCCTCTGCAGGAACGGGTACAATGAAAAAACAATATTATAAGGGTAGATTAGAATATTACCTTAGCAATAGTTCAAAAGCAGGAGCCAATGATCTAATACCTTACATTGGGCTAGGATACCGCGATCTACTTGATGATAGTGGATATAAAACGTCATCAACCAACCATCTTGGTTATGATAGGCTTTCAAAGTACTATTACGTTCCAATAGGGGCTATTTGGTACATAAGCGATAGCCTCTCTTTGAAGTCTCAGTACAACTATTTTATAGAGGGAAAACAAATAAGCTTTCTTAATGAAATTCTGCCTAATACCTATTCCGTTAATCCTGAGAACACACAACGTCTTGGTTGGGGAATTGACTTAACATTGCGTTCGAAATTAAATAGCAAATGGTCTACCTATGGTTTTTTTAGGTCTTGGAATGTTGAAGATTCCGATGCAGTTTCATGCTCTGCTCTTATTTATTGCATGGAACCTAAAAACCAAACGCATGAAATTGGAGCTGGTATTTCGTATCATTTTTAGTGACTAACAAAGGTATCTGTGAATAAATCTTATTTATAGAAAAGTATTTTAATAAACCAGGCTTAAGAATAATGAAATTGGAATTGCACCACATAAATTTGTCAACTCAAGATGTGAAGAAACTTGAAACTTTTTATAAGGATATACTATTTCTAGATACCCAAAGTGATGATTTACCTACTTTAGAAAAGAAAAAAGGGTACTCAGGTGACGTATCATTTGTGGGTGATGGTAAGGTTCAAATGCATTTGGCACAAAAAGACTTGTCCGTAAATTTCAAAACAGGCCATTTTATAAATCCAGTTGAAAAGGGTCATATTGCGTATCGTACAGATGACATTGAGGCTTTTAAAAAACATCTTAAAGAAAACAAAATTGAATTTACAGACTGGGGTGATATCGGGGTTTCAGGTTGGCATCAAATTTTTTTCTATGATCCTGATGGAAATATTATAGAGGTTCACCAGAAAATATAACTTGTTTTATTTTTTTTAAATTACTGGCGCTAGAAAAAATAATCATTTAATTATGAATGGATTTGCCGTTGAGGTTTCATGACTAATCCACACTGATTTTGTCTCCATAAATTCCTTGATGCATTCTTGCCCGCTTTCACGACCCTGGCCCGATCTTTTGTAGCCACCAAAGGGAGACATGTAACTTACTGCTCTATAAGTATTCACCCAAACGGTACCAGCTTTAAGCTTATCAGCCATTCTCAGAGCTCGCCCGATATCACTGGTCCAAACTCCGGCCGCAAGACCAAAAAGTATATCATTGCCTATATTAATGGCTTCTTTCTCATCTTTAAAGCGAATAATTGATAGTACTGGGCCGAATACTTCTTCTTGAGCTATTCTCATACTATTATTTACATTTGTAAAAATTGTTGGTTCTATAAATCGGTTTCCTTTAGAGCCGGGACCATTATATTTGTTACCCCCTAATACACATGTAGCGCCCTCGCTCTTTGCTATATCTATGTAGTCAATAATCTTTTTAAACTGAGGTTCAGTAGTCACTGGTCCGACATTAGTGGTTTCCATCATAGGATCACCAATAGATGCTTCTTTAGCAACTGAAACCAACTTTGAAACGAACTCATCGTGTATATCCTCATGAAGTAGCAGCCTAGAACCGGCTATGCATGTTTGGCCGGTAGCAGCGAAGATGCCTGAAATTACACCCATTACAGCAGCATCCATATCAGCGTCATTAAAAACAATATTTGGAGATTTCCCTCCCAATTCTAGTGTTACTGGCATTATTTTTTTTGCAGCACTTTCGTAAATTTTTTGTCCTGAAATGTCTGAACCAGTAAAAGCAATCTTGCTCACATCTTTATGATCTACTAGGGGTTGGCCTACCTCTAGCCCAAAGCCAGTAACACAATTAATAACTCCACTAGGGAACCCAGCCTCCTCAACAAGACTCATAAACTCAAGAGTTGAAGCGGATGTGAATTCGCTTGGTTTAATTACTGCTGTGTTCCCCGCTGCAAGTGCTGGAGCTAATTTCCAGGCAAG
>CACLZW010000051.1 GCA_902611475.1 uncultured Alphaproteobacteria bacterium
TTGGCATCGCCCACAAGTCCCACAGTTGCCTTATAAATATCATCTATCTTTTTGTCATCTATATCTATTCTTACTATTTTTCCATTGATCGAGTATTTTCCAACATAGTTATCTGTTTCCGCCATTTCAGTGCCTATTGCGAGGATTAAATCAGCTTTTGATAGATATTCTCTAGCCTCAGCCCTAACCGTACCCCCAGAAATCACAAGTGGATGGTTATCATTAATCACACCTTTCCCAGCTGTTGTGGTGATCACTACGGCTCCAAGATTATCCACCAATTTGCTAACTTCCTTACCAGCATCACTGGACCCTCCACCTAATAAGCATACAATTTTTTTGCTTTCATTTATTAGACTTATCGCTTTCAATAACTCGTCTTCACTTGCCTTTGGAAAAGGAGGAATCTGGAATGGTTCCCAATTGGTGTTAACTGGTTGTGCCTGAATATCAATTGGTATAGATATATGAACAGGTCTAGGTCTTTTACTTCGAAAAATAGTGAAGGCTTGCTCTAATAAGATTGGTACATCATTAGGCGTTTTCACGGTTTCTGAAAAAGCTGTTAGAGGTTCTGTAACTTTTTTTTGTTCTGTTATTTCATGCAAAACACCCTGCCCCTTTCCTAGGCTTTCACTTTTAGGTTCTGCTGAAATCAAAAGCAAAGGCAGAGAGTCAGCAAAGCACTGACCCAATGCGGTGGATGCATTCGTTACGCCTGGGCCAGATATAACTAGTGCTACACCAACGTCACCAGTAGCTCTTGCCCAACCTTCTGCCATAAATCCAGCCCCCTGCTCATTTCTAGCCTGAACATGCCGTATTTTACTTGGATCATCAGCTCTATCCGTTAGAGCGCGGCAAAAATCTAGAGTATGTACCCCGGGTATCCCAAAGATAGTTGTAACTCCGTACTTTGATAATAGCTCTACAGTTGCTTCAGCGCAGCTCTTCGTCATGGATTACTTTGTCCCATATTTGTATTAAAAACACAGTAGATTATAATCTTTGAATAATAAAATCTAAAAAATCAAAGTATTCATTATTTCGAATTTTGATGTGATGTATTTTTTAAAAAGGTTTAAATTAACAATCGTGAAAAAAACATCCTGGGCATATATTTCATTTCTTCTGAGTGCAACTGGTATTCTAACTAATCTTTTTTTTGCCACTATTGCTTTTGGCCAAATAAAAGTTGTTGATGCTGATACAATTGTCTTTAACGAGGAAAAAATTCGCCTTTACGGAATAGATGCACCAGAAACAAATCAATTTTGTTATGTAAATAGAGAAGCTTGGCCATGTGGCAAACAAGCAACTAAATATTTAAAAAATTTATTAAAAGATGTTTCTCCTTCCTCATTGAATTGCAAAATATCTTCCAAGGACCGTTATGGTAGATCGATAGGCATATGCTATATTGAAGATAATAACATAAATAGAAATTTGGTAGAAAATGGCTGGGCTTTAGCGTTTAGAGAGTATTCTAAAGATTTTATTCACAATGAAAAATTAGCATCAAAAAACAAAGTAGGGATTTGGCAAGGCGAATTTGTAGAACCTTGGAATTGGCGGAGAGGGGTGCGCATTAAGGAAGTTAAAAACATTAAGTGTCAAATTAAAGGAAATATTTCTTCCCGTGGCAAAAAAATTTATCACCTTCCAAATTCTAAAAATTATCTAAAAACAAAAATCTCACCTTCAAAGGGCGAAAAATGGTTTTGTTCTGAAAAAGAAGCTCAAGAAAATGGGTGGAGAAAACCGAAAAATTAAAACAAAACTCAAAATATTTTAAATTTTACTGCTAAAAAAAACAAAATTACTTAGAGTAATTGTTTAATTTTTATGGCTGTTTATAATAATTGTTGGAACAATGAATGACCGAAAAATTTAAAAAGCTAGACGCTTCCTGTCACTGCGGCTCAATAAGACTGACCATCAATTTGGAAAAACCTCTTTCAGATATTGTAAGATGTAATTGCTCAATATGTAGTAAAAGTAAGGGGTTCGGGATGCTTTGTACACCTCAAGAAAATATAACCGTGGTTGAAGGTTTTGAGTCAGTTACAGAATATGTGTTTAATACGGCGGAGGCTCCACATTTTTTTTGTATAATATGCGGTACGCATACCCACCACAAAAGTAGAAATAACCCTGGTAATATTTGTGTAAATGTTGCTTGCATTGATGATTTCAATATCGCAGATTATAAGGGCATTATAAAAAACTTTGATGGAATAAATCATCCTCGAGATTCATGGAACAAATAAAAAGGTGTACACTTGAACAAGCTTAATACGATAAGAAATCAAACATGGGAATGCGATCTGAGAAGTGATACGTTTACCTCTCCCGATGGAGGTATGAGAACCGCGATGGCGACTGCTGTCGTTGGTGACGACGTGTACGGTGAAGATCCAACCGTGAACTTATTAGAAAAGCGACTAGCATCTCTTTTAGGAAAAGAAGAAGGCGTCTTTTTCCCTTCAGGAACCCAAAGCAATTTATCAGCTGTTATGGCTCATTGTGGTAGAGGCGAAGAAATCATTGTTGGAAAAAATTACCATGTATACTGGGACGAGGCGTCCGGGGCGTCGGTGCTAGCTGGAATATCGTTATGGCCGGTTGAAACAGAAAGTGACGGGTCCATTTCACCATCAACAGTTGAAGGGGCTATCAAAGAAGACGATCCCCATCATGCATCTAGTCGATTACTATGCCTAGAAAATACCGTTGGTGGAAAAGCAATATCATTAAAAAAGATGCAAGATGTTTCTAAAACAGCAAGAAAAAATAATCTAAGCATTCATCTTGATGGCGCACGCTTTTTTAATGCGGTAACTGCTTTGCGCTGCAAACCAGAGGAACTGGCAAATTGTGCAGACAGTGTATCAATATGCCTGTCAAAAGGGCTTGGGACACCACTAGGCACTGTACTTGTTGGTTCATCAAAATTTATTCGAAAAGCAAGAAGAAATAGAAAAATTCTTGGTGGGTCAATGAGACAAGTTGGTGTTGTAGCCGCGGCGGGGCATTACGCTTTAGACAACAATATATCTAGGCTTGCTGAAGATCATAAACGAGCCGAGTATTTCGCTAATGAGCTTCGAGGAATGAATATAGGGAATGTAGATAGTGGAACAAACATGGTATTTTTTACACCTGCAGACGGCCAAACCGAAAAACTTCGATCGCACTTAGAAAAATATAGTGTTAAAATTGGTGACCAAAACCCATCAATACGAATGGTTTTACACCGTGATATTTCAGATGAAAACCTTGAGAAGGCTATCACGGGCTTTAAGACCTTCTATCAATAAAATACTCATATTAAGTTTCATGGTAAGAAGAGGACAGAGAGACAGAATTCGGTGGGAAAATATCGAAAGCCCCTGTGTTAAAATCTGCAAACTGGAGAATGGAGTTTGTATAGGATGTGGAAGAACTCAAGATGAGATTCGAGAATGGGTAATCATGACCGACAGTCAAAGAGAAGTAATCATGGAAAGGTTAAAGACAAACTCCTCAAATGAATAATTCTGAAAAAGGAAGCCCATCCGATGATTTTATCTATAGCCTTCTAGAGCACTATCAGCACGGACGACTCAGTGATGCAGAAAAGCTTGCCCTAGAAATCACTCGAGACTTTCCTAGGCATCAATTTGCGTGGAAAGTTTTAGGGGTGATATTTGAAGCAACAGGTCGAAAGTCTGAAGCCTTGAATGCAAATAAAACAGCTGTTAAATTATCTCCTCAAGATGCTGAAGCCCATAACAACTTGGGTAATACACTCAAAGAACTGGGAAGATTGGGCGAAGCTGAAGCCAGCTACAATCAAGCAGTAGTGTTAAAACCCGACTATGCTGAAGCCCACTGCAACTTGGGTATCGTACTTCATGAACTGGGAAGAATAGACAAAGCTGAATCCAGCTATATAAAAGCGATAACATTGAAACCTGAATTTCCCGAAGCCTACAGCAACTTAGGCGTCACACTACAAGAAGCAGGTAAATTGAAGGAGGCTGAAGCAAGCTATAACCGAGCAATAGAATTAAGTCCTGGCTATGCTGAAGCCCACAGCAACTTGGGCAATATGCTGAAAGAATTAGGGCGTTTAGAAGAGGCTGAAGCAAGCTATA
>CACLZW010000052.1 GCA_902611475.1 uncultured Alphaproteobacteria bacterium
TGAAAAGGCATGAGTTGTTAGATTTCTCTCTTATTTCTGATACCTACGATAAAATCCATCAGCCAATGGCTCTACTCTTTTTTTAAAGTTTTCACCCTGATAAGTTAAAGCTAAAGATGCTCCTTCTGCACTTAATACTTCAGCTATTCCCCATGCAATAGACTTCTGGTTAGCTACACCCATAACCAAACCTTTTTTATTTTTCATGAGGCCAGACAAAGAAGTTATCCAGTAAACTTGCTTAAGGCTATTGATGCATTAGTACCTCCAAACCCAAAGCTATTCGATAAAACAGTATCCAATTCAATACCTTCGACCAATCCAGTAGCCACTTCATTAGAATTGATTTGTTCATCCAAATTAAAAACATTGGCACTTGCAGATATAAAGTTATTTTCCATCATAATCAGTGAATAAATAGCTTCTTGTACACCTGCAGCACCAAGACTATGGCCAGTAAGTGATTTCGTAGAAGCAACTAAAGGTTGTTTTTCTTTACTGAATACATTTCTAACCGCTTGTATCTCAGTGACATCTCCTGCTGGGGTTGAAGTACCATGTGCATTGATATAATCAACCTTCCTTCCGTTTAAAGAGGCTAAAGCTAATCTCATCGATCTCTCAGCTCCTTCGCCTGATGGTGCTACCATATCATAACCATCGGAGGTTGCACCATAACCTGTGACCTCCGCATATATTTTTGCTCCTCTTGCAATTGCGTGGTTTAACTCCTCTACGACAACTACACCACCCCCACCTGCAATAACGAAACCATCTCTATCTCTGTCAAAAGCTCTTGAAGCATTTTCTGGTGTATCATTATATTTGCTGGACATTGCACCCATTGCGTCGAAAAGACAGGAGAGTGTCCAGTCTAATTCTTCTCCTCCTCCTGCAAACACTACGTCTTGCTTGTTCAGCTGTATTTGCTCAACTGCATTGCCTATACAATGGGCAGAGGTTGAACAAGCTGAAGTTATAGAATAGTTTACGCCCTTTATTTTGAAAGGCGTTGCTATACAAGCTGAATTTGTAGATGACATGCCCCGTGTAACCATAAATGGTCCCATCCTTTTAGGGCTACCTTTTTCTATTACAGTTTTATGTGCAGCAAATAAGTTTTTTGTTGAAGGTCCTCCTGATCCAACGATAAGCCCTGTTCTTTCATTAGAAACTTCTTTTCCCTCTAATCCGCTATCGTCGATGGCTTGTTGCATCGCTATAAAGTTAAAGGCTGCACCGTCTCCCATAAACCTTAGCTGCCTTTTATCTATAAAATCTTCTATATTTATATCTGGTCTTCCATGAACTCTACTTCTAAATCCATGTTCCTCATAGTCTAAACTTTTGCTTATACCAGAAATCCCTTTTCTAAGACTCTCTTCTACTGCTTTCTTATCAATCCCAATACATGAAACAATTCCTAAACCTGTAATAACCGCTCGACGCATAATCGTACTTTTCTCCCTTAAAAATAAATCAGCTCTGAAACAACCCTACTTTCATATTTTCAGCTGAATATATTTTCTCATTATCTGCATACATAGTTCCATTGGCCATGCCTAGTTTTAACTTTCTATCGATAACTCTTGTAAAATTTACTTCGTACCTCACAAGTTTTATATCTGGAGTTACCATTCCTGTAAACTTTACCTCACCAACACCTAAAGCTCTTCCGCGACCTTTCATTTCTCTCCATCCTAGATTAAATCCGGTTAGTTGCCATAATGCATCTAAACCCAGACACCCCGGCATTACAGGGTCTCCTTCGAAATGACATTCAAAAAACCATAGTTTTGGATTTATGTCGAACTCTGCTATGACATGCCCTTTGTCATGCTCACCACCATCATCTGATATCTCTGTTACCCTATCAATCATTAGCATAGGGGGCATTGGAAGTTGAGGATTACCTATTCCAAACAGTTCACCCCTAGCGCATGATATTAGTTCATCGTAATCAAACTTGTTTTTTCTGGATATCATAATGTTCTTTTTACTATACTATTTTTAGCATCATACAAATCAAATTCTATAAATGCTTAAAAAAATATTCTTTTGTTTGATCATTATTTTCCATCAAAAAATTATTAACAGAGATTTTATCAAGGTATGTTTACAAAAGATAGGTAAAATAATTTTCATATCTGCTGCATGCCAAAGTACAAGATTGGGTTGGACTTTTTATTCGTTTGCAATTAAAAAGAACAAATCATGAACAAAATAAAATTAAAAAATAGATTCGCTTCCATTTGGTTTCCACAATTACCATTAGAGACGATATTATCTAAGGAACCCCTGTTAGATTCATTACCTCTAGTTGTTTCTTTTTCTGGAGGGGAGAAAATAATATGTGCAAATGGATTAGCTAAAAAGCTGAATATATCCGCCGGAATGTCTACTAAGGAAACTCTGACATTAAATCCTCATGTGATTAGTAAAACAGTTCAGCATTCGGATCTTAAAAAAAAACTAATTAAACTTTTTAGTTTCACATATCAATTCACACCTCTTATAAGATTAGATGGCTATGATAGCTTGATGCTTGATATAACCGGATGTGAGAAATTCACGGGGAAAGAGGAGGACTTCATACATCAACTAACAACTCATTTTTCTAAAATTAATATACTCAGCATTATAGGCATTGCGGGAACTCAGGGAGCTGCTTGGGCAATAGCAAGATTCCAAAATAGTTCCAATCGAAAACAACCAAGAGCAAATCTTAGAAAAATAATCAATGATCAAAGTAGAGCTACAAGGATTAAAATTCCCAGCGGTAGAGATACCGAGAATTCGCAAAAGAAATTATCTATCTTTAATATAGGCCATTCTGTTAATGACCCTATGCATAGATCTAGAATAATTGATAATGATAAAATAGAAAAAGCTCTTATTTCCTTACCAGTGGAAGCATTGAACCTAGAAAGCACCGATGTAAATCTATTAAATTTATTTGGCATCTACAAAGTTGGAGACCTAATAAACATAGACCCAACTTCTATTAATAGAAGGTTTGGCAATCACATAGCCAAAAGAGTACGGCAAGTTTTGGGCAAGGAAACAGAACTATTCAATAAAATTGTCTGGGAAGAAAAATACTCCTTTTCAACAGAACTATTCTTAGAAGAAATAACTCTTCAAGCTATAAGTGAATTCATCAAAACTCTTATTAAGAAACTATGTGACAAGCTCGAGAAAAATAAGAAGCTAATTAGAAGATGTAACGTTAAATTTCCACCAAACAACAAATTACTTATAGAGATAAATTTCAGCAACCCCACACAGGACAAAACCAAAATAGAACTGGTAATGCTAGAAAAACTCAAAACTATTAAAAATCTCAAAAATATAGAAGCAATAACCCTTGAAGGAGTACATATTGAAGAAGCAAGAGAAAGACAAATAGCTATAAATGTTCCTAGTAGAGATTACACTTCTAAATATCTAGATGAGGAAGAAAAAATAAGTTTATTAATGGCCAGAATCGAAGCCAGGTTAGGGAAAAATAAGGTGAAATCCTTCGCACAACACCACAGTCACATACCAGAGAAAACTTTTTCTTTAGATGAATTTAAAACAAAAAGAAAAACAGGTAATCAATGGCAGAAAAGTAAATTTATCAGACCAATACTTTTATATTCACCAGATCTCATTAATGCTACTTTGTATAGAGATGACTATCTGAATAAATTCAGTTGGAGAGGAAAAAAGTATAAAACCTGTTATGTACGTGGACCTGAAAGAATAGCGTCTGAATGGTGGAACAAGGATAAAAGAACAAATTTTAGATTACGTGACTATTGGGAGGTGACAACAACGTGTGGTGCAAGGTTGTGGATGTTTGAAGAAAAGAATAAGATTTCAGAAAATAGATGGTTTGTACATGGTAATTTTTGTTAGTAGTTTAGGCTGTGAATAGGGATGCAATTTCAAAAAAATAACACATTAGATACTAAAGCTCTTGGGCTTGAGGTTTC
>CACLZW010000053.1 GCA_902611475.1 uncultured Alphaproteobacteria bacterium
TACTTTACAATGCCACTGTTGAGTCAGGAAAATTAACTGACAGTGATATCTACTGGGGTAAGAATTTCTTAACACTTAATGTGGATAGTGCAGACCAACCGGTAAACATTGATATAAGACCAGGAAAATATAATGCTGCGCAACTTGCCGCAGAGGTGGAGAGATCAATAAATGAAGCCTATGGCGATGATAAAAAGATACAGATAATTAGAAATGTTGATGATGAAATCAATATTGATCTTTCAAAGCTAAACGCGGATGGTTCTACCTCTTCTCTAGACGCTGCAATTACTGTTGATCTACTTACAGACAGTTACGTTACGTCTCAGCAGGTTGGTGGGGCTAATAGAATTAACTTAACTGGTGCCTCTCCTGATTTTACACGAGACGAATTTCTTGCCCATGTTCAAGCTAGAATTAATACCGCCTTGAATTCATATGCTTCTGCTAACGCAACGCAAAAAGCAGCACTTGGAATTGAAAAACTACAATTCACAAGAGCGTCTGGCACAACTATAGATACCATCTATGAAACCAATGACGTTATTACGTTTAACCATACGTCAAATGCTTATGGTAACCCAGCGAATGCCGGCACACCCGATAAAGTGAGACAAAGAAATCTAGTTTACTCCTATTTTGATAACAAACCTAACCTTAGTGTCTATGATGGGAAACAAGAGGTGGCAGGCACGCCAGCAAACGTTAATGACAGTTCTGGAAATGCAACTAATACGGATCAGAACAAAATAATGTATTCAACAACCGAAAATACATTGAGAATTTACTTCACAGGAATAAGTTCCAATAATCCAATTTTTCAACCTAATGGAAAAATAAGATTAAGTGGTGACTTTGCTGATGCAGAGGCTACACAGGCATCATTCCTAAATGGAAGAGAATTCACAATATCAAGCGTACAATACGCTAATGCCGCATCAGATAGTACTAATGCATACGTTCAAATTAACACAACAGGTCTAGGTTTTCCTGACGCTGATTTTAATGTTAAAACTACTGCAGGAAATAAGATAAATGTAATGTATAATCCTTCAACAACTGTTGAAGCATTTTTTGAAGGTGCACAAAATGTGTATGAGGACGCACCAGTAAACTTTGCAAGTAAAAAGATCGTTATCCGAGAAATTGGAACGGCTAAGCAAACAGACCCAGGGAATGACGCAACAGCAGGCGCTTTTTCAAACTTTACCGCCCTTTATGAAACAGACGCAAACACAGGGTCAAAGGCGATGCTTGGTTTAAAAACATATACCAAGGCTGGAAGTGAGACCGTGCAATGGGTTGACGAATTAAATCCTCCGGTAAAGGTTACCTATGACGAAATTAATCAGAGACTACAGTTTACCGTAGATAGAACGGTTCTTGGAACAGGAACAGACAGTAACTTTAACTCGTTCACTGTTTACGGAAAAAGTACAGCAACAGATACAAATAATCTCGGTCTTGTTTCTAAGGATGACTCTCCCAGCACCCTTATTAGAGGTGGAGAAATATTATCGGGCGAGAGCTTTGTTGCGGACGGTGAGGAAATTCAGCTTAACGATAAAAGGTATGGTATCGAAGTTGAGTACAATAGTGATAAAAAGTCATTTAAAATTTCCAGTGGAACAACTGGTGAGCAAATTGCAGCACAAGGTGCGCTAGGGGTGACGGATACCCAAAAAGCATCTAACATTCAAGTCGGAAGATATGCATTGGATGCTACCGGTTCTGTTGTTGACGCTACGGATTATTTTTCAGGCGATAATAACCTTCTTGGTGTCGGCGCGACAAAGACAGAAGCTGAGTTTACTGCAGGTAAAGGGTTATCGGCTACGCCAGCAAAAGCTACGGGTGCCACTGCTACAGAGCCACTCAACGAGGTGTTCAGACTTTCAACGACAAATGGAGAAAATATCTTCAACGTATCTGTAAATGGTATCAGTGGTGTTATTACAATACCTCCTGGTTTTTATGTTGGATCCACTCTTGCTGAAGCTTTGGAGTCCAAAATTAACCAAATTATGGATCCAGTTACCGGCGAGACCGTCGGAGGTGTCACCGCACGGTTCAATGCTTCTGCGAATAGCTTTGAGTTTACCACAGGGACTACAGGAGATACCTCAACTATTAAAGTTAAAGGTGCTGCCCGTCTAGGGCTGGATGACGTACCGTTGGGTGTTGGAACGGTTCCAAAAATATTTAATTTAGTTCAAGCAACAAATGCAAACGGAGTAGCATTATACGTGAACGCAGAGGGAAAAGTTGTAGAGACACCTCCAGAGAATATGGTAGATGGCTATTATCCTCTATACATTGATGAAGGCGAACTGACATTTGATAAAACAGGTAAATTAATCAATCCCAAACAAGATGTGCACTATGAAAAGCAGGAGGAAGGCTTTTCGATATCACTAGATATTGACTTTGGTTCTTCCACTCAGTTTGCGCAGCCATTTTCGGTGTTAAGTGTGAATCAGGATGGATTTACTTCCGGTCGATTAGACGGTCTTGAAATTGACGCATCGGGAACAATCAGAGCAAACTATACTAATGGTCAAAATAATCCACTCGGGAAGATTGTTGTTGCTAACTTTAATAACCAAAATGGTTTGAAGCAAATTGGTAACGCGACTTATGTGGAAACAGCGGTTTCAGGTACGGCACAGGTGGGAGAAGCTGGTGCTGAGGGTTTTGGAAATATTTTATCGGGTTCACTAGAAAGATCAAATGTTGATATCACGGAAGAACTGGTGAACTTGATCACAGCGCAACGAAACTTCCAAGCGTCGGCAAAAGCGATTGAAACCACTACAACTCTTACACAAACAATCATTAATATTCGTGGTTAATTAACCAGTTAACAGGGAGTTATAATTAATGGATAGAATGATACATACAGCTCTAAACACGCTGAAAAATTTATCCGCTAATAGAGACGTCAGAGCGCAAAATATGTCCAACTTGAATGTACCTGGACATCGCAAAGACTTAAATACCAACTTTACGTCTGGCTTTTTACACCAAGTAAATCAGTACGACACAAGAGTGTTTGCAATACATGATGGTGCGAATGGTTTTTCAAATAAACAGGGACAGCTTAATCCAACTGGGCTGGAAACAGATATAGCAATCAATGGCCCAGGTTTTTTTATCGTACAACCTAAAAGTGGTGACCCTGCATTATCCCGACGAGGTGATTTTTCTGTGTCAAATACGGGACTTCTCGTAGATGGCGCAGGTTCCAAGGTGCTGGATACGGGAGGTGCACCTTTAGAGATACCAGGAAATAAGAAGCTAATAGTTGCAGAAAATGGTGACGTTTTTATTGAGCCTTTAAATGGAGCTCAAGGAGAAAGACAATTCGTAGGTACAATCGGTACTAGTTTGGGTGGGTCAAAAGAAGACCCATTAATAAAAAGCTTGGATGGACACTTACGACTATCTAGCGGGGGAGTACCAGACGCAGACCAGGCCGCAGTCCTATCTCAAGGGTTTTTGGAAGGTAGTAATATTGACGCCGTCAGCGAGTTGATTGGAACAATGGAAGATCAACGTCAGTTTGAGATAAACATCAAACTGATATCTTTATCAAAAGAGATTGATGAAGGTGGTTCGAGTTTAATGAGGCTACCTACCTAGCAGGTTTTGGCACAGCTCTTGCTATGAATAATGAGAGTATTCATCAAGGAGAGTAAAAATGTCAAGTAGTGCAATGCACGTGGCCAAAACTGGCCTAAATTCCCAACAAACAAAAATGCAG
>CACLZW010000054.1 GCA_902611475.1 uncultured Alphaproteobacteria bacterium
TTCTCTCAAGACCTCACCAAGTTGATAATTTGGCATATGAAAGTTTTTATTTCTTAAGTCACCAATCATTTTACTAACTTGTTCTGGCAAAAAGTCATTTGCTTCAAGAGATAATAATTGCCCAATTTTTAATGCTGCACCTCTTAATTTTGCGAGTTCTTCTATAAAGGTAAGGATATTTTTTTCCTGAACGAGGAGGTTTTTTATTGATGGAGACCTGCCACCCAATAATTCCTTTGTCCCATCAAAAACAATAGAGCTAGCAAATTTAATTGCTATTTTGCCAAAACTTGATGCCCTACTAATTCTACCCTCGGGCACTGGTAGCGATTTAGATACACTATTTTTCTGATCCATTAATGATCTAGTTTTAAGATGAAAGTTGTTTCCCTATTACTATTTAGAGTTGCTATACATGAAGCATATCAGTTTCAGAAAGTAACCATAGAGTACCGTTAAAAAAGCAACGCCAAAAGCTGGTCCAATAGCGTCATTAGCCAAAAGATTTTTAAGATCACCTGCCATTAAAACTAAGCCAATAAGAAAACCCAGCCAACCTACTATAACGGCTGCATCTCCAGTTAGTGAAATTGTTCTTTCATCAAATTTTCCTTTGCTCATAGCCAGTGCAGCAAAGAATGATGCGACAACAACTACTATAAGAGAAGGAAGGTCTATAAATGCACCAGGGTTTCCACCTGTGACTGCCGCATACATCATTACGCCAAACACCCCAATTAGTCCTAAAAAAAACATGAAATATCTCCTGAAAAATTATTATCAACGGTAGCACTCAAAAAATAATAGGCAAGCATAAAGATTTTAAACTTTTATTTCTGGTCTAGCTCCATTGGGCAGTTGGGATCATTGGACCATTCGAGAAGCGAGTTATCATATAGAAAGAGTTTTTCAATGTCGAAAATCTTGGCAACAAAAAAAACAGTCGTGGCCGCTATACCACCTCCACAATAGCTAACTATTGACTTATCGGTATCAATTAGGGGTTTTATCATAGCAAGCATTTCGGATGGAGGAAGGAATTTACCAGTATCATGATTAAGTAAATTTAGTGCAGGAATATTTATGCTTTTTGGTATTCTTCCAGGCCTGCCGTAATGAGTTCCCCCACCAAAAAATTGTTTACGTGTTAGGGCATTTACAAAAATAAATTCGTCATCTTTAAGGGCTTCTTTCATTTTATTTTTATCAAAAATTGTTTCTTGACTGCGAGCTCCTTGAAAATTTCCTTTCGTAAACACCTCTTCTCCTGTTGATAGAGGAAAATTCTGTTTTTGCCATGAGGACAACCCGCCATTCATAATTTTTACATTCTTGGCCCCAGACACTGTTAACACCCACCATGCTCTTGTAATAGCCATGTGAAACCCAGACCCATAAAGAATAATTTCATCTTCATTATTTATCCCAATGCTCGACAGTTTTTCATTTAATTTTTCTTGCGAGACAATTGAAAAAGGTATGGGATTATCCTTTTCGGATAGATCATCAACCATATGTAAATAAGCCGAACCAGGGATATGCCGTTTTAAATAATCTTCATATCCACTGTGTATCGTTGAGGCGCCTACTTTTTTAAGTTCAAAGTAGACGGTGCAATCAATCACTTTGAAATTTTTAGCGTCCAGTTTCTCATAAACATACTTGGGATCTACAATATTTTTTTGATAATTCTCCATCACTTTATTTTATCCTTTATTATTTTTCTGTCACTCATAGAATGACTTTATGAGTGCGTATACTGTAGATTTGGATTGGCTTAAAAGGGTGAGGGAAGATATAATTGACCCCGGTCAGAGGATCATTGATCCTCACCATCACTTGTGGCCAAAGACCGTTGCAGGTTCCTCAAATGTTAGGCGACTTCGACTTTATAACTATATGCTTGAAGACTTTTGGGAAGATACTAGCTCAGGACATAATGTAACAGATAGTGTTTACATTGAGTGTTCAGAGTTTTTTTGGAATTCTGAAAATGAGCATTTTAATCCAGTTGGAGAAACTGAATACATAAAAGGCTTAGCACAACTTTCTCTAGAAAACAGTAAAAAGACAACAATTTCAGGAATAATTGGCCACGCTAACATGTTACTAGGAAAAGATGTGGATGAGGTTCTGGAGAGCCATCTTAATATTGGAGGAAACCTATTTAAAGGTATCCGGCATGCGGGGAGCTGGGATTCCAGTGACGCGATAAATAATTCACATCACAATCCACCGAAAGACATGTATCTAATGAAAGAATTTGAGGAAGGGCTCAAAATTTTATCGGGCAAAGGACTTGTTTTTGAGGCATGGCAATATCATCATCAATTACTCCAAGTAGCCCATTTGGCAAGGAATAACCCCGATCTGATAATTGTCTTGGATCATTTTAGTGGTCCGTTGGGGATCGGCTCTTATGCAACAAAAAAAAAACAGATTTATGAAAATTGGAAAAAAGATCTAAAGGAATTATCCCATTATAAGAATGTCTTTGCTAAATTAGGAGGTTTAGCTATGCCAATAAATGGTCTTGGTTTTGAAGCAAACCCAAATCCTCCTACTTCCGATCAGTTTATGGCACTTCAGAGACAATTTTATTTAACGACTATAGATTTTTTTGGATCAGAACGATGCATGTTTGAAAGTAACTTTCCCGTAGATAAGCATTCGGTCTCCTATCAAGTTTTATGGAATTCCTTTAAAAATCTGGTAAAGGATTTTAGCGAAACAGATAAGAATAATCTTTTCTTTAAGACAGCAAGTAATATTTACAGCATTCCATAAAGGCATTTAAACTTTTTCAAAATCCGTGCTTTCACTAGTTTGTTTGGGTTGAACAAGGAATATCCCCATCATTATCATAGCTAAAGATATCCACACAAAGACAGAGTGGCTTTCACCTAGAATAATTATTCCCCATACGACGCCAAAAAACGTCACAAGATATCCGACTTGAGATGAAAAGACCGATCCTGCTCTTCCAATGAGATAAATAAATATCGAGTATGCAGTAGCGCTGATGAACCCTAGACCTAAAGTTGAGATAAGCAAATATAAATTTGTTGGTTGCAGTATGAAAAATTGATCCATTACTAAAGAAAGCAAAAAGGTGATTATTGCGGAGACAAAGGAAACCGCGCAAACTAAGCGGATAGGGCCAAAATTTTGTAAGGCTAGCCTATCAATGTAGATATTTTCTAGCGCATAACAAAGAGCGCAATTAAGAGCGAGTAAGACCCAGGGAATATCTCTTTTATCTGGCAAACTGTTTTCTGGAAGTATTAAAATTAGAAGAGCACAGAAACCAGTGATAAGGCCTATCACTCTTCTTACCTTAAATTTATCCATTCTTAGCCCCATGGCAATTAAATAGGTAAAAAGGGGAATTACTGAGACCGAAATCGATAATACACCAGCGTCGAGATGTTCAATACAAGCGTAAAAGATAATATTGGGGATAACTACAGATAGAAAAGTAATTATAACTATAGGAATAAACATTATTTTTGGGATAATAATTTTTCCGTGCCTAAAAAATACATAAGCTAATAGAATGAG
>CACLZW010000055.1 GCA_902611475.1 uncultured Alphaproteobacteria bacterium
CACAACTTTCATGTTTAAAAAAACGCATGGTGTTCAAGGCTGCCTCTTTGATATTATCGTGATCAGATAATATCACTATTGCATGGGACCCAATGAACCCCCCATACTCTTCAAAGACTCCAAAATCGAGTGGTAATGATGCTAGATTGGCCGGAAGTATTCCCCCAGAGGCTCCACCAGGGAAAAAAGCCTTTAATGTATGTCCGTCTTGCATTCCCCCACAATAGTCAACTATTAGCTGTTGAAGAGGTATACCCGCTGGAGCAATTTTTACTCCAGGATTTTTTACTCGACCTGATACTGAAAAAGATCTTACGCCGCTATGAGCTTCATTCCACCCCTTTCTTTTAAACCAGTCAACTCCATTTTCAATTATTTCTGGGAGCCAGTTTAAAGTTTCTATATTATGATTTAGCGTAGGTCTTCCAAATAACCCCACCTCCGCAATATATGGCGGTCTATGTCTTGGCAAGCCTCTTTTACCTTCTATGCTTTCTATCATAGCACTTTCTTCACCGCAAATATATGCACCAGCACCTCGTCTTAATTCGATAGAAATATCTACAATATTTTCTTTTTCAATTGCACTTATTTCTCTTCTTAATATTTCTAATACCTCAGGATATTCATCACGCATATAAATGTAAATTTTTTCACATTCAACGATATGCGCTGCAATCAAGGCCCCTTCCAACATCTGATGTGGCTTTCTTTCTAACCAAAACCGATCTTTAAATGTGCCCGGTTCTCCCTCGTCACCGTTCACAGTCATCAAACGTGGTCCTTCGAAAGACCTCACAATCTCCCATTTTTTACCAGCGGGGAAGCCTGCACCCCCCAAACCTTTTAGTTTGGAATCTGAAATCAATTTCATAAGATTTTCTGATTTTAATTCCCTTTTTTTTAGTTTATTGAGTGTTCGGTATCCACCCCTACCAACATACTCATTGAGATTTTCGTATTGAGGTAAATTCAGGACATAAGACATTCCATTACGGTGTATTTCTTTCACTTTTTTTATATTCACATTATCGATAGGTAAATTGTTAAATCGTGCAGCAGGTGCAGAGGCACATCGACCTATACAGGGGACTTTTTCAATCTCAATTTTTTCAGCTGATAATTCATCTTTTACTAAGTCAAAAAGTGCATGTGCACCAGCCATTTCACATGATAACCCATCACAAATTCTTAATTTTGATTTATTAGGTTTCTTTCCATCCTCTTTTACGATTTTAAAATGATGATAAAAACTCCCTACCTCATAAACCTCAGCTTGAGATAATTTGAAAATATCTGCCAATGCCGCCATGTCCCCGGCACTAATGTATCCATAGGCATCTTGTACTTTGTGCAGTGCCTCTATGAGATGATCTCTTCTTATTTCCAGGTCAGCTAAAATGGATTTAATCCTGTCCAGAGCTAGATCATCTACTTGCCTACCCTTGGGGGAAAAAAAGTCTCGTTTCCCTTTTGTGATCTTTTGAATTTTGTTCATAAATCTCGTTAAAATTTAATTCCAATAACCAGAAAATGGAGTCATAGTCAGATTTAGTGAAATTAAGTCTTTCCCCCATTAAAGCTTTTAATTAATCTTATTGCCGTTAGGTAAGAATAACAATAGATATCATTTAAAGTTCGGAAATTTTCAAATGAATAAACAAGATTTGACCATTTTTAAATCCTTTGAAGATATTTGCAGAAAAACACCTTCTGCACCCTTTTTAATATCTCCTTCAAGAAATCAAAAAGGTATGACGACTTTCTCTTATCAGGAAACGTTTGAGAAAGCTAATAAGATATCAACTATTTTTTTAGATAAGGGCTATGGCAACAATTTGCGAGTTGCTACTTTACTAGGATCTACTCCTGCGCATTACATTATCAAACTAGCACTAAATAAAATCGGAGTTTCAGTCGTGCCTATAAATCCTGATTATTCTCCTGACGAGACAGCATATTTGCTGGCAGATAGTGGTTCCGTCTTAGCAATTTGTACAGAGCATTACATTAAACAGCTCAAAACAGCCATAGCATACAAAGATCTTTCCGTTCCAATAGTCACCTATGACGAAATTGAAACTATTCAAACACTTAAGCCCTTATCTGATCTTGGAACACAGGTACATGGAAAAACCGAAGCAAGTTTACTCTATACTTCTGGAACAACAGGAAGACCTAAGGGATGCATATTATCCCATGAATACGAGCTAATGTGTGGCGATGTCTATGCAAATATTGGAGCGCCAATAAGTTTGTCTTTTGGAAAAGATAAGATTTTGAACCCCTTGCCTAGCTACCACATAAATGCTGGTATAGTTACTTTTTTTGCAGCCATGCTTACCGGGAATAGTCTCATTCAACCAGAGCGTTTCAGTATTTCAAGTTGGTGGGAAGATATTAATGAGACAGAAGCAACAATTTTTCATTATTTAGGTGTTATTATTGCTGTTTTATTGTCTGATCAGTCTGCAACAAAAGCTTCTCTTGGTAAATTGAGGGTAGGCTTTGGTGCAGGAGTCGAGCCAGCTTTACACCAAGAATTTGAGACCCGATTTAGCATTCCACTGATCGAGTGTTGGGGTATGACGGAGATGTGTCGAGTGCTTTATAATAATGAGGAACCAAGGCAGATACATACCAGAGCAATGGGTAGGCCGCGAGAAGATCTTCAGGTTAAAGTAGTAGATGAAAGTGATCAGGAAGTGGAAATAGGAATGCCAGGTGAAATGGTTGTCAGGCATTCAGAGAAGACACCTAGAGCAGGAGCTTTTAGTGGGTATCTAAACAAAGAAAAAGAAACAGAAGAAGCATGGAAAAATGGTTGGTTTCATACTGGTGATACGGTGACTATGGATGAAACAGGAATGTTGTACTTTGTTGATCGAGCAAAAAATATTATTAGGCGTGCTGGAGAAAATATTGCTGCAGCAGAGGTTGAGAACTGCCTCTTTGAAATAGAAATTGTATCCAAGATTGCGTGCATAGCAGTGAAAGATGATATCAGAGAGGAAGAAGTTATGGCCTGCGTAGTTCTTGAAGATGGCAAGAAGGAATCTAAAGAGGTAGCAGAAATTCTTTTCAATCATGCCTTAGAAAAAATGGCTTACTTCAAGGCCCCAGGCTATATCTTATTCATGGATGATCTTCCAGTAACTGGAACCCAAAAAGTTGTTAAACATAAGATATTTGAACCAGACATTGATCCCAGACACTTAACCGGAGTATTTAACTTTACTCATTTAAAAAAGAGAAAACCTAATGATTAAAAAAAAAAATTATTACATTTTTGAATGGGTA
>CACLZW010000056.1 GCA_902611475.1 uncultured Alphaproteobacteria bacterium
GTTACTCTTTTTCTAGCTGCAGATGGGGTGCATGTACTAAATTGCAAAAGTGCAGGTGAAATAGTTGGTCAAGGCACTGGCGACTTACATGAACATCTTGAAAATTTAAAGAATACAAATGTTACTATATTTGTTTCAGGAATGTCTGCTAAGGCAAGAGGTTATGACGAGTCGCTTCTTGATGGATATAAAGCAGAGTTTGCAATGCCTGATAGACTAGTTGAAGAGTCAATAAAATCAGATAGCGTCCTCTGCTATTGAGAATATTTAAGAACATTACAAAGTGGGCGCCGGTAAGTAGTGGAGAAATGAAATGAGCATCTTTAGAAACGTAGTTTTGAATCTGAAAACTGAAGAGGAATGTGAAAGAGCAATTAATCTATATAAGGAACAATTGTCATCTCTTACCAACAGTGGAGTTTTAGATGCCTACATTTGTAGATTATAAAAAGAGTCAATTCTTTTTTTTGCAACTATTGATACAGAAGATAATGCAAAAAAAATATTTGAAGGTTTGATTAAATGGAGAGAGCAGCAGAAATTTGACCTTATAGACTCTCTAGTCTTCGATGGTCCGATTGAATGGCATAAAAACTTTATGAACTCTTAACGTGTGAACTCAATGACAAAATTGCTTGCAACAAAATATGGAACATTGTCTCGATTTGATATGACATTAAAACTCTTTGAAACTAGAGATATGCAATTAATAAAAGACCATTGGCATGATGACTATATGCATCTCAGTGATACTCAGTTGGATACCAGAGACAACTTTGAAGAATTCTTGAAAGGTTTGTGGGATAAAGGTTGGTCACTCCTTGACCCAAAATCCAAACCAGAGGTTATTCATGAAGATGATGATGTTTTAGTTGTAAGACATTGGTGGACCGACCCAGATGGAACTAAATGGAGAATGACTAACTGTAGTTTTTGGAGAGACAACAAATGTTGGAGAGAAATGGTAAATGAAGTGAAAGTAGATTAACGGAATAATTAATGACTAAAACTTTCACACTTATCTTTCTAATTGCATGGGCATCAATGATTGTTGGATACCTTTTAGGTATGTTGGAAACCCCACTAACTATGTTTCTCATTAATTTACTATTTGGATAAAAAAAAGGGAGAACCCAATCTATTTTAATCTGGGTTCTCCATTTATGAGGAAAATATGAAAAAAAGATAGAAGCAATATCTGTTCCATAAGTTTTTTTTGACACCTAAAAAATTTGGTTCTGAAGTATCATTCTTGTGATTTACGTCGTAAGTAGTATATAACAGGGAGGGGACTTATAAGGAACGAGATCAAATCATTTCCTTATTGGTCCAACCCTAAAAACACTTATTCCCTAATTTCTAATTTGACTTTCTAATCTATAATCCCTCAAACATATTAACCAAGGTCTTATCAACTACCTCCAAACTAAACTCAGACCAAACCTCTGGATACTCTCCTTCTAACTTCTCGTCCTTCAATCTTTTCTTCTTTACGATTGAATGAATATGATTGCCTTTCAACTTCTTTCCACCAACAGATAGTTAACCTTTCTCTTAACCAATCTGCAATCTGCTCAAAGGTTTTTCCTTTTTCTCTTTGTTCAATAATTGTCTGATAGAGAAGGAATTGATATTGTGAATACCTAGGAAGATAAAAAGGGGGACGTCTGTAAGTTATGGAAAAGTGGTATATGACGTCTGCGTTGAAACTTCCTCCCTTACAATGCACAAATGCCACTGTGAAGTGAGTTCAAGTAGTGATTTGAATAGGACCGATTTATCAAAGGAATAATTAAAATTCTGAAAACTCTTACTGTCTCTGTTTCACTATTCTCAACAAACAAACGAGATTATATGTCACTTTTGGAAGGTGAAATTTTTTCTAATCATTAGAACTGGAAAAGGATATCCGTTATCAAAACTTTAATTCTTTTAATAGTAATTTTTAGTAAAAACTGTTAAAGTTCTTCCCGTGCGAAGATTTTTATACACGTTGGTTTTGTTGCTCATAATTCCATACTCGTTGTGGGCAGTGCAATGGGAAGGAGAGTACCAAGGAGAAGGAAATTTACGGTTTGGATGCCCGCAAAACGACTATACAAAAAACACCAATATTCAGGCTTCGCAGTATGTTCTGCCGAAAAATAATTCTCTGGGCATATTTCTAAATATTAAAGATGGGAAAGTATCTGGAAAAATATTTTCCATATTGAGTGGTAGTTACTGTCCGGAAGTATCCACAGAATTTACACAGGTTCCTTTAGACCGAAAAGGTACATTCAGGTATTCGTTTAATATACAAACAAATCCAGTTGGTTTAATTGCATTAAGAGGAAACTTAAATAAAAAAACAATTAGTCTATCAAGTGCGATGATTACTAATACCACCATAAAATTAAAAAAAACTGCAGGAAATACCTTAAACAACACTTACAAAGGAACATCTCCTACAGACCCTGTATCAACTGCCTTCAAGGGGTTACCTTCAAAGACCCGGAAAAACATTCAGATTGTACTTAAAGAAAAAGGATTTTATAAGTCTACTATAGACGGTCTTTATGGAAAAGGTACACGTGAAGCAATCCTCGGATTCTTCAAAGAAAAAGGTTTGAGTGATGAACTGAAAAACTTAGACATGAATAGAGAATTGAGTCTTATTGCCACTCCTTCCTTTTCAGAAAAAAAAGATAAGAAGTCTAAGAACTCATTAAGTCTTATTGTAAGGTCTGAAGGTTCAAACACAACTTCCAATCTTAGTAAATACAAGGAATTCTGTGAAGAAATAGGATTAAAAATTGGAACGGAGAAGTTTGCTGATTGTGTTCTTAAGGCAATGGACAAAGATTAACCAAAGTCTTATCCACCACCTCCAAACTAAAATCAGACCAAACCTCTGGATACTCTCTTTCTAACTTCTCATCTTTTAGTCTTTTCTTATTTACGACTGAATGAACATGATTGCCTTTGAACTTTTTTCCACGAACAGATAGGAAACCTTTCTTGTTCAACAATCCTGAGAAGTTATGTGTAATTTCGAGAAAATTGAAGACTTCAATGAATTGAAAATTCAATCTTAAAAAGTTTCAGTAAAAAAATGTGATTTTCTTTTGATCTAGAAGAATGGATTTTATCGGAAATAAACAAGATTTTGAGATTTTTGGACACGGGGCTTTTAATTATCT
>CACLZW010000057.1 GCA_902611475.1 uncultured Alphaproteobacteria bacterium
AATACAAGAGAGTATACTTTTTTAAAAATGTTTTCCGATCAGATGACATAATAATGCAATCGTTAATAAAGTAAAAGAGGTAACAATGAAATTGACTAAAGAAACTATATGGCATTTTACTTGTGATTTTTGCAAACTTTGGTGGTCGTTTGCGTCAAGTGATGCGTTTCAACCAAAGAAAAAAATTTTCTGCCCTCATTGTGGTACAGAAAACGAAATCGAGGATGATGCATAGTATCGAATAACTTTGAGAAATATTTAACTTGAATATAACTAATTTTTAACTAATATCCCTGCGGTATTTTAGTTCGGTTTCTTGCCATATTCCTACAAAATTTAAACATGTTATTCACATTATTCAAGAAATGACTATAATTTTATCCTACATGGACCCGTAGTTAAACGGATATAACAAATCCCTCCTAAGGATTAGTTCTAGGTTCGATTCCTAGCGGGTTCGCCAATTCAATTTTTATCATCATTTTTATATTGTCTAAGAAAGTCCTCTAAGAGCTTTGGGAGTTGAGGACCAAACTTACGTAGAACTTGCGCTATCTTAAAAAAATCTCTCAAAATAGCTTTTGGTCCCAAAGTAGCAGCTATATATTTTTCAACAACAGGTCGGGCTGTTTCCCACATATTTATATTTGGATCTAAGCTTCTGGAAACACCTTCAACCACGACCATTGTCCTCTGCAATAGCAATAACTCCGTTCGAGTTTCCATTCCAAATTGCTCAGTTACTTCAAACAATCTGGATAGTAATCTAGCCATCGATATGTCCGAGGCCTCCATACCAAATATTGGCTCACCCACTGATCTAAGGGCTTGAGAAAATTCTTGCACATTTTGATTTTCTGGAACATACCCTGCCTCAAAATGTACTTCTGCAACTCTTAAATAATCACGCCTTAAGAATCCTATAAGAATTTCTGCATAAGTCTTTCTTGTATACTCGTCTATTCTTCCCATTATGCCGAAATCCATCACTATAAGAGTACCATCACTTCTACATTTCAGATTACCCTGGTGCATATCCCCATGAAAAAAACCATCCCGTAGAGCTTGTGTCAAAAAAGTCTTGATAATTCTTTTTGCAAAGCTTTCAATATCTACTCCGCTCTTCCTTATTCCATCTATATCTCCAACCGACATTCCGTCTACCCACTCTGTTGTTACAACTCGTCTACCAGAAAGAGACCAAATGACTTTAGGAACATAAAAATTACGATCACTTTTTGTGTTTTCTGCAAATTCAGCTGCAGCTGATATCTCCATTCTTAAATCTAGCTCCTCACGCACCAGTCTTTCAAAATGGTTAATAACTTCTGTAGGCTTAAGTCGCCTGAAACTCGGTATAATCAACTCTATGAATTTTGCTAAAAATAACAAAGCAGCTAAATCTTTAAGGAAAACCTTTTCTACATCAGGTCTTAATATTTTCACTGCCACCAATTCCTTTGTTTCCTTAACGGTTGCCTTATGAACCTGAGCGATTGATGCAGCAGCAACCGGGTCTGAAAAGGAAGAAAAAATACTCTCAACAGGGCTTCCAAGTTCCTCATTTACAATTTTTTTTGCCTCTATGGTTGGAAAAGGGTCTAAAGAATCTTGTAGAACCTTAAGTTCATTAGCCAAGTCAGCTCCCACTATGTCGGGCCTCGTAGATAGCAATTGCCCAAACTTAATATATGCAGGTCCCAATGCAATGAGCGCTCTAACAATTGGAGATTTCTTGTATGGCCCTTTAATCCCAAAAATAATTAAGGGTTTCCCTATGAATAAGATGCCGAATTTTATCAGCTTTGAAACTTTGGTAATTTTCAAGACCTGTTCAACAGCGCCGGTTCTAAAAAAAGTTCCAACCACCCTAACTAATCTAAAGGGGTTATGAAACCACTTCATTAGATCTTCCAGCCGCTGTGCATGGCAACTACTCCTTGAGTTAAGTTCCTGTATTTAACCTGTCCGAAGCCAGCTTCAGCAACTAGATTTGCAAGTTTCTCTTGAGAGGGAAATTTTCTTATACTCTCAATTAAGTACTGATAGCTTTCAGCGTCATTAGCTATCAACTTCCCAAGCCTAGGAACTAAATTAAATGAGAACGCATCATAAATCTTACTTAGGGTCTCATTTTCAACTTTACTAAATTCGAGGATCATAATTCTTCCTCCAGGCTTTAAAACTCTCAAGGCTTCGGATAAACACTTTTTTAAATCCAAGACATTTCTTATTCCAAAGGAAATTGTATAATAGTCAAAAACCTCATTCTCAAAAGGTAATTTCATAGCATCTCCACACACCCATTCTAAGTCTGTTTCTATTTGCCCAACATTCGATCTTCTTTTTCCCTCCTTCAGCATATTTTCGTTCCTATCAAGTATAGTTACCCTTGCTTGATTCTTAGTTCTCTTAATAAATCGAAAAGCAATATCTCCAGTTCCGCCTGCAACGTCAAGAAGATGTGTATTTTTTCTAGGCGCAAGCCAATCGATAAAACTATCTTTCCATAATCGATGCAAACCCACACTCATCAGATCATTCATTAGATCATATTTATAAGCAACA
>CACLZW010000058.1 GCA_902611475.1 uncultured Alphaproteobacteria bacterium
TTGAAATAGTGGCACGCCAAGAGTCTTACCAAGAATTTCTTTTAGTTTTTCGGAAGGAAAAGTAACTTTTTCTTGTCCATTTCTTCTTTTTATATAAGGATGAACCATATCCCCCTGAATTGGCCCAGGTCTGACGATGGCAACTTGTATTACCAGATCATAAAAGCATTGTGGTTTTAATCTCGGAAGGAAGTTCATTTGGGCTCTGCTTTCAACCTGAAAAACCCCTATAGTGTCTGCTTTGGAAAGCATATTAAAGACACGTGTATCTCGATGTGGAATATTGTTTAGGCTAACTTTCCGGTTATGATGGTTTTTTATTAAATCAAAAGATTTCTTTATACATGTCAGCATCCCAAGAGCTAAGATATCTATCTTTAGTATACCTAAAAAGTCTATGTCGTCTTTATCCCATGCTATTATACTTCTGCCTTCCATAGCAGTATTTTCAATAGATGTAATCTCATCCAAATAATCCTCAGTAATTATAAAGCCACCTACATGCTGACCTAAGTGTCTAGGAAAGCCTATCAACTGGTCGCTGAGGGCCAAAGTCTCCAATATTCTAGTATGGTCATTCTTACCTTCTAAGTTGGTATTATTGTAATGAGGTATCTTATGTCTATCCCATCCAACAATATTTTCAGCCATCGAGGATATTATTTCTTTGCTTAACCCCATTACTTTGCCTACATCTCTTATCGCTCCTTTTGCTCTGTAGTGGATGACTGTAGCGCATAAGGCAGCTCTTCTATCGCCATATTTCCTGTATATTTCGTCTATTATCTCCTGTCTGCGTTCATGCTCAAAATCAATGTCAATGTCAGGGGGTTCGTTTCTTGCCTCTGATATAAAGCGCTCGAATACCATAGACCCAATCTCTGGGCTAACGGATGTTACTCCCAAAGAAAAACAAACTATGGAATTAGCAGCAGAGCCACGGCCTTGACACAAAATACCTCTACTTCTTGCAAATTTCACTATGTCATACACTGTGAGAAAATAGGGAGCGTATTTGAGTTTTTTTATTAATAGAAGTTCCTTTTTTACTCCCTTTAATATTTTCACAGGAATATTTTTTGCATAATATTCATTTAATCCATTAAAGGTTAGCTCATGTAATATTGTATCGGGGTTCTCTCCTTTGAGCACTTCTTTAGGGTATGTATAGCTGAGTTCGTCTAAAGAAAACGAACATCTATCGCTTACAAAGTTAGTGTTATGTATCGCTTCAGGATAATCTTTGAATATAGTTATAAAATCATGGGGTGATCGCATCCTTTGCTCTCCATTAATGCTTGATTCAACTCCCAGGTCATCTATGGTGCATTTCATTTTTATTGCAGATAAAGTATCTCTGACTTTTCGTCTGGAGCCATGATGCATTAGAGGAGTAGAAGACCCTATAACTCCACACTTAGCGTTTTTTGCAAACTTATTGATTTTGTAAAAACGTATTTCATCCAAGCCATCATATCTGGGCGCCATAACTATATATGTAGATCTACTATTATTTCTCTTGAGTGTTCGGATAAATCTCAACCACTCAAGCCTCTCTGAAAAGCTATGATTTTTTTCTGAAATATGAGCTAAGAATATAATGCCATCTTGGTTTTTGATAATACTTTCATAGTCAATATGGGAATAACCCTTCTTCGAATTCTTTTTTCCAGTAGTTAAAACTTTGCATATGTTTTTCCATCCTTGTCGTGTTTGAGCTAAGCATGTTATTTCAGTTCTATGAGTTGTGACAATAGTAACTCCTGGTATTAGTTTTAGGGGAGAGCATTTACTTTTAGTATCATATTTGATTTCCTTTATAGTTCTAAGTCCTCTCACTATTCCAGAAATGGAGTTTTTGTCGACAATTGCTATAGATTTTAGTCCAAACTCTATTGCTCTTTCGACATACTCTTCAGGATGGCTGGCTCCTTCTAGGAAGCTAAAATTAGATGTTATGCAAAGCTCTGAATACGACAACTAAAAGCTCTATCTTATTAAGCTATTCAATCTGCATTATTGGAAGACAGTTGAAAGATCATATAGTGATTGAATTTAATAAAATTGTCAGAATTTCTTATGTTTCCATAAATTCTGTCATGTAAACGTCTGCGCTTTTTTTGGTTTACTATAGTCTTATAAACCAGATTAAATAGTTTCATTTTCCAAGGATGGCTTGCTACTAAGCCTTGCTGTACTTTATCTATTCCAACGCCAACTACATTATAAAATTTCTGCTCTATATCTAAAGATGGAGCAACGGATTTTGTTATCTCTTTTTTTGATATAATATTCAAATCTATATCTTTAAGTAGTTTCAGCATTTCCGATAAAGGATGTCCTCCCCCTGGTCTTCTGTTGTGACTGCTATGCTTGACGTCAGAGCGGAAGCAATCCGCAACCAATATTTGTCCGCCTTTGTTTAGTAACCCTTTAGCTTTTTCTAGCGCAATTTTTGCGGGAATATATTGGAAGCTTTCTGAAAATAGACATAAGTCAAATGTCTGATTTTTTTGGGGTTCATAATCTTCAAACCTTATATTATGAACTTTGGCTTTAT
>CACLZW010000059.1 GCA_902611475.1 uncultured Alphaproteobacteria bacterium
ATTTTTACCCCCATGATAAGGCACATTTCCTTTTGTGCTTACTATCTGAGTCCAATCAGCTTTCAGTTTTATATCCTGCGACTCTTTAATCGGAGTAGATCTTCTACCTACATCTCGGAACAATTGGTAGGTTGGAACAAAAAATCGTGCCCAATCGGCTGTCCAACTTCCTGCGAAAGGAGTGCTAATACTAACTGCACCCACAACGTCGACATGCCTGGTTAGATGTAAAGCGTAAAGACCTCCCAAACTATGCCCGATCATAAAATATGGGCCTTTCGCTTTTATGATTTCATTAGCAAGCATTTCTAAATTGTCTTTGAATTTATGTGAAGTGTCATACTCAATTACCCACTCGTTTTTAAAGCAGGTCAAAGTTCTTAAGTATTGGAATGATAATCCAGATTGGTTCGCCCCATGCAACCAAATAACTGCTAGATCATTGGATCCGGTCTCATCATTTTTATTTTTTAGCGAGGCAACCCACTCTTTAATTAATTTAAGCATTCTTAATTATATCAAAAACAATTACGCCATCAATCTGTTGGTAAAAAAACAAATAAACGAATGATCTATTTTTGCGTGACTGAATAGCAGTGGGTCACTTGTTTTGTTGTACGCATACTATATTCATATTCAATCGGTCTACATAAACATTTTAACCTTTCATCAACTCCAGCTTTAGTCCAAAAGTGTAAAAGTATTGTTCTAGTCGTGCTTAACAATCTGCATATCATTTAAAAACCGATTAGAAATTTGAATTCTTGTATTCTTTATTTTTCTCAGTTCGAGAACCCTCTGCATTCATTAAACTAGCAATCGTTCTATAGCCTTTTCAGCTTACATAAAGTGATTTGATACATATATGAGTTTGTTCTTTTTCATCACTCATTAAATGCTCAGATTAATTATAAAGCATTGTGTTTGTACTTATCTCGACTAAGAATGTAGGATATTCATTATGTTGTTCGCCTAAGAAGAAGCAATTGTCGGCTGCTCTACCGTGACAGATTAGGTGAGGTTGGACAATTCTATATATCTCATTTAAACTAATCTTCCTAAATTGTGAAAAGGAGTTTTGTCATGAGAAAAATAAATGCAGTCTTTACGACTTTCTTAGTTCTCTTATTTTTGAATTCTTTTGCTATAGCGCAGACCGAAAAATTGGATAATCTTGCAGCATGCGCTGGTGTTGTATTAGGGAATGGTGCTGTAGATTTCTATTTAGGCGATGAGCAATCGTTTGATGTTGCCGCTAATATTGCTTATTCAGCATATCTTGCAGAGGTTTTCTCTTCAGGGTATCAACAAAATGATTTGCAGGTAGCAGATCAAATTCTCGGAGCAAATGTGGATAAGATAATCAATGCCCATAACAGTGAAAATTTTACTGCAGATGTCTATGAAGAAGTTGTTGGTTGTTACAGAGCACTTGCAAAACAATTAATAGAAGGGGCGGAAACTATAATTAATAACCAAAGCAAATGGAACGAATTGAAAAATACCTCTATAGAAACTATAAAAAGAATGTTACGTGCCGGATAAGTTGATTTTTATTTGTAAATTCCGTCACACTTTTCCACGGACTAGATAAAATGTGTTCCTTCTAAACCTCAATCTATTTTGTTGTTCTGAACATTTTTTAAAGGCCGAATACGCACTTGTATTCTTCCATCGTTCGCCTCTGTTTGTAGTCCTCACTCAGAAACACTAATCTCTCTTCTCTCTGACGATACTTCTTGAAAACTGAATATACGGAGTTTCCTGTTTCATCCCAATCTCTACCAGTATGGGTCTTAATACCCTTCTTATTCAAAAGTTCGGTAATTCTGGGTAAGACATATCAGCGTTATGCAGAGACTTAATTTAATCATGCAATTCTTTTTGTCTTGTGGAATATCTATCTGTCTTGCTAACGACAAATCTGTTAGTTCGGTTTGAAACTTGAAAACATAGAAAATGGGAATACTTAGTTTCGCTAAATCCGTATTCGGATTTATTCAACAATAGTGGAACGGTTTTACTACAATATGTTAAACCATGTTATTTACAATACTACTTAAATGTTTTTAAATAAAAAGGTTTCTGTATATTTTTAAAAAGTTCTAAATAATTTTTATTTTTTTTAGAAATAATGACCTAATTTTTTTTCGGTTGTAAAGGATAATATGAGAACATTGTTTGTAACAATATTTCTACTTTTTGTCTCGGTTTCATGTTTTTCAAAACCTATGACCTCAAAAGATTTTGTTTATACAAAAGTGTATATATGTGGTCCGAAAAAATGGAGTATTTTTTATACACCCCATATTGAGTTAATTTATTACCATTTTATTCACTTCGACCAATTTGGAAACGTTGTTATTTTAAATGATGGAAACCAATTCAAAAGTTTTGAAAAGACAGTTCAATCTGACCTTCATCAAAAACCTGGGGGTGAACTGAATTTGACTTTTAAGAAAAATGATCATGATTATTTATTT
>CACLZW010000060.1 GCA_902611475.1 uncultured Alphaproteobacteria bacterium
AGGCTTGCAAGACAGTGTATGACCCCGAGATTCCGGTAAATATTTACGATTTGGGTTTAATATATACAGTAGAGATAAGCGAAGATAATGACGCCAAGATTTTAATGTCATTGACAGCACCTGGCTGTCCAGTTGCTGGTGAAATGCCAGGATGGGTATCTGATGCCGTGAAGCACATTGAAGGGCTTAAGTCTGTGCATGTAGAGATAGTGTGGGAGCCTCAGTGGGGAATGGAAATGATGTCCGATGAGGCTAGATTAGAACTAGGGTTTATGTAATCTGTTAATGAGCAGTTTTCTTAGCATAAGCAAATCAGCGGCTAACCATATCAGAAAGATAATGGAGGGTGGCGCTGGCAAAGCACTGCGAATAGGTCTCAAAAAAGGAGGCTGCGCTGGAATGGAATATACGATGGAGTATGTTAATGAAATCTCCGATTCTGACGAGATAGTTGAAGTAGACGGCGCTAAGATTGTAATAGCTCCATCAGCTCAAATGTTTCTATTTGGAACCGAAATAGATTATGAGAGTGGGCTATTAGAATCTGGGTTTAAATTTATTAATCCTAACGTTTCAGAAACATGTGGGTGTGGAGAGTCTATAAAATTTGATGTTAGCTGAATAATTAGACAATGAAAAATAAAAACAAGATTATAGTAGCTAACTGGAAAATGAATGGGTCTGAAGACCTAATGAAAGAGTTCTCGCAATTAACATGTTCAAAACATAACGATATAATCATATGTCCACCATTTACACTTTTAGATTCAGCAAAAACACTTTTACCTAATTTTGTAAAAATTGGTGCTCAAAATTGTGGCGCGGAAGATAAAGGTGCTTTCACAGGAGAAATATCAGCATCAATGCTGCGAGAGAAAAGCGTTTCATACGTTCTGATAGGACACTCTGAGCGTCGAACATTATTTAATGAGACTAATAATATAATTTTTAAGAAAGTTGAGGCAGCAATTAAGAGTGAACTTACCCCAATAGTCTGTATTGGCGAAACACTGTCAGAAAAGGAAGCCAACAAAACATTACAAGTACTTGATAATCAGATCAATGGATCGGTTGCCAAGATTGAACCTCACGAACAAGTTATAGTTGCGTATGAACCTGTGTGGGCAATAGGAACTGGATTGACACCTGATGAGAACGAAATAAAAGAAGCTCATCTGTACATCAAAACAAAACTTAACCAACATTTTAACGCTGATATCCCTATTTTATATGGCGGATCAGCTAATTCAAAAAACTGCAGTCAAATAATTTCAATAGAAAATGTTGGAGGCTTGCTTGTAGGTGGAGCCTCTCTGAAAAAGAATGATTTTAGGGCAATTTGCAACTGTTAACTAGACAAAAGAATCTGGCATAGAATTTTTCTTTCTGAGAACATATTCTTTAAGCTCTTCTAATTTCGATAACTCAAGTTCGGGGGGTTCATAGTTTTTCAAAAGCTGTTTAGCTTTTTTGTTAGCTTCATAGGTTAAATCTTTTTCACCTTCTTCTTGCCATGTTTCAAACGGCTTGTAGTTCAAAATATCTGAACGCCAAAAAGCTGATTTAAAATTTTTTTGCGTATGATCACATCCTAAAAAATGGCCTCCTGCGCCAACATCTTTAATTGCCTCAAACGCTAAGTCTTTTTCTCCAACGTCAATACCTTTTGAAAGAGAGTTTAGTATTCCTAATTGGTCAGCATCCATTATAAATTTTTCTACACTTGCAACCAATCCACCCTCTAACCAACCACATGAATGCAACATAAAGTTAACGCCACCCATCAACCCGGCATGAAGGCTATTAGATGTTTCATAAGCTGCCTGAGCGTCAGTAATTTTTGAACCACAAAGTCCTCCCCCTGACCTGAAGGGAATTTTTAATCGCCTTGCCAACTGTCCTGCTCCATATAAGACTTTTGACGACTCCGGCGTCCCAAATGTTGGCGCACCCGAATTCATATCGATAGATGTAACGAAAGTACCGAAAATTACAGGAGCACCCTTTCTTACTAATTGACTATAAGCCACTCCCACTAGGACTTCCGCCAATACTTGTGATAGTGTCCCTGCCACTGTCACGGGTGCCATCGCGCCTCCAACAATAAAAGGGGAGATAATACATGCTTGGTTCGCTCTAGCATATACTTCCAGGGCACCCATCATTGTTGCATCTAATACCAGTGGTGAATTAAGGTTTATCAATGATGTCATTACAGTATTTTCGCTAACAAATTTTTTACCAAAAAGAATCTCACTCATTTCAACTGAGTCTTCTGCCCTCTCAGGCGCAGTGACCGAACCCATATAAGGCTTGTCGGAAAGTGTCATATGCGCAAAAAGCATGTCTAAATGTCTCTTATTTACCGGTATATCTGTTGGCTCACAAAGGGTTCCTCCCGAGTGGTGAATCCATTTTGACATATATGCTAATTTT
>CACLZW010000061.1 GCA_902611475.1 uncultured Alphaproteobacteria bacterium
TCTAATGCCAGTTGTCTCATTAAGAACATAGTCGTAGATTTAGGCATACCGTACGCACCCATTCCTTTGCCAGGATTAACTGCTTGCTTTGAAATGTTAAATAAAATTTGGCCCCCTCTGCCCTGAATCTCAAGTATTTTTGCAGCCTCAATTGAAAAAGATTGATGTGCAAAAAAATTAAGCTCAAAAGATTCTCTTAGTTTCTTATCTGGTAAATTAATTAGCTGTCCGCTTGGAGCGTTGCCAGCATTTGAAACTAATATATCTAGGCCTCCAAAATTCCAAATTGCAGCTTCCATTGCTTTTTTAGCACTATTTTTGTCAGTAATATCACAGCAAAATGATTTATCCCATTGTGTCAGTTTTGATAATGCAATGTCTAATAGCTTTTGATTATTATCAACTAATAGGATATTTGCGCCCAATCGAGAAAATGCTTTAGCTGTTTCAAGTCCAATTGTTCCAGCTCCACCTGTGACAATAACTACTTTCCCTTCAAAATGAGGAGGGGTGCCTTTCCCTAATTTTGCTTGTTCTAGTGACCAATACTCACAATCAAACATATCTTTTTCTTTGATAGGGTAAAATCCTCCAAATTTCTCACTAATGATACGAATATGTAAGTTTTGTTCTGCCAGGTCAGCTGTGGCAGATGCTTCTTTAGCATTCTTGCCTACCCCAATAACTCCAATACTTCGTAACCACCCATGTTTTGGATCTGCAGTCAAAATTGATTTCTTTTCATCTGCCCTTTTCGACTGTCTATTAAAATATTTTATATACCTACTAGAGAAACCCTCAATATGTTTCTTTAACACCTTTTCATCTTGATAGTCCGCTATATTTTTGATGTGAAGCGGTGCCCCTTTAGTTCTGATAACGTGATCCGGGGAGGCCATGCCTCTATTTTCTAGCTTTGATAGGTTTTTATCATTCAGTAAATTTAATACTTGTTTGCTATTTCTTAGATCAATTATTGGCATCGGATCGTTTTTCCCTAACGATATGTCTGCGATCAAACCTCTTATTTTGGGGATCATATATAAATTTTTTGTGGGATGTCTTTTACCAAGCTCTAATTCTTTTTTTAAGCTAAAGAATGCAGCTACTTTATTTGTTTGCTCAATTACTCTCCGATAACTTTCTTCAGCTGTTTTTCCAAAGGTAAAATGACCATGATTTAGCAAAAGCATACCTTTTACTGATGGATTTTTTTCATATATTTCAACAGCTTTTTTTGCTAATTTAAAGCCAGGCATTATGTATGGAACTATAGCTAGAGAGTCGCCAAATATTTTATTACAGATCTTCTTTGCATCTGGTAAATTAGCCAAAATTAAAAATGGTGTAGAGTGAGTATGGTCCACGAATTTATGAGGCAAAAATGCATGAAGTAACGTTTCAACAGATGGATTGGGTGAGCCACTATCAATAAGGTTATTTCTCTGGATGTTAACCATATCCTCATCGGTCATTTTTTTTAACTTCCGAAACTCTTGTAGTGGACTTAACCGTACACCTGGTAATCCTGGGGCTTCAATAGTATCAAGGTTCCAGCCTGAACCCTTCACATGAAGAATCTCTTCATCGTTTCCAAAAATATTTTTTCTAGTTACTTTAACGGACGTATTTCCACCACCGTGCATTATTAGGTCAGGGACTAAACCAATTAGTCTTGAAGTATAAACTCTTTCCCCAAGATCTTTATCTGCAACTAATGAACCAGCTTTCCTTCTCCATCCATTCGCATCAGTTTTACTGTAATTATTTTTTACAAACATTTTTTTATCCTTTATTTTCTGGGAAAAAGGTCTTCTAGTTTTTGGGTGTTTGGATTGCAGACACCATTTTCTGTAATTAAGCCAGTAATCAAACTGGAAGGTGTAATATCGAAGGCAGGATTAAATCCAAAAGTCCCTTCAGGCGTTACTTTAACACTGTTTATCTCATTATTTTTATCGTTTCCTTTTACATAAGAAACTTCTTCCTCATTTCTCTCTTCTATGGGGATTTCTTTCAGTCCATCGTAGACAGTCCAATCTATTGTTGGGGAGGGCAGGGCCACATAAAACGGCACCTCATTGTCTTTTGCAGCTAACGCTTTTAAATATGTGCCAATTTTATTGCAAACATCACCTTTGGCTGTAGTTCGGTCAGTTCCTACAATTACCATATCAACCTGACCAGTTTGCATCAGAAACCCACCAGTATTATCTACGATGTATTCATGATCAATACCATGACTATTAAGCTCCCATGAAGTGAGCGCTCCTTGATTTCTTGGCCGTGTTTCATCTACCCATATTTTAACAGGAATCCCTTTATCATATGCCTGATACATAGGACTAGTTGCAGTACCCCAGTC
>CACLZW010000062.1 GCA_902611475.1 uncultured Alphaproteobacteria bacterium
TTTATAATTTGAAACACTTTGAAACTCTGCTTTCAAAGTTGGACCTGGCCCTATAGCGTTCACCCTTATTTTTGGGGCGAGCTCCTTTGCTGAAATTCGTGTTAATGTCCACAAAGCGGATTTGGCTAGTGTATAGGTAGTAAAATCGGTTGTCAGATTCTGAACTCTTTGATCAATTATATTTATGATACACGACCTACTTTCCAACTCACCATTTTCTAGCTTCTCAGGCTCCGGTGCTTGCTCAGCAAATTTTTGTGTTAAAAAAAATGGTGCCTGCAGATTTGACTTTTGATGACGATTCCAACTTTCTAAAGTTGCGGTTTTTATATTGTCATATTCGAAGATCGATGCATTATTTATGAGTAAATTCACAGGTCTTTTTATCAGCTTTTTACACTTGTCAAATAATGAAAGTGTTTCGTTATCATTTAATAAGTCAGCTTGAATAAGGGAAACATCGACACCGAATTCTAGTAACTCCTCTCTGAGGCTTAGTGCATCGTTCTCTGAGCTGTTGTAATGTATAATAACATTATAGCCAGCTCTTGCCAGCTCCTTTGAGATAGAACGCCCTAGTCGTTTGGCGCCCCCTGTGATTAGTGCTGTTTTTTCTTCTTTCAATTAGCTTCCCATCGACAGCTTATAGCCCAAATTTTGAGAAGTAGTATTTTTCGACTATCTTCGAGTTGATATCATTTATCAATGAACTACTAAAGCGAGACAAAAATGATTTCTTTTTGTTTATATATTTAATTTTTATATCTGTTCCGAACTTTGCCTCCAAAATATCTTCCATCATTCCTATGCCATCGATGAGACCAAGATCTTTTGCTCTTGGTGCATCCCATACTTCGCCGTTAAATATTTTTTTTCCTTTTATCTTGTCACCTCTGCGCTCGCTCACAAAAGATTTAAAATTTTCAAAAATGGCTTTTTGGATAGATTTTAGCCGTTTTACGTCACTAGCTTTTTCTGGCTGGAAAGGATCCAGCATACTCTTTTCTTCTCCAGCCGTGTATACTCTTCTTTCTATACCATATCTGGATATAAGCTCTGAAAAACCAAAACTTGCAGAGATTACACCTATGGAACCAATAATCGAATTTATATCCGAGTAAATTTCTTCACCAGCACAAGCTAACCAATAGCCTCCAGATGCTGCAACATCTTCACAGAAGCATAAAACGGGTATTTTTTTTTCTTCCGATAATTTTAAAATTCTCGATGCTATAAGAGATGATTGTGTAGGGGAACCACCAGGAGAATTTATTTTTATTGCAATCGCTTTGGCTTTTTCGAACTCAAAGGCCTTTTCTAATAATTTTTGAGTATTGGAATCGTCTAGACCCCCTGACCCAAATCTACTCACTGCACCTATGACCCCATCTAGCCGTATAACAACAACCAATGGTTTTCTTTGAAAAAATTTCCTTACACTGCTAATCATACCCATTGCTTACCTCATCAAGAAATTAATTGTTAACATTTTACAAATAATTGTTTATGCACTAATAGTCAAAGCTTATAGGCCATCTCTTAAATCCAAGAAAATGCTAATACGCAAATAATGTTGTGAAGGAACTTAAAATTGAAATTTGTAAACTTAGGAAGTACAGAACTAAAAGTAACAGACTTTTGCTTAGGAACTATGACTTGGGGCGAGCAAACCGATGAAGTGGATGCCCATAAACAAATAGAAATGAGTTTAGATGCGGGAATTAACTTCATAGATACTGCCGAAATGTATCCTGTATGTCCTTTGAGAGCAGAAACCACGGGTGATACCGAAAGAATCCTGGGCAACTGGCTTGGTAAAAATTTGCAAACAAGAAAAGAATTAGTAATTGCTACAAAAATTAGTGGCAAAGGCTATAAGAACGTTAGAAATGGTAAAGGAATTTTTCCAAAAGAAATCCGTTTAGCGATAGAAGGTAGTCTAAAAAATTTACAAACAGACTATATTGATCTATATCAATTACATTGGCCAAACAGAGGCAGTTATCATTTTAGACAATATTGGAACTACGACCCTACCAGCCAGGAAAGTAGAGTAGAGCGAGAAAATATTGAGCTAGTAGTAAAGGAATTATATGATCTCAAAAAAGAGGGAAAAATTAGATATATTGGATTATCTAATGAGACAGCCTGGGGAACAGTGCAGTTTGCCAACGAAGCGAAAAAATATAAGGACTTCTCAATTGCATCAATACAAAATGAATATAGCTTACTTTGTCGAATATTCGATACGGACTTGGCTGAAACATGTTTTCACGAAA
>CACLZW010000063.1 GCA_902611475.1 uncultured Alphaproteobacteria bacterium
AATACATCAATGGGAAGAAGTTTTTCCAACTCAGAAGCAATGAATTGCATAGACTGTGTATTAGACGAAATGACTAGCTGCCCCATATGACTAACATCAAAAAGGCCTGCAGACTTTCTGCAATATAGGTGCTCTTTCATAATTCCTAAAGGGTAATTAACAGGCATTTCATATCCAGCGAAAGGTATCGCTTTAGCACCTAGAGTTCGATGAAGATCGTATAAAGCCGTCTTTTTAAGCTCTGTCAAAACCTAACCTTCTCATTCCGGTATTAAATGATTTTACCGGCATTCGTTAAAGATGTGTGTAAGTACACATCCAAGAATGCCCCCTCTGTTCCTTTGCCTGAGATCGTTATCCCTTCGGCGGACTATTTAAAGTCGCTCTCCAGAGTGTTCAGTCTATACCGGTCCTTTTTGCCTGAGAGTTTCCGGGGCGGTTGCTCCTTCGGCAACTATTGCTAGTTTCTCCCGATATGTCAGTAACGATATTACAAAAGCTCAAAACTTTCAAGAATTTTGGTCACGTAGATATCCACTGAAATATAAAACTATTCAGAAACGTCAAGTTTGTCCTGCGTTTTTAATTCAAAATCCGACGCGTCATGTCTTTCATGCAACTGAAACTTTAGATTTCCTACTATACGATTAACCATCCGTGCTTTACTTGCTGTTGGTCTTTGATCTATTTTTTCAGCCCAAGCAACGACATTTTTATATGAAGACACATCCAAAAAGTTACCAGCGCTATATAATCGACCAAGCACGAGCTGTCCGTACCATGGCCAAGAGGCTATATCAGCAATAGTGAATTTTTCACAAGCTAAGTATTCAGTTTGACTTAATCTTTGGTCCAATACGTCCAACTGGCGTTTGGTTTCCATCGCATATCTGTCTATTGGATATTGAAATTTTTCAGGCGCATAGGAATAAAAATGCCCAAAGCCGCCTCCCAAATACGGCGTGCTTCCCATTTGCCAAAATAACCAGGAAAGGCATTCAGTACGCTTGTTTAGTTCTGTTGGCAAAAACTCTGAAAATTTTTCGGCTAAGTATAAGAGAATAGCACCGGACTCAAAAACTCGTTGTTCTTTTCCATTTGACTGATCTAGTAACGCTGGAATTTTTGAATTGGGGTTTATTTCTACAAAACCAGATGAAAACTGCTCACCTTTATTTATTCGGCAAAGCCACGCGTCGTACTCAGCGCCTTCATGCCCTAAAGCTAGTAGCTCCTCTAACATCAATGTTATTTTTACTCCATTTGGCGTTCCCTGAGAGTATAATTGTAATGGATGCTTTCCTCTGGGAAGCTTCTGGTCATAAGCAGAGCCAGCCGTGGGTTTGTTTATGCTTTCAAACGCCCCCCCACTAGGCTTATCCCATTCCCAAACCTCAGGTGGAATATATGTGCTTTCTTTATTCATTTTGATGCCCTTTATGATCCCATAAAAAAATTAACCTTTTAACAAAAGTGATATGCAAAAGTAATTATTTAATATCCCGTTTCGAGTAAATCGTGATAGTAAACTATCATGCTTTCACGCTTTCGAAACAAAAAAATTCCTGACATTTATCTTTTTATTAGTCATTTTTTAGACCACTTCATAATTCTCGTCTTTGGAAAAGCAGCATACGATGCAGGGCGGGACATAGGGCTCACCTATGGTGAAACCATACATCTAGCAACATTGGGGTTTATTCTGTTTGGGGTTGCATCTCCAATAGCAGCCAGAGTAGCAGACATTTTTTCAAGATCTATTACAATGGTAGTATTTCATTTTGGGATAGGCATCTCGTCGATCCTGATAAGTTTTTCTTACACATCACTCCATCTGGTATTAGGCTTGTCCAGCTTGGGTTTTTTTGCTGCTATTTTTCATCCGGTCGGAATAGCAATGCTATTGGAAACAAAAGAGCGCGTCGGTCTACGGCTCGGTGTCAATGGATTATTTGGAAATATGGGCGTAGCTTGTGCTCCATTAATTACAGGCATTATTATTTTTTATAGTGATTGGAAAATGGCTTTCTTGATATCTGGAATAATATGCATAATTTACGGAATATTTTTTGCGCGTGCTCTCAAACCTATTGAGTTGCCAAATGGAGGATCGCCTAAAATAAAGTCTGAAAAGTTTTCTCATGGCTGGAGGCAAGCTCTTTTAGCCTTAGCCATTAGTACCACCTTTGGAGGTTTCGTTTTTACAGCGGTAACTTTCCTCGT
>CACLZW010000064.1 GCA_902611475.1 uncultured Alphaproteobacteria bacterium
TTTTACATGCTCTGGAGGTTCCTCCAATGTTTTTAGGAGAGCGTTGAAAGCAGAGTTAGACAACATGTGTACTTCATCAATAATATAAATTTTAAATTTAGCTGAAGCTGCTCTGTAAACCACCGTTTCAATTATCTCTCGTATATCGTTTACTCCAGTTTTGCTTGCTCCATCCATTTCAATTACATCTACGTGTCTGCCCAATTGAATTGACTTACAATTAGAACAAGAATTACACGGCTCTACATCACCATCTTTTTTCTCTGTACAGTTCAGAGCCTTTGCAATAAGTCTTGCGGTAGAAGTCTTTCCTACTCCTCTATCTCCATGCAGCAAAAAAGCATGTCCAACTCTATTAGAAAGAAAAGAGTTCCTCAATGTTTTCACTAACGTATCCTGACCTACTAATTCAGAAAATTGAGAAGGCCTATATTTTAGCGCTAATACTTTATATGGCTCTTCATACAACTTTTTTCTTCCTTATCATCTTCTCAACTATTATTAACAATTTCTATTTGAACGAGAGATCGACAAACGACCTAAACCTATACAATTCAGCTGCTTCCTTTCGGACCTGGCCGGGTGATCGATAAGGTTTACCCGAGCCGATCTCTCGCCTATAATTATATATCTAACAAAGTCTTAAACAAGAAAATTAAATATACTAAGGATTACCCAATGGATTTAGGCCCACCTCCATTATTCTCGCTAATAAATTTAAAAAGGAAGGCACATTTTCGAAACTCAAAACAAATTATGCAAATAAAAAATTGTTCCCATTTACTTATTTGGAGAGGAAAAATTCTTTTTCGCTTTAATGATGGGAAACCTTTTCCCTATCTAATAAACCAAAGAACTAAGTTTATAAAAAGACTAACAACGTATATTTTTCTTGGAGAGTTTGAAAATAAAAATGTTTTTTTGTGGGACATGTCTGACTCACGCGATGTTTTAGGAAACACAGGACAAATTGGGTCCTTTAATGATGCAGACCGAAATTATCATCCAGATCTACCGACGGGTACTTACTTTTGTGACTTACGGAATTTATTGCCAGTTTTGAACTCTAAATATGCAAATTTATGTGCAACAGCAAAGGGTATGTATGAGTGGCACAAAAGAGTAAACTTTTGTCAATCTTGCGGTGGAAAATTATCTTCTGAAAAAGCTGGATGGGAAAAAACATGCATAAAATGCAATTTAAAACAATTTCCCAGAATTGATCCAGTCGTGATCATGTTAATTAAAAGAGGAAATGATATTCTTCTTGGGCGATCACATGGTTGGCCTGAAAAAATGTACTCTTGTTTAGCTGGCTTTATTGAGCCTGGTGAAACTATTGAAGCAGCAGCGGAAAGAGAGGCAATGGAAGAAAGTGGAATAAAATTAAAAAAAGTAAGATACATAACCAGTCAACCATGGCCTTTTCCTGCGTCTTTAATGATGGGATGCACTGGAGAAGCACAAAATAGATCCTTAAAAATCGATAAAGATGAACTTGAAGATGCTATTTGGGTTAGTAAAGAACAGGTTTTTAGAGCTCTTAATGGTCTAGACAAGTCAATTTTTATGGCTAGAAGGGGAGCTATAGCCAGATATCTTATTGAAAAGTGGGTTGCTGGATTAATTTGATTAAGATTTAAACGTTCAATATTGTGTTAATCAGCTGTATTTGATTATCAATTAAAATTATTTAATGTCTTCCAAAAGAGATATAGACCAAGTAAATAGAAAATATGTTAAATGTAGATAAGAGCAAACAATGGGACTTTTGGATTGATCGTGGAGGGACATTTACCGATATAGTAGCGAAAGACCCAAGTGGCAAAATACATACTGATAAAATCCTTTCGGAAAATGACCAACTTTATAAAGACGCAGGTATGGCAGGAATAAAGCGTTTTCTAAAAGTACCTCATGGCGCAAAAATACCCACAGATATTATAAACTCTATAAAAATGGGAACAACGGTCGCGACTAATGCACTTCTCGAAAGAAAGGGAT